>NZ_JACHDR010000001.1:314403-628806 GCF_014201135.1 Neomicrococcus aestuarii | reverse complement strand
TCAGGCTCTGGCCACACACGCGAAGCGTCTGGCCGTTGATTCCGTTGGCTGCTGGGGACGCCAAGAAGGAGACCGCCTCGGCGACGTCCAACGGCAGTCCGCCCTGCATGAGCGATGGCAAGAGCAATCGACCCACAGCACGGGTGGCCACCGGAATTTTGGCGGTCATTTCCGTCTCAATGAAGCCAGGAGCCACAGCGTTCATTCCGCCGCCTCGCGCTTCAAGCGCTGGAGACGTGGACGCAACTACGCCCATGACGCCAGCTTTGGAAGCCGCGTAGTTCGTCTGGCCACGGTTGCCCGCGATGCCGGAGGTCGAAGCAAGCGTCACGACGCGCAATCCCGGCAAATCTGCCGCCAAGAACGCCTCGTTCATACGCAGTTGTGATTCGAGATTGACCGCGATCACGGAGTCCCACTTGGCCTGGTCCATGTTGGCCAGCAGTTTGTCACGAGTAATACCGGCGTTGTGCACCACGATGTCCAAGGAACCGTGACGCCCGCGAGCATGATCAAGAATCACCTGACCAGCATCGGCACGAGTGATATCAAGCTGCAGCGCTGTTCCACCGAGCTCATTAGCGACCTTCGTCAAGGCATCGCCAGCGGCAGGAACATCGACAACCACCACGGTGGCACCGTCGCGCTTCAGCACGCGCGCAATGGCCGCGCCAATTCCGCGAGCCGCACCCGTGACCACCGCAACTTTGCCTGCGAGAGGCGAGGCTGCGCCGTCGTACTGGGCAGTGCGAACATCCGGCACCTCGCTGTCCGTGGTGCTCACGCTCAAGAACTGGCCGTCAACGTAAGCGCTCTTGCCGGAAAGGAAGAAGCGCAACGCGCCAAGCAGTGAAGCGTTGAAACCATCCACGCCGTCGCCCAAGAACAAACCGTTGGCGGTGGCGCCGCCACGCAGTTCCCGAGCTACCGAGCGCACCAAGCCCTCGATGCCTCGACGCACTGCGGCAACCGCTGGTGCATCCTGGCTGGCCGCCTGCTTCGACAGCGAGATGACGCGTGCGCCGCGAGCCAGCGACTTCACAGCGCGGCCCAATTCAAGGGCCGGCGCGCTCAGTTCTGACGGGGCCTCAAAGGAATCAGCGACCAGAAGAACCGCACCGAACCGAACACCGTCAGTGAAGTGACGACGAACATCCAGTCCCCAGCCGAGCAGAACATCTGCAAGCTGCTGAGCCGTAGCGCCTGCGCCGAGCAAGAGCACGGGTCCTGGCGCGATCGGCTCGCCCTCAACGTAGCGGCGAAGCGTGGGAGGCTGCGGCAAACCAAGCTGCTTAGCAAGCACCTTGCCGAAGCCGGACCCTACAAGATCCATATATGCATCTGCCATTTAGCGTGCCTCCAAAATTGCCACAACGCCCTGACCGCCGGCTGCGCATACAGAGATGAGTCCGCGGCCGCTGCCCTTTTCGTGAAGCATCTTTGCGAGGGTCGCCACCAGACGGCCGCCGGTTGCGGCGAACGGGTGACCGGCTGCGAGAGACGATCCGTTGACGTTGAGCTTGCTGCGATCGATCGAACCCAGCGCGCCGTCAAGGCCCAGCTTGTTGCGGCAGAAGTCTTCGTCTTCCCACGCGGCAAGCGTGGAGAGCACGGTGCCTGCGAACGCTTCGTGGATCTCGTAGTAGTCAAAGTCCTGCAGCGTCAGTCCCTGGCGGGCGAGCATGCGAGGAACGGCGTACGCCGGTGCCATCAGCAAGCCTTCTTCACCGCTGACGAAGTCAACGGCACCAGCTTCGAAGTCCACGAAGTCCGCAAGAATAGGCAAGCCCTTGGACTGAGCCCATTCTTCGGAACCCAACAACACCACGGATGCACCGTCAGTGAGTGGGGTGGAGTTACCGGCCGTCATGGTGGCCTGATCGCCGAGGCTCTTGCCGAACACTGGCTTGAGGGTGGCGAGCTTCTCGACGCTCGAGCCCGCACGCATGTTGTTGTCCTTGCTCAGTCCCGCATACGGGGTGATGAGGTCATCGAAGAAGTTGCGGTCATAGGCAGCGGCGAGGTTGTTGTGGCTCGCTGCAGCCAGTTGGTCCTGAGCTTCGCGGGTGATCTTCCATTGAGCAGTGGTCAGGGCCTGGTGCTCGCCCATGGAAAGTCCCGTGCGGGGCTCGTTGGTACCTGGTGCCACTGGGGCAAGGTCTTTCGGGCGGACCTTAGAGAAAGCGGCAAGCTTTTGTGGAATGCTCTTCGCACGGGTGACCTCAAGAAGGGCGTGACGCACTCCGTCAGAGAACACGATCGGCGCGTCAGAAATCGAATCAACACCGCCACCAATGGCGGAATCCAACTGGCCGAGCTTGATCTTGTTCGCGAGAGAGCCGATGGCTTCCATGCCGGTGGCGCAGGCCATCTGAACGTCTACAGCTGGGGTGCCCTTAGAAAGCGCGGTGCCCAAAGCGGCTTCGCGAGTGAGGTTGAAGTCTTTCGAGTGCTTGATCACGGCGCCGGCCGAAACCTGACCGATGCGCTCCCCCTGCAAGCCGAAGCGTGCAACGAGGCCGTCGAGGGCTGCGGTGAGGAGATCCTGATTGGAGGCGTTGGCGTAGGCACCGTGTGCACGGGCGAACGGAACACGGTTTCCACCGATGACGACGGCGCGGCGTGCGGTTTGGGCGGATGCTGGGGTCTGGTTCTGCTCGGTCATGAGTACCCTTTCGGCAATGAAGGCCTGAACGGCTGACAACGGGTGCGGGAGCGATTCCCCCGAATCCAACGTATCAAGTTCAGTATGATGTGAGTAACTGAAACCAAGCGTACCTGATACGCTAAGTATCGTGAACTCCGCCACAGTATCTTCGTCCCAGCCCCCGTCCTCCGTGGATGGTCGCGCTTCACGCTGGGACCAGCACCGCACGGTGCGCCGCCTTGAACTCATTGCCAGCGCGCGCAAAGCCGTCCACCGGCTGGGTCCCTCCGCTTCCATGGAAGAGATCGCAGCTGCGTCCCACACCAGTAAGTCGGTGTTCTACCGATACTTCGGTGACAAAGACGGTCTGCGTCACTCAATGGGCGAAGTGGTCATCAATCAACTTCGCGAAGCAGTCATCAGCGCCGGTGAGTCCAAAGCCAGCCCTGAGGAAGCGCTCTTCAGCATGGTGCATGCGTACCTGGCTCAAGCCGAACGCTCACCCAATACGTATGAGTTCGTGACCGCCCACCTCGAAACCTCGGACTCCCGCGCTCTAGCGCACTTCTTCTCCGAGCTCACCGTGATGATGCACGAGCGCATGGCCGATTACGTCCACGCGAACCGCGCCGATGGCGCCTCCGCCGATTCCCTCGCCTATTGGCCCGAAGGTGCGTTGGGAATGATTCGCTCTGTCGGCGAATCCTGGCTGCGCCAATCACCCCATGATCCTGCCCGCCCGTCGGCAGAACTTCTTGCACGCCGAGTCTCTGACTGGCTGCTCTACGGCATTTCCTCCATTACCAAAGCAACTCGAAAGGTCTCCCGATGACTGTGACGAACGAATCCACCATCCCCGTCCCAGACGTGGCCCACGGATCAATCAACAAAGAACTCCTCGGCGAACTCCAGCTCGGCAAGTGGGCAGACGTCCGCAAGACGGCTCGCGCACTCGCGGCTAAGCCTGAACTTCACAAGGCCGAGGGCGCCTCGATGAATGATCAGCGCTCCCGGGTCTTCGAACAGCTCGGCATTCTGGTGGATTCCAATGCTGTTCACCGTGCCTTCCCGGCACAGTTCGGTGGCGAGGACAACCACGGCGGCAACATCGCCGGCTTCGAAGAGCTCGTGATCGCGGACCCTTCCTTGCAGATCAAGGCCGGCGTCCAGTGGGGCCTCTTTGGTTCGGCCGTCTTGCACCTCGGAACCCAGAGCCACCACGAGCGCTGGCTCCCAGGCATCATGAGCTTGGAAATCCCGGGCGCTTTCGCCATGACGGAGACCGGCCATGGTTCTGACGTAGCGAGCATCGCTACCACCGCAACATATGACGAGGAAACCCAAGAGTTCGTCCTCCACACTCCACACCGCGCAGCGTGGAAGGACTACCTAGGCAATGCTGCCGTGCACGGTAAAGCAGCAACCCTCTTCGCTCAGCTCATCACTAAGGGCGTCAACCACGGCGTCCATGCATTTTACGTAGATATCCGCGACCAAGAAGGAAACTTCCTCCCCGGAATCGGGGGCGAGGATGACGGCCTCAAAGGTGGCCTGAACGGCATCGATAACGGCCGCCTCCACTTCACTCAGGTCCGCATCCCGCGCGATCACCTCTTGAACCGCTACGGAAATGTGGACGAGGACGGCACGTACTCCTCCCCCATTGAGTCTCCAGGACGCCGCTTCTTCACGATGCTCGGAACTCTTGTTCAGGGCCGCGTTTCCTTGGACGGCGCCGCTGTTACGGCCTCCAAGATGGGCTTGAAGATCGCCATCACGTACGCCAACCAGCGCCGCCAGTTCAACGCGAGCTCGGACACGCATGAGGAAGTCCTCATGGACTACCAGCGTCACCAACGCCGTTTGATCCCGCGCCTCGCCCAGACGGTCGCCGCGGGCTTTGCCCACGAAGTACTGCTTGAGAAGTTTGATGAAGTCTTCTCCGGCGCGCATGACACGGACGAGGATCGCCAAGACCTCGAAACCCTTGCCGCCGCGCTGAAGCCACTAAGCACGTGGGGCGCGCTGGACATTCTGCAGGAGTGCCGCGAGGCGTGCGGTGGTGCCGGATTCTTGGGAGAGAACCGCATCACTAGCCTGCGCCAAGACTTGGACATCTACGTCACTTTCGAAGGTGACAACAACGTCCTCCTCCAGTTGGTCGCCAAGCGATTGCTCAGCGATTACGCGGCCGAGTTCCGTCACCTCGATGCCGGCGTGCTCGCTCGCTTCATGGTGCGCCGCGCCGAAAGCCTGGTGTTCAACCGCTCTGGTCTTCGTCAGTTGGGTCAGACCGTGGTGGATTCGGGCTCGGAAAAGCGCTCCGCGAACTACCTCAAGGAAGAGCGCACGCAGCGTGAACTGCTGACGCTTCGAGTTCAGGACATGATCGCAGGCGTTGCCGATGACATGCGAGCTGCCGCGAAGCTGCCACAGGCAGAAGCCGCCGCGGTGTTCAACGCTCATCAGGACGAGCTCATTGCCGCGGCTCGCTCCCACGCCGAACTCTTGCAGTGGGAAGCCTTCACCAAGGCCATCGCGGGGATTGAGGATGACACCACTCGTCAGGTTATGACGTGGTTGCGCGACGTCTTCGGTCTCACCCTGATCGAGAAGAACCTTTCGTGGTACCTCATGAATGGCCGCCTCTCGATGCAGCGAGCACGTACCCTCTCGCCGTACATCAACCGCTTGCTGGGCCGACTGCGTCCACACGTGCAGGACATTGTGGACTCGTGGGGCTTCACGGATGATCACTTGCGTGCCTCGATCGCCACCGGTGCCGAAGAGACCCGCCAGGAGCAAGCCGCCGAATACGCACGAAAACTTCGCGCATCCGCGGACGCTCCCATTGAGGAAAAGGTCCTTTTGAACCGTCGCCGCGCTGAACGCAAGGCGTCGGAAAAGGGCGGGGTCAAGTCCTAATATCTAGGCCTTAAGAACTAAGAATTACGACGCCGCAGCGTGGGCTCTGTGCCTCGCTGCGGCATCGTATTTTCTTGCGTTAAGCAGTAAGTATCGCGCTTGCGCCTGCTTACTTGCTTTCTGAAGTGCGAGCCGCAAAGCGTTCTTGCGCGGCGCGGTAGACCTCGATGGTCTTATCCGAGATGGCATCCCAGCTGAAGGCTTCGATGGCGCGCTGTCGACCGGCCTGTCCCATCGCGGCGGCACGCTCTGGATCCTCGAGTGCCTTGTTGAGGGCAGCAGCGAACGTGGAGACGAACTCCTCTTCATTCAAAGGAGTGCCCGTACCGTCCTGAACCTGCTCGAGTGGCACCAAGTAGCCGGTCTCACCGTCCACCACGACCTCCGGAATGCCGCCCGTAGCCGAAGCGACCACGGCTGTTCCACAGGACATGGCTTCCAAGTTCACGATGCCCAGAGGCTCGTAAATGGACGGGCACGCAAAAACGGTGGCGTTGGTGAGGATCTGGATGAGCTCGTGGCGTGGCATCATCTTCTCGATGACCACCACACCCTCGCGCGTTTCCTTGAGCTCTGTAATGAGCGAGTTGACGTGCGCTGCGAGCTCTGGCGTGTCTGCCGCACCGGCACACAGAACCAACTGAACCTCTGGTGGCAAGTGGCGGGCTGCCTGCAAGAGATACGGCACGCCCTTTTGGCGGGTAATGCGACCGACGAAAACTACGGAGGGTTTCTGTGGATCAATGCCGTAGCTTTCCACGACATCCGTGGCGGTATCTGGCTGCCACGTGTCCGTATCTACGCCGTTGTGAACCACGTGAATCTTGGACGCATCCACGGTGGGGTACGCCCGTTCAATGTCACGGCGCATTCCGTCAGACACCGCAATGATGGCGTCCGCTGCGTGATACGCGGTGGACTCCACCCAGGAGGAGAGCGCGTATCCGCCACCGAGCTGTTCAGCCTTCCACGGGCGCAACGGCTCTAGCGAGTGCGCGGAAATGACGTGAGGGACGTGGTGCAAAAGGCTACCGAGGTGACCAGCAAAGTTCGCGTACCAGGTGTGCGAATGAATAACATCCGCTCCTGCGAAATCCTGGAGCATGAGCAAATCCGTGGCCATCGTCTGAACAGCAGCGTTCGCGGCATCAAACTCAGACGGGGCCGCATAGCTGGAAACGATGGCGCCGTGATAATCCTCGGGACGAGGTTCGCCGAAGGCGCGGACTCGAAGATCTAGCTTGGGGGCAAGGACTCGTGAAAGCTCCGCCACGTGGACACCCGCGCCGCCATAAATGGTGGGAGGGAATTCTTTGGTAACAATGTCAGTTCGCACGTTTCCAACGTAGTCGGTTGATGAAACATGTCATAGTGTAAAAGTACAAAGTTAACCCGCTGATTGTTGGCTTGAAACGGCGCATTGAAGCGCCGAATGCACTACGAGGGGATCAAAATGTCCGGCCGTAAAGTACTAGCAATCGTTCTCGCTGGCGGTGAAGGCAAGCGCCTCATGCCTCTCACTGCGGACCGCGCAAAGCCCGCGGTTCCCTTCGCAGGAAACTACCGTCTGATTGATTTTGCCCTTTCCAACGTCGTGAACTCGGGCTTCCTCAAAGTCGTTGTCCTCACCCAATACAAATCCCACTCTCTGGACCGCCACATCTCCGAGACCTGGCGCATGTCCACCCTGCTGGGCAACTACGTCGCCTCCGTGCCGGCCCAGCAGCGCCTCGGCAAGGACTGGTTCTTGGGCTCGGCTAACGCCATCTACCAGTCGCTCAACCTCATTCACGATGCCCGCCCGGACTACGTCGTGGTGGTGGGCGCCGATCACGTTTACCGCATGGACTTCTCTGACATGGTGCGTGAGCACATCGAGTCCGGATTCAGCGCCTCCGTCGCCGCTGTGCGCCAACCACTGCGGCTCGTGAATCAGTTCGGTGTGGTGGAGACGGATCCTGAAAACCCACGCCGGATCGCGCAGTTCGTGGAAAAGCCGGAGACCACCGCACCGCTCGCCGATGATCCTGAGTCTTTCTTGGCTTCCATGGGCAACTACGTCTTCAACGCTGACGCACTGGTAGCGGCACTTCACGAAGACAACCAGCGCGAAGACACGAAGCATGACATGGGCGGTGACATCATCCCGTTCTTCGTCGAGAAGGGCGATTGCGGTGTCTACGATTTCTCGGCGCACCCAGTTCCGGGTGAAGCTCCCACCAACCAGCGCTATTGGCGCGACGTAGGTACCCTGGACTCCTACTACGACGCCCACATGGACCTGATTGCGCCCATCCCGGAGTTCAACCTCTACAACAGCGAATGGCCGCTCTACACGCGTCAGCACAACTCGCCACCGGTCAAGCTCGTCCGTGGCGAAGATGGCAGCCAGGGTGAATCCCATAATTCGATCCTGTCTCAGGGTGTGGTGATTTCTGGTGGACACGTCGAGAACTCGGTGCTGTCCGTCGATGTCACCGTTCGCCAAGGAGCACACGTGGATGGATCCGTCCTTTTGGACAATGTGTACGTGGGCGAAGGCGCACGCATTCGCAAGTCCATCATCGACAAGAACGTAGTGGTTCCTCCGGGAGCGAGCATCGGTTTCGACGCCGACGCCGACCGCGCCCGTGGCTTCACGGTCACTGACTCCGGGCTCACCGTGCTGAGCAAAGACCAGCTCATCCTCCCCTAGCGGACCAGATCGCCCTCCCGACGGCATGAGTGCGGCATAGCACCATTGGCCGGTGGATAGTTTGCGGCTATCCACCGGTAAAATTGGTGCGCTATGCAATTCACCTTCACTGACGACGACTTCAACGACGTCCCCTTTAATCGCACCGAGCTCGAGGCGTGCCTCAAAGTTCTCTCGGAGATCCACACGCTAGAGAACGACGACGAACGCTTCATCGCGGTGCGCCGGGGAACCTCCAGCATGTTCAAGGACGTGAAGAAACACCGCCGTCGTGAGGCTCGGGAAGCGATTCTGGCCGCCGATCGCGAGACCATGGAACGCACGGCAACGGGTGCCGCTGACCGTCTAGATGACGAGACTCACGGCCGCGACCTGCACAGCTCCGTACCGGACGATGTCGCCGAAAAGGGCGCCACGGTGGGCCACTACATTCAGCCGCGCGGCTGCTACATCTGCAAGAAGGACTATGTGGAGGTTGATGCCTTCCATCACGCGCTCTGCCCCGAGTGTGCCGCCTCCAACCGATCACGCCGTAAAGACCACGCCGACCTCCGAGGCAAGAAAGCTGTCCTGACGGGTGGCCGAGCGAAAATCGGTATGCACATTGCCTTGCGCCTCTTACGCGACGGCGCACACCTAACCATCACCACGCGATTCCCTAAAGATGCCGCACGCCGATTCGCTTCTCTCGAAGACTCAAAGGAATGGCTGCACCGCTTACGGATCGTGGGCATCGACCTTCGCGATCCCGGCGCAGTAACCACCTTTGCTCAGCGCATCGCTGCCGAAGGTCCTCTGGACATCGTGATCAACAATGCCGCCCAAACGGTACGCCGGACCGCCGGTTCCTACTCCCAGTTGCTTGCTGGCGAAGAGACTCCGCTCTCCCCCGCACTCGATCCAGCCAACGGCGGCCCGGAAATCTGGGGTGCTGAAGCACCACCGCAAGAGCATCCTCGATCGCTCGCGGCCGCTTTCCACCTTGGTGCACCAGCGCTACCGCAGGCTAGCGGCGGGAGCCTCGCTGCGTCGTCGTACTCGCTAGAAAATCCTGAAGACCGGGCCAGCGCGGACCGTGCGCAGCGTGTCGCTGAACTGGCAATGACCGCGGGGGCCGCCTCAATGGACCGGATTGCCGCCGGAACCGCAATCGACGCCGGCGGCCTCATCCCGGATATCGTGACCCAAAATTCGTGGACGCAAGTGCTCGGCGAAGTGGATGCGCTCGAAATGCTCGAAGTGCAGCTGTGCAACGTCACGGCGCCCTTCTTGCTGAACTCCATCCTTCGCCCAGCGCTGGCCGCATCACCAGCCCGGCGCAAGTACATCGTGAACGTCTCCGCCATGGAAGGTCAGTTCTCCCGTCGTTACAAGGGCGCCGGGCATCCTCATACCAACATGGCCAAGGCAGCACTGAACATGATGACGCGAACAGCTGCCGAGGAGTTCTTCGAGACGGACCGAATCCTGATGACGGCCGTGGATACCGGATGGATCACTGACGAACGACCCCACGACGCCAAGCTTCGCAAAGCGGATGAAGGATGGCACGCGCCGCTGGATCTGATCGACGGTGCGGCACGCGTCTATCACCCGATTGTGGACGGCGAACGCGGCATTGACCTCTACGGTTGCTTCATCAAGGATTACGTTCCATCGCCGTGGTAAATCCGTGAACGGTTCACCCAACCGTCGCGACTCTGCACCGTCAGAAACGCAGAAAAGCCGAACCCGTTCTCTATTGAGAGGGTTCGGCTTTTCGCTTGCCAGATCCGATGAGGCTAGGCCACGCGTGTGACCATCACAGACACCGTCAGCGCCGAGTGACGACCGCCGGTCTGAATGCCCTTCAACGGCGTCACGTCGCGGTAGTCGCGACCGCGAGCCACAGAAACGTGCATGTCAGAAGCGGCCTTGTGGTTGGTTGGATCCCACGAACGCCACTCGCCATCAAACCATTCCAACCACGCGTGAGACTGGCCCACTACCTCTTCGCCAATCCCCGCATCCGGGCTGGGATGAATGTAGCCGGACACGTAACGTGCCGGGATGCCCAGAGAACGCAAGGCACCGATACCCACGTGCGCCAAGTCCTGACACACGCCACGACGCTCTTGCCAGGCACCCTCAGCGTTCGTGTGAACACCGGTGACGCCCGGGACGTACTCCATGTTTTCGCGCAAGAACTGCATGACAGCGTGCGCGGCCTCGTGAGGCGTGGGCAAGTCGCGGAAGCCCGAAACCATCTTCCGAACGTCCGGCCCAGGATCGCTCAAACGAGACTGCGGCAAGTAATCCGCTTGGGCGTCCACAATGTCTTCGGCCGCAAGCTCTTCCCAAGACAACGTCTCTTCAGGGACCACAGCACGTTCCACGCGGTGCACTTCAACCGTAGCCGTGGCATCGACCTCTAGGAAGTCGTGCGCACCGGAAAGATCGAACGCGGTGACGCGCGCTCCCCAATAATCCCGGTAGTTGCTCACTACTGCGATATGCGGGCTGACCTTGATGTTGCTCTCGAGCACCACTTGATGGTTATCCGTCAAAGGGCTCATGCGTGCCTCGTTGTAGGACAGCGAGACGCGGCCGTCATAGTCATAACGAGTACGGTGACGAATGCGTAAGCGGGTCATGCTTTCTCTCCAACCCAAGCGTTATCGGCAATGTGCGAGAAGTATCGGCGAGTCACAGCATCGCTGGCCTGCGCAACGGCACGCTGCACACGCTCCATGTGTTCTGGCAATTCATCCAGGATGTTCTCCGAGTGATGGAATTCCAAGAACGAACGAGCCTGGCCCACAATACGGCGGGCATCGTTATCAAAGCCCACACGCTGCACGCTTGGATCCAACTTGATCAGGCAGTCCTCCGCCAATGAGAAGGAGGAAACAATCGAGCGTGGGAACCAGCGGTCCAGCAACAAGAACTCCGCGGCACTCTTCTCACCAAAGGCCACGCCCTGCGTCCGCAAGAAGGACTCGTAGGCGCCAGCCGAACGCAGCATGGTGACCCAGGAGAGTCCACTGGACTGGGTATCCACTGCGGCAAGCATGCGCGCTGTCATGTCAGCTGTTTCTAGAGCACGGCCCAGCTGCAAGAACTGCCAGGAATCGTCCTTGCTCATGGTGGAATCGCTGAAGCCGCGCATCATGGCGGTACGTTCGAGGACCCAATGGCAGAAGCGGAATGCGCCCACCACGTCCTTGCGCTGCTGATTCAAACCGTAATACGTGGTGTTCAGCGTTTCCCAGAGGTTGGAAGATACGGTCTCGCGGGCACGGCGTGCGTTCTCTCGAGCCTGCACCAGAGCACCTGCGATGGACGCGCCGCTCTTGCGGTCGTACGCCATGTACTGGAGCAGGTCCTGCAAGCCGTACTCTTCATCGCTGGGCCATGATCCCATGATGGTCAGCATCTCTTGCGAGGCTTCACGCTGCTGCGACTGCGGCAACTGGTTGAGGCGTTCCAAATGTACGTCGAGGATACGAGCGGTTCCATCCGCTCGCTCGATGTATCGGCCAATCCAAAAGAGAGATTCGGCAATACGGCTCAGCATCCTGGGACCTCCTGAATCTCTTGTTGTTGCTGTTGTTCTTCTTGCAGCTGGTTACGGGCGCCACGGCCACCACTTTCAAGCGGCCACACCTTGGTTCGTTCGCGACGGTTGGCCGCACGGGTATCGGCGTCTTCAGTGGAAGCGGTCTTGACACCGTCAAGTACCCAGGTGTCCTTGGAACCGCCACCCTGAGAGGAGTTCACAATGAGTGATCCCTCTTGAAGAGCCACACGGGTCAGGCCGCCCGGGAGCACCCAGACGTCGTCGCCATCATTGACAGCGAACGGACGCAGGTCCACGTGGCGTGGTCCAAAACGTTCATCCGCCACGGTGGGCACCGTGGAGAGCTGGAGTACGGGCTGGGCAATCCATCCGCGCGGATCGTTGATCACGCGTTCACGCAGAGCATCGAGCTCTTCTTTGGACGCTTGAGGGCCAATCACAATGCCCTTACCGCCGGAGCCATCAACCGGTTTAACCACGAGCTCGTCGAGGCGGTCGAGGGCTTCCTCGCGCGCTTCCTTCTCTTCGAGGCGGAAGGTGTCCACGTTAGGGACAATCGGCTCTTCGTTCATGTAGTACCTGATGAGGTCTGGAACGTAAGAGTAGATGAGCTTGTCGTCGGCAACACCGTTGCCCACCGCGTTGGCGATGGTGACGTTGCCGGCGCGTGCCGCGTTCACAATGCCTGGGCAGCCCAGGACGGAATCGGCACGGAACTGTTGGGGGTCAACAAATTCGTCGTCGATGCGCTTGTAGATGACGTCCACGCGCTGCTCACCGGAGGTGGTGCGCATGTAGACGCGGTTACCGCGGCAAACCAAGTCGCGGCCTTCCACGAGCTCGACGCCCATGAAGCCGGCCAGGAGAGTGTGCTCAAAGTAAGCACTGTTGAAGACGCCTGGCGTCAACACCACTACGGTGGGATCCTCGATGCCACCCGGAGCGGTTTTGCGCAGCGCCTGGAGGAGCCGGCGCGGGTATTCCTCCACGGAGCGAATGTTCTGTTGCACGAAGGCCTCAGGGAGGCCCTTCTGCATTGCGCGGCGGTTTTCCAGCACGTAGGAAACGCCGGAGGGAACGCGGACGTTATCTTCAAGGACACGGAACGTGCCTTCTTGATCTCGCACTACGTCAATACCCGAGATGTGTACGCGCACGCCGCCGGCGGGACGGAATCCAGCGACTTCGCGGTGGAAGTGCGCGGAGGACGTGATGAGCTTGCGCGGCACCACACCGTCTGCCACTACTTTCATGCGGTCATAGACGTCGTCCAAGAAGAGCTCGAGCGCCTTCACACGCTGCGCGACGCCTCGTTCCAGAACATCCCAGTCGGTGGCGGGGATGATGCGGGGAACGAGATCCAGTGGGAAGGGCCGTTCTTCGCCTGCGAAGTCGAACGTGACACCGCGGTCCAAGAAGGTGCGCGCCATGGAGTCTGCGCGAGCGGCGACGTCATCTGGGCCGAGTTCACGAAGAGCTGCAGCCACGTGCGAATAGGCGGGGCGAACGGAATGATCGCGATCAAACATTTCGTCCCACGCCGCGGACCGCCCTTGAGCGGCCGGATATCCTTCGAAAAGATCTGCCATTCCCTTACCTTGTCATGAAGTCGCGCAGCAAGAAAAACTCAACCACTCCGTGGCAAGCTACTCACCATGCGTGAAATTTTGCCCGGGCTGATAGCCGCGGCCATTGGAGTGACGTGCGCATTCCTTGTTCATCAGGTGGTTCCTGTGATCCCAACGATGACGTGGTGCGTCCTCGTGGGAATGCTTGCCTCCAATGTTATTGCTTTCGTTCCTTATTTCGCTCGGTGGCGCGCTTCTTTGCGCCCGGGAATGTCTTTTGCCGGTAAGCGTTTGATGCGACTGGGTATTGCATTTCTTGGTTTTCAGCTTGTTTTCGCGGACGTTTTGGCCCTCGGAGTAGTCTCCGTCCTGTCAATTTTGGCTCTCGTCATTTTGGCTTTCGGGATGACATATGGAATCGCTAAGGCATTTCGATTGCCTGGTGATGAGCCATTCTTGCTGGCGAGCGGCTTTGCGGTCTGCGGCGCCAGCGCTATTGGGGCGGTTTCTCAAGCACGCGGAACGGAGAAGGATGCGCCGTTGCCCGTGGCGCTTGTGACGTTATGCGGGACCTTGGCGATCTTTGTGCTCCCGCTGCTGAACGGTTTCGTGGGATTGTCTGCTCAGGAGTTCGGTTGGTGGGTGGGTGCCTCCGTTCATGATGTGGGCCAGGTTGTGGCTGCGGGCGCTACCGCCGGGGCGGTTGCCTTGAGTATGGCGGTGCTTGTGAAGTTGGTTCGAGTGCTGACATTGGCTCCGATCGCCACGTTGGCTTCACTTCCAGGACGACGACGCAGCTCGGTTTCCGGAGGAGCCTCCGGTTCCAGCGCCACTGGTGATACTCGCAATGGCAAGCGTCCGCCGCTGGTGCCATTGTTCATCGTGGGATTCCTGTTGGCTTTCGCGCTGCGCTCCTTGGGCGTGGTTCCACCTGAGTTGTTGCCCGTGCTGCAGATGGCGCAGGAAGTCCTCTTAGGAAGCGCCCTGGTGGGTCTGGGTTTTGGGATTGATCTTCCTTCCCTTGCGCGCACTGGCGGTCGAAGTGCTCTCGCTGCGCTAATTTCTTGGGCCGCGTTGATGCTGGTGTCTTTAGGCGCTGTGCGGTTGGCCTTTCCGGCTTAGCCCAGAGGCGACTGTTACTATCGCCACGTGAATAATGAGAATCTGACCCGTGATGAAGCCGCCCTCAGAAGCCAACTAGTCAGCGTCGAAAGCTATGACGTTTCTCTGGACCTTTCTCAAGCGGCCGATCCAGCGGTAGAGACCTGCCCTTCCATCACTACGCTGGTTTTCTCATGCCATCAGCCAGGTGCAAGCACCTTCTTGGATTTCATTCACGGTGGCATTGACTCTGTCATCATCAATGGCCGCTCCTTTGCCGAAAAGGAGCTGGACGGAATTGTCGAGGGTTCCCGCATCCAGTTGACGGATTTGTTGGACCACAACAAAGTGACCGTCACAGGTCACGCTGTCTTCAGCACCTCCGGCGAGGGTCTACACCGCTTTGTGGACCCTACGGATCAGCAGACCTACCTGTACACGCAGTATGAACCAGCTGATGCACGCCGGGTGTTCGCCAATTTTGAACAGCCAGATCTCAAAGCATCCTTCACTTTTCACGTACGTGCCCCGCAAGAGTGGCACGTGGCTTCCAACGAGGCTCTGACGTCCGTCGATGAACACCAGGACGGGACGTCTACCCGTCACTTTGCCGCTACCAAGCGCATGTCCACTTACATCACCACCGTCTTGGCTGGCCCCTACTACGTGGTCACGGATGAATGGCGCGGAGTTACCCAGGACGGAACCGAGCTCACCGTCCCGTTGAACATCACGGCCCGTCAGTCCCTGGCGCAGCACGTAGATCACGAAGAGATTTTCACGATCACCAAGCAGGGCTTGGATTACTATCACCAGAAGTTCACGGTGGCTTATCCGTGGGGGAAGTACGATTCCGCGTTTGTTCCCGAGTACAACCTCGGCGCCATGGAAAACCCTGGTTTGGTGACTTTCACGGAGCAGTACATCTTTGAATCTCACGCCACTGAGGCTCAGCATGAAGGGCGCGCGGGGACCATCTTGCACGAGATGGCGCATATGTGGTTCGGCGACCTCGTGACTATGAAGTGGTGGGACGATCTGTGGCTCAAGGAGTCGTTCGCAGATTATTTGGGCACTCTGGCCACGGATAAAGCAACGGATTTCCGAACGGCGTGGGTTAGCTTTGCGAACCGCCGTAAGGGTTGGGCGTATGTGCAGGATCAGTTCCCCACCACGCACCCCATCGTCTCTGACATCACGGATCTTGAAGCCGCTGATCAGAACTTTGACGGAATCACCTACGCCAAGGGCGCGTCTGTGCTCAAGCAGCTTGCTGCCTACGTCGGTGAAGACGCCTTCTTTGACGCCGCAAATACCTACTTCGCCAAACATGCTTTCGGGAATGCCACGCTGCCGGACTTCCTCGAAGCTCTCGCCACGGCGTCCGGCCGGGATATGGATGGCTGGACCGAAGCTTGGTTGAAAACTAGCGGACCGTCGACTTTGAGCGTGGAACTGGACGAGGATGAAAACGGTCTAGTGACGCGAGCAGTCCTGCGTCAAAAGGCAACAGATCCCACCACTGGTCAGCAAGTTCTTCGCCCGCATGTGGTGAAGGTCGGTATTTTTGATGCTTCCACTGATGGTGCCGGTTGGCTCGAGCTCACGCGCTCTATCGATGCCCGTCTTGAAGGCGAGACTGTTGAGCTGCCGGACCTTGTGGGATCACCTCGCCCAGCGCTAGTGCTTCCTAACCATGAAGACCTGACCTACGCATTGATAGAGCTTGACGAACAATCACAAGATTCGTTTATCAGCAACGGCATCAACGATGGCCTGGCGCGCGCCACGTTGTGGGCGAGCCTGTGGAACCAAGTGCGTAGCGGACGCCTGGATCCGGTCACGTTCATCCGTTCCGTCGCCCGTCACGGGGCGATGGTTCCAGAAGCCGGCATCCTGAGCGGAATCACCCTCAACGCCGTCTACGCGCTCGAGAATTATGTCTCGGCCGATCGCGCCCCCGAAGTGGCCGCGTTGTTCGTTGACGCGGCCTGGGAAATCACTCAACGCACCACCGGGGACCTTCGTCGCATCTGGGCACGAACCTTCGCACGAGCCGCGAAGTCAGCCTCGGAAGCATCTGAGAACGTGATCTACCGCCTCGAGCTTATGGCTGGGGCGGAGAAGGACTTTGCCCCTGGCGAACGTTCGGATGCCGAGCTTCGGTGGCTCGCCCTCATAGCCCTCAGCGTGTTGGGCGCAGCAGACATCACCGACTTTGAGCAAGAGATTGCCAGGGAAGACTCTGCCAAGGCCCGCGTGAGCCGCACGCACGCTCTGGCGGCTGTTCCGGATCCCACCTCCAAGACCACTGCGTGGACTCAAGCCCTCTCCGTCATGGACGGCGCGGGCGTGAAGCTGTCCAACGATCATCTCAGTGCAGTCGCAGCCGGCTTCGCGGAAGGGTCCTGGCAACTTCGTCAGCCGTTCTATCAGTCCTTCTGGCCCCGCCTTGAAGAGGTCTGGCAGAGCATGACCCAGTCCAACGCCACACGAGTCATTGAGGGGCTCTTCCCCCACGGTGTGGAGGGCGATCAGCAGCCTGCCATCGATGCCACCGCGTGGCTGTCAGAACATCCGGACGCACCAGCGGCGCTTCGCCGCGTGGTGATTGAGGAACTGGATATGTTGCAACGCGAGCTCACCGGACAAAGCTTCACTGGCTAGAGCATTCGTCTGCCCTACGGCAAGCGGTAGGTCCACTCCGTGGTTCCAAACTTCGTTGCCACGAGCTCCTCGGCGGCAGCGAGTGAGGACTCCCCCACCTCCGCAGGCGTTGCGTCGTAGCGCTCGGTGAAGGTCTGCATCATGACGTCGATGATCGCCGCGCGGGACAAACCGGTCTGCCGTTTCAAAGGATCTACGCGCTTTTTGGCGCTCTTAATTCCCTTGTCGGAGATCTTTTCTTTCGAGACTGTAAGGACCTCGGACATCTTGTCCGCGTCGATGTCATAGCTCATCGTGACGTGGTGCAATAGCGCACCTGTAGCCAAGCGCTTCTGAGCGGCTCCACCGATCTTGCCTTGTGGCGTCGCAATGTCATTGAGAGGCTTATAGAAGGCTTCGATACCTACTCGTTCGAGGGCTTCCATGACCCACGCGTCCAGGTACGGATAGGAGTCGGCGAAGGACTTGCCATCTACCAGAGACGGCGGGACATAGAGCGAGTAGGTGATGCAGTTTCCGGCCTCCATGAACATGGCACCGCCGCCGGATATGCGGCGAATAATGTGGATGCCGTGTTCCTGGGCAGCGTTCGGATCGACTTCGTTATGGACGGCCTGGAAAGAGCCAATCACCACGGCTGGGGCGTCCCAGTCCCAAAATCGCAGTGTCGGCGGACGGGTTCCCGCTGCGACTTCGCGCGTCAGCACTTCATCGAGTGCAACATTGAGTTCCGGTGAAAGGACGGTGGGCGGGATGACCTGCCACTCGTGGTCGCTCCATTGCGTCGCGTGTCCAGTGGCGCGACGTACGCTCATCGCCACGGAATGTGCGTCGAATCCAATCATGTGCGCCTCCGCGGGGAGTGCGGATTGGATTGCGTCACGGATGGTCGAGTGATCTGCGTTGATGCTCAACCCTACGAGGGAGCGGTTCAGATCTTCGAGCGCAGAATCTGGCTCAAGAAAAAAGTCGCCGTTGATGCTCGCAGTCGAAATCACACCGGATATCGACTCGAGATCAACGACGACTAATTTGCCTCCTGGAACCTTGAATCCACCGTGGTGTTTTTGAGGTTCTTGCGAAGAGGCGTTTGAAGTCATTACCTCAGTATATTTACTTCTTGCCGAAGCCCTTGAAGCGCTGGTTGAAGCGCTCCACTCGACCTGCGGTGTCCATGATGCGCTGCTTACCGGTGTAGAACGGGTGCGATGCAGCGGAGATTTCCACGTCAACGAGTGGGTAGGTGTTTCCGTCTTCCCATTCGATGGTGCGGTCAGTCGAAACCGTCGAGCGGGTGAGGAACTTTTCGCCAGAGGCAAGGTCGTGGAAAACAACCGGGCCGTACTGCGGGTGAATGTCAGCCTTCATTTATAAACCTTTGCGTCAAGGACACTGGATTTTGCCAGTGACCGTTGGGGACGTGCTGGCTTTGCGAGTGCAGAGCCAGCTAATAATCTTACACGAAAACAGCCCGTATCGCGCATCCAGTGGCTAGGCGGTTCCCCGGTATCTCAGTTCCCACATTGCGACGGACGACGCCGCAGCTACATTGAGCGAATCAACGCCGGCTCGCATGGGGATTTGGAGGGCAACGTCCGCCAGTTTCAGGGTGGATTCTGACACGCCCGCGCCTTCGGTTCCGAGGACGAGCGCGAGTTTGTCGAGCGAGCCAGCGTTGAACGAATCAATGTCGATTGAATCCGCGGTCAGTTCCATCGCGGCGACTGTGAACCCGGAGGTTTTGAGCTGGGTCAGCGCCTTATCCAGAGGGCCAGTTCTGGCCCACGGAATTTGGAAGACCCCTCCCATGCTCACGCGGATGGAGCGCCGGTACAGTGGATCGGCGCAAGGCTCACTGAAGAGGATTCCATCCACGCCGAACCTTGCGGCGGGCCGGAAGATTGCACCTAAATTATGTAGTGTCACATAGTGTTCAAGGCTGCGAAACGCGTAGGATCCCATCGTTTCGACGGTCCCGACCAGGTGCTGGCTAGCTTGAAAAAACCCTGCAACCCCAATGTATTTACGCAAATTGCCAGCCCGATCATTGCTTCTGAAGTGTTCAATTGACACTCTTCATGCGAAGGTCTAGAAGTGCGGGAAAGTATCCACCGTCAGTTTCCATCTGGGTACAGCGATGGGAGGGTTTGTCGAACGGAGAAACGATCATGGCGCTCATTGGCTTTCTGCGTCGGACGGATGATCCGGCGACTATCGCTCGCCTGTGAGAGGCGTTACAGTCGATCTGGGATCGGCTGTTCGAAGTGCCTACCAATCGACAACTAGTAATCGAAAATCGCCCAGCTCTGCAGGCTGCACGACAAGCCATGAGTCCAGGTGACTCACTAGTCGTCGCAAGAGTCCGCGACCTAGCCTGGGACACTATTGACGGGCTCTTGGTTCTTATCGACATTCTAGATTGCGGCATTCCATTCATCGTGCCTATGGAATGGTTGCAGGTGGAAACGCGGATCCACCTGCAACCTTCGCTCTCGCTAGAGTAATCGCCGCTACCAGAACTCAGCTGACGCCCCTACGACTTCAGCATGGAATCAAGGCGTCGCACCCAACCGGGATAGCTGGTCGCCGACGATCCACGTTGACCGACAACTACGTGCAGAGATCCTAGCCGGCAGGACGCGTGGGCTGTCGCTCCGCACCGTTGCCACCACAGTCGGTGTCTATTTGGAGACGGTGCATTCCGTCTTATCTGCATCATTCAGACGTATTGGGCCATCTGACATTCACTACTTAGTCGCCCCAGAATGGAAGGTTCGGTCACAATCCCCAACGAATGGTTATCGACTGCAATTTAACGATATCTATGTTTATCGGTAGTTGCACGGATGCAATTTCCTAAGTCTATTGACTTGAGGCTTGTCGCTTCGGTCGACAGAGCAAAGAAGGGTTCTCAATTCATGCTTATTGAACGCAAAATCGACTTCAACTATAATTATTGGTTCAAATGCGAAAAATGCCGGAAGCGCAATTGCCTTTTAGCCGCGGAATATCATAACCAGACCACGACTGACAGCCCCAAGTGCAAGTACTGCCAGAACGATCTCAATGCAAACCGTTCGGACATTCGGCTTCGAGATGAAGATGATCCAGCTCTAACGGACAGTCAAGTGCTGGATTCAATTTGGTATCACACGTCGACGGAGTCCGAATGGCCCAAATCTGAGTACTCCCTTCCGCCTGAAGAGGGGGCGCACATTAGAGAAAGGGCATTCAAGAACGAGCCTGAGAAAACTTCGAAATACATTGATTTCCATGAAAATCAGGCACTTCATATCGGAACGTACGAGGCAGCCCTGGAGTCAATGCTACGTAGAATGCGAGAAAAGGACGATCGCGACAAGGAATTCTTTCTTTACCGGGTGAAGCTCCGAAAAGAAATCAATATCGCCCCTGAATTGCTACACGATCATCGTGACAAGGTTGGACAGGTGCTGGTCGAAACTCTAAGGGACGGGGGTTATCAAGTATCTCGATACATTAACGTCCACGAATCTCCGGGAAGCATCTCATTAGCCCTAATGCGGGAAGCGATCGAGTCTACTCAAAGAATATCCATAAGGGCACTTGAGAGTATGGTTGAAGTGGATGATTCAATTTTGCAATGTGTGTTGGATGAACGCCATAAAGCTCAGGAATTCAGCCCCAGCCGCAAGTCGGCTTCAGCACTACTGGATGAAATGTTGTGGAGACGTTCCGCTCGTGACGGTAACCAATTTGCCGAAATCCCATCAGTCGTTCATGTCCAGTTAATCAAGATGGCGAAGGAGCTCGCCACGGTCTATCTCCAAGACGTTTCAATTACTGTCTCGGAGAATTTCCTTTCCGCGCTTGGGACACCAGACGCCGCTGGAGACAAGAAATCATATGAGTGTTGGCTTATTCGCTACGTTAATCTCGCTAAACTATTCACGAATCCAGAAAGAACACTTGAATCCTTTAGCTCCGAACAATGGAAATCGGTTCTTCCTCAATAGTTCCGACTCGAATACCCGCAACACTTAATTAGTCACCAGATACTCTCCGGAACTGAAAGAAGTTCCCAAAGTAGGCTGCGGACGTTCCTGCGCTTGAGTGGAGAGTCCGATCCGATCCCAGTACTTCACAGTCGCTTCGCTCTCCACGAACTCTTCGATAGCCAGGATATCGAGATGGTGGAAATGATCTGACTGACCGTATCGAGAGAAAGTTTCAAAAATCAAGGGCAAGAGGCTGCTTTCACTGAGCCAGGTAGCAAGGCTCGTCCATAGCCGATACTTGTTGCTTTCGGCAGTCCCTCCTGAATGCCTGTTGCCAAGCTCTTTTGGAGTCCGCTCAAATCACATGTCCCAGACTTTTAAGCTTCTTCTGGGGATGGCAGCTGCCATTAAGGCGAGCGAGTGACTAACGGAAGTGTTGCACCCAAGCGTCTACGAGACCAATGAGCTAAAAGATTAGCTATATGCGTTTGAGGGTGTGCTGATCTGAACACTCACCCGTTCAACGGAAACTTCTTCCACGCTAATTGGTGTTGCCAGCTCGGGGTCAAAAAGTGCGATATTAACACCCTTGTCGCTACTGACAGAGCTCCGATACATGACGCCGTGGAAGCCACACGTCTTCACGTATTCGCATAGGTACTGTGTAGGAATGTACTCATAAGGTGCCCCTCGGGGGTGAACTGGGCGGGTGAGTTCGTCACCGAGCCTTTCTAGGAGTGGCAGATCCGCTCGAAGTTTGATCATTTGACTTTCATCGCCGAACAAGGGCGAAATCAGACTTCGCGGATCCCTAAGATCGGCCAGTTTCAGATCGGGCTTCCCTAACTGAAACTCTGCCACACATGCTAGCTCTCCAGTGTGCGGCCTTAGCTCGGCCACCGCAGTTGCTCGAGTAGAACCAAGGTAGAGGTATGGAATACCGGCAGGGTTCGCGCGACCATGTCCTGCAAGGTGAGGTGGTGGTGCACCCATTTCGTCGACCTGGTAGGGCGCGTCGCCCCCCAGTAGGCGAGCCCTAAACCATTTCAGATCGCTGAGAGTGGAAGGTGACGCAATCAGTTGGCTTAGAAGCTCCTTGATTCGGTCCATGTCCATGGGTTCGGCCAGGAACCACCGGTTCACGTGCATCATCTCATCGCGCAAGTCTTCCCAGCGTTTGAGGTTGCCCCCACCAACGTGCTCAATTGGAACGAACAGCCTGCGGACAAGCTCCCCATCGTCGAGCACGTCAGCGAGCAAGTCTTTGGCTTCTGCCGGACGAAGTCCTGAGTCCCGAAAAAATCCCCATTCCTCGTCTAGGAGTTGCACGATTGGTTTGCCCTCGTCGACTTCCTCATATGTCGCCATGAGGGTCGAGAACCACTGGCCGAGTCGCTCCGGCTCCACACATTGGACATTCAATGCGCCACAATAGTCGCAGGTTTGGTCAATAGGGTCACATTGAGCGACGAGTTCTTCACGAATCAGGCGGTCGCTAAAGCAATTTGCGCAACATCGCCGGCTAGCCATTTGCCTGAAAGTCCGCGAGTGTCTCGAGATGATGCTTAATTGACAATTTCTTTACGAAACCAAGGCCTGGGAAGTGCCCTCGGTCATGAAGATCGCGGAACTCTTTCACCGCCGATGTGTTGAGAACTTTGGACCCCTCACGGTCTACTTCCCTGATCAGCTTGTCGAGCGCCTGTGCAAACTTACCCGCTGGGTCGACCGGGGTGTCGTTCGAGTCGGAAACAAAGTGGTAGACGAACATCGCGTCGTCTTGCTCAGAGTCAATAAAAGTCAGATGGATCGCCACGGCATAAGCTGGGCCACCGCCCTCGGTGTAATGGTCCCCAATGGTCAGAAAATCTCCATAACCATCACCGCCCAGTTCCTCAAAGGTGACGTGAAGGTCCGAAAAGCGGTCGATGGGACCATAATCAGCGTTCTTCTTGCGCTCGAATCCGTCTTCCACCAAAATTCGTCGTCCGCCCCTGAATGGCCGCCGGTAAAGGATGTTGCGAGCATCAAGGAAAACGTGAGTGAAGTCCCCGGAGGGTAGCTTGGCAGCCAGACCCTTCCCGTCCGTAAAGCCTGCATGAACAAAGGTTAGGGACCGGCCTTCGTAAGGAGCGATTTTCGCTAGCGCCTCCTCCAGGCCCATTTCGCTGGTCAATAGTATGGCGGGGGCAATCGCATCATTGTCGGCATATTTCTCTCGAAGGTCGGCTGCGAGATGATCACCTCCGTTCCTGTGGTCGCCGTGTCGCGGATTAATTATGACCGCAGCCGTGGCCCCTTCCTCAACGAGTTCCTTGAGCGCTCGTTGGAGGCCGCTTAGCGTCTGACGCACAGGTTCAATGATCGGAGTAAAGCCTGCGTCTGCGATCACCTTCGCTGACTCGCGGATCGCTAAGAGCTCAAACTGCTTGCCCCGAAAGAAAGGGTAATACATCGGATCCTAACTCCAAGCTAATACGGACGCGAGCGGTTGCCACGTCGCCGTGCTCAGGTTCCGAGTCGCGGCAGGGGATGGGTCTGTCGACAGGACTGCTACAGCAAGATGAACGGGAAGCCGCTTTACTACCGGCTCGAGTCCGGCGCATGAGCGCGTGGATTTGAGGACGCGCACCACACTCGAATGGACGCTTGTTGCTTCCAGGCCAGCGAAGATTTCACGTAGCATGCCCCATCGCAAGGTGTTAGGGACGTCTGGGTACGAGATGTCAAGAAGCGAGAGTACTTGTGCTGCCTCGTCAATTCGAAGAGTCTCGAGCAGCGACACTGGTGATGTGCGTTCAGGTCGGTCAACAGCTTTACGTACGGTTTGAAGCCGATAACGCGACGAGAGTGTAAGAACACCAACATCTTCGGGAGCTAACTGCAGGACTGCTTCCACCTGATTTGGACTCGTTACGACGTTGACTGACGCAAAAACAGAACAATAGTCCGCGAGCTGTTGCGGCAATCGTCGAAAAGAGTCGCGTTCGGACTTGATCTCGTAAGCCGTGGAGGTGCCGTTGAGCACTACGACATCAGCCTTTGAACGTCCGGCCCTAACCTCATTTAAGACCGTAGCCGTTCGCAGACTATGCCTGCCGAGAACTATTTTCTGTGTGACTGCTGTCCGATAAACGTAATCATCACGGTTACCCATCCTGCTCAGCGTCGCGAATGCCAGTTCAAAGGCGTCCGCGAGCGTCGCATCCAGAGGGAGGGACTCTGGCAGACTTGTTTCCCGCAGCAATCGCGCAAGAAGGGGGGAGGTTCCGGATTTTCCGAGCTCCCGCATAACGGCGGGCGAAAACATCCGAGATAACGTCGCTAGCTCCTGCTTAGTGGAGGTTCTCATAGTTTCCTCCGTGCAAGTTGGTCCCCCGTCGAATCAATCATAGCCAGGAGAACTCTTGACTCGCACATTGACGGACGGCGGTTCGCAAAAGGCAATAGGTAATGGGCTTCATTGTTCGATTGGACTCAGCCCAGAATTCAGCGTTAGCCGCCAGTGACGCTACCGCGTCATGTAGAACGCCACGGCTGATGAGGCTGCAACGTTGAGTGAATCTACGCCATTCATCATGGGAATGGTCACGCGCGCATCAAGCAAGCGATCAGTCTCAGTCGTTAGTCCGTCACCTTCTGTTCCAAAGATCAATGCAAGCTTCGAGGAGCGCTTAGCGATGAGCTGATCCAGCGTGATGGAGTCTTCACCCAAGGACATGCCGGCTAGGAAAAATCCCGCCTCTTTGAGCTTCTCCAGCCCTTCCGGCCATTCCTGGACTCGTGCCCATGGGATCTGAAACACCGTTCCCATCGAGACACGAATAGAGCGTCGATAAAGCGGGTCGGCGCATTGTGGTGAAATCAGCACCGCACCAACACCAATAGCCGCCGCGTTCCGGAAGATCGCACCGACATTCGTGTGATCGGTCAGCCCCTCCAAAATCGCAACTCGCTTAGCCCCGGTCAGGATGTCAGCAACATCGGCAATTGCCGGCCGGTTCATAGCGGCGAGTGCGCCTCGGTGCAAGTGGAATCCGGCGATCTCTGCCAGGATCTCCGGTGAGCCCATCAGGACGGGAACCTCTGGGAAACGAGCGATTTCCTCCGATAGTTTGGGGAGCCATTTCTCGGTGAGGAAAAAACTTCGCGGGGTGTGCCCGGCCGCAATAGCGCGCTTGACGACGTTGGTGGACTCCGCGATGTAGATCCCCTGCTCGGGGTCGCGTTTTTGGCGAAGCGCGGCATCGGAAAGCGCCACATAGTCGGCAACGCGCGGATCGTCGGCATTTTCAAGATGGACCACATTGGGTGGCAAGAACGAAGTAGTCAAGGTGCGGGTCTAGCCGTTGATGAGCTTGAAGATCATGTTGATAAAGGCCACGGTGCCCAGAATGACGATCACGAGTCGCAAGATATTTGGCGAAAGCTTCCTGCCGATCTTGGCTCCCACAAAACCGCCGATCAGACTGCCGACCGCGATCAGCAGGACGGCCTCCCAGTGGATTCGCTCCCAGGCGAACAGCAAATAGGAGATAGCGGCGACTAGATTCACCACGAGGGACAGGATCACCTTGATGGCATTGGACTGCTGCAGGCTGGCGTGCAGGAAGACTCCGAAGATTCCCATCAGGATGACGCCCTGAGCGGCGGTGAAGTATCCGCCGTAGATTCCCGTCAAGAACACCAAGACATACAACAGGACGGGTAGTTTTTGCTTGTCCGCGTCAGCGGGATCTGAGTTGCGCTCCCCCGCACGCTGGCGCGCCCAGGCGGACAATGCCGGCTGGAAGATCACCAAAAGCACGGCGAGCAAGATCAGAACGGGCGCCACGTAACCAAACACGGTTTCGGGCAAATGCAACAGCAGGTAGGCGCCCAAGAGGCCGCCCACGAGGGACACAGGCAACAGCTTCAGCAGGACCGTCTTCACGGAGGCCGCTTCGCGGCGATATCCCCACGCACCGGAGAAGCCACCGGCAACAAGGCCCATGGCGTTGGAAACTACGGCGTTGACCGGCGCGTAGCCAAGCGCCACGAGAATGGGGAAGGTCACGAGGGAGCCGGAGCCCACGATCGTGTTGATGGTTCCCGCCCAGAGGCCTCCGAGCAGGATGATGAGTTCGCGCCAAAAATCCATTACTGGGCGGCGACCGCCATGAATCGTCCCTCAGTCTGCATGAGGCGGAGCTTCGCGTCGAAGGTGGTGGACAGGTTCTCTTCCGTCATCACCTCGGCAAGCGGTCCGGCGGCTACCTTTTCGCCATCGCGAATCAGGAGGGCGTGCGTGAATCCGGGTGGGATTTCTTCGAGGTGGTGCGTCACGAGCACCAAAGTAGGCGCGGCACCATCTTGGGCCAGCGTGGTCAGTCGCTTAACGAGGTCTTCACGGCCTGCGAGGTCCAACCCGGCACCCGGCTCATCCAACAGCAACAGTTCAGGATCCGTCATGAGCGCGCGAGCGATCTGTACGCGCTTACGCTCGCCTTCGGACAGCGAGGCGAACTTGCGGTTGATCATGGTGGACATGCCCCACTCGTGCAAGAGCTGGAACGCGCGACGCTCATCGAGCTTCTCGTATTCTTCACGCCAGCGTCCGGTCATGCCGTAGGCAGCCGTCAGCACCACGTCGAGTACCTTCTCATCGCCACGGATGTGGTTGAGCAGAGCCGCCGAGCTCAAGCCGATCAGCGGGCGAAGCTCGAAGACATCCACCTTGCCCAGCTGCTCTTCAAACACGGAAACCGTGCCCCGGGTGGGGTGCATGCGCGTGGAAGCCAGCTGAAGGAGCGTGGTCTTTCCGGCGCCGTTAGGGCCTAGAACTACCCAACGTTCACCTTCGTCTACTTCCCACGAAAACTTCTTCAAAATCTCTTTGTGGCCACGGACCACATCAACGTCTACGAACTCAAGCACTTGCACCATGTTCAAAACAGTAGGCTAGAGAGCACCGTTACCGCGAAATTTTGTGGAGCGGGTCATAAATCTTTCTTGCCTGTTGCGCGCACTGGAGAATACTTTCATGAGCCAAAATCACTTGTCCGAGTCCTCAGCCCTCCCCCAGTCCGTGGTTGCCTGGAAGATTTCCGAGTCTGGTGAAATTTCCGGATCCCGCTGGGATTACGACGCCGCCGCTCACGACGAGCAGATCGCTGCGGCTCTCGCTCCGTTCGGGGTTGGCGAAGATTCCGTGGGCGCCGGCTCAGGCTCGCATTACGACGGCTTCGCTAAGGTTCCCACGAGCCTTCTGGCTGCAGAGAAGGTGCTGGTAGTCACGGACGTTGACTCCACGCTGATTGAACAAGAAGTGATTGAAATGCTGGCCTCCCACGCTGGCAAAGAAGCAGAGGTTGCGGCTGTCACGGAAGCCGCAATGCGCGGTGAACTTGATTTTGCGCAAAGCTTGCGTGAACGCGTCGCAACGCTCGCCGGACTTCCGGAAAGCATCATCGCTGAGGTGGTGGAACGCGTGGAGTTCACACCCGGCGCCTTCCAACTGGCGCAAGCGCTGCACTTGCAGAACAACAAGCTGGTGGCGGTGTCCGGTGGATTCAACCAGGTGTTGGCACCGTTGGCCGAAAAGATTGGTTTGGACGCCTTTGCCGCGAACGAGCTCGAGATCGTGGACGGTCACCTCACTGGTCGTGTGGTCGGCGAAATCGTGGACCGTGCCGCTAAAGCCCGCTACGTGAAGCAATGGGCCGAAGAGTTCGGCGTACCGCTTTCCGCAACCATCGCCGTCGGCGACGGGGCCAACGATATTGACATGCTCGAAACTGCCGGCATTGGTGTGGCCTTCTGCGCTAAGCCCGCACTCGAAGCGGTAGCCAGCGTCGTCGTACGCCAGCGCCGCCTCGACATCTTGCCGTTGTTGTGGGGAATCTAGCCAAGCCGCCACCATCTGTGAGCCTCACAGAAAATAACAGTGCGGTCTCGATTTCGCGACGCTCCGGCGTGCAACGTTTCTAGGGCGCAGAAAGTCCTATTCTTGGAGCAA
This sequence comes from Neomicrococcus aestuarii, assembly GCF_014201135.1. Lineage (NCBI taxonomy): Bacteria > Bacillati > Actinomycetota > Actinomycetes > Micrococcales > Micrococcaceae > Neomicrococcus > Neomicrococcus aestuarii. The sequence goes on along the minus strand of NZ_JACHDR010000001.1, from coordinate 600,670 downwards.
CAGGGCTCAGAGCCGTTTCCTCTACATGGATTGTTAACACCAGCATGACTGCAAAGAACACGTCAGATTCCACTTCGTCCGCGAGCAAGGGCTCCGCGAAGTCGAAGAAGAAGGCCTGGATCATCTCGAGCGCCGCCGTGGTGCTCGTAGCCTGTGGTTATGGTGGCGCGGCGTATGCGCTCCAAGATCAAGTTCCACGCGATGCCCAGGTTGAAGGCGTCGAAGTTGGCGGATTGTCCTATGCGGCTGCGCTCTCGGCGCTCAAGGAGTCGTTTGGGGACGAGCTCCAAGAAAAGGTCATGGTGGTTTCCGGAGACGATCGCGTCGCTCTGACACCTGAAAAAGCGGGACTGGGCTTGGACTACGAAGGAACCCTCGACGGATTAACCGGATTCACTTTGGACCCAGTGGCTCTGTACCAACGGGTGTTCGGCGGCACCAACATACCGCTGAAGACCTCCGCAGATACTGCGGTCCTGGGCAACGCGCTTGAAACCGCTGCGGAAACCTTGAATCGTGATCCGAAAGAGGGCAAGCTCTCCTTCTCCAACGGAAAAGTTGTCTTCGACGAGCCAACCGACGGCGTCTCCGTAGATCTCGAGAAAACCGAAGAGGCAGTGGCGAGCGAGTGGCGCAACGAATCACGCGAAGTTGAGGCCGTCACTGAGACTGTGGATCCCAAGATGCCAGCATCCGCTTTCACTGATGCTCGCGAACAAGCCGAAGCCTTGGTCAGCGGAAATATCACCGTGAAGGCTGGTGCTTACAACGCTGTTCTGACTCCTAACGCATTGGCCAACGCCTCAGCCTTCACCACCGAGGATTCCAAGGTCAGCTTGGTGGTCGGCAACAACAAACTGACCAACGCGGTGATCGCAGCAAATTCCAGCTTAAAGTCGACGGCGCGGGACGCCAGTGTGGTCTTCAAAAACCAAGTGCCTGTAGTCGTGGCTAGTCGGACTGGACGCGCGATCGACAACACTGGCTTGAACAGCAAAGTGCTCGAAGCCAGCACCACTGAGGCCCGAACCGCCAGCGTCGCCTTCACGGAGGTACAGCCCGAAGTCACCACAGCTGAAGTGAAGAGCTGGGGTCTGACCAAGAAGATCGTGGAGTTCGCAACGCCGTACCCCACGTACGATTCCACTCGCACCAAGAACCTTGTTGCTGGCGCTAAGAAGGTCACCGGCGTAATTGTTCAGCCCGGCGAAGTATTCTCCCTCGAAAACGCTTTGGGCCCTATCACCACCGCTAACGGATTTTTTGAGTCCGGCGTTGTCGAGGACGGCTTCTCCACTACCGCCGTGGGCGGCGGCCTGTCCCAAATCTCCACGCAGTTGTTCAACGTGGGATTCTTGGGCGGCATGGATGACGTGGAGCACCGTCCACACTCCCGATGGTTTGATCGATACCCCGCCGGACGTGAAGCCACCTTGTGGTCAGGCCAGATCGATATGAAATGGCGCAACACCACTGACAAACCGGTCCTGATCCAAACTTACGTCACGGATTCCGAGGTTGTTTCCGTGCTGTGGGGTACCAAGAAGTGGAACGTCACTGTTTCATCGACTGATCCCTACAACAAAACTGAGCCCGAGACCGTTTACAACGAAGCGGAGAAGTGCGTGCCTGAAACTGGTGGCCAGGAAGGCTTCACCATCACCACCACCCGAACGCGCACCAACGGTTCTGCCTCCTTGCCCACGGACAAACTGACATGGACGTACCGGCCGTGGAACGAAGTGATCTGCGGCGAGGATCCCGACAAAAAAGACTAGGTAAAAGGCATACGCCGCAATCACTGACGGCAGTTATAGTGAACCGTCCCGGGTTTGATGCCGCTATCTTCTGTGAGAAAGATAGTGACTATGCCCAAGCAGTTCCCGCCCGAAGTTCGTGACCGTGCAGTGCGCATGACCATGGATCGGTTGTCCGAATACCCGTCTGTCTATGCTGCCTGCAAGGCACTGGCCCCGAAGCTCGGGGTGGGCCCTGAATCGCTCCGGCGCTGGGTTGTCCAGGCTCAGATCGATGCCGGTGAGAAGACCGGACCAAGCACTGATGAGTTGGAGGAAATCAAGCGGCTCCGGGCTGAGGTGCGGGACTTGAAAGAGTCTAACGAGATCCTGAAACAGGCCTCGATTTTCTTCGCGAGGGAGCTCGACCCTCGCCGCCGTTGATCTGTCGATTCATCGACGAAATGCGCGCTGAAGGTTACGCGGTCGAGTCGATCTGTGCCGTCCTGCGGGAGCAGGGCGTGCGGGTCGCCGCACGAACCTACCGGGCGTGGAAGAAACGCCTTCCAGCCCTGCGCACCATCGAAGACGCCCGCCTCACCGATGCACTTCGTGCTGTGAAAGTCCCCGACGCGAAGGGACGCCCCCGTCCCGAGATCATCTACGGACGGCGGAAAATGACACAGTGGCTGCGCCGTAACGGCTTCCCGGAAGCCTCCAAACACACCGTGGACCGGCTCATGCGCGAAGAAGGCATGAACGGGCTCGTCAGAGGCCGCAAGACCCGCACCACCATCCCCGGCAAGGACGGCCGCCGTGCCGGGGACCTGGTGAACCGGGACTTCACCGCCGCGGCTCCGAACCAGATCTGGGTCACTGATTTTACGTACGTCCCGGTCTACTCCGGATTCGTCTACGTTGCCCTGGTCATCGACCTGTATTCCCGGGCGATCCTCGGCTGGGAAACTTCAACCGTCAAGGACACCGCGTTTGTCGAACACTGCCTGCGGATGGCCTTGTGGCGGCGCGAACACACCAGCCGCCCGGCACCGACGGGACTAATTCACCACAGCGATGCCGGAAGCCAGTACACCTCGATCCGGTACACCGACACCCTGGCCTTGGAGGGCCTACAACCGTCCATTGGCAGCGTTGGTGACGCCTATGACAACGCAGCAGCCGAGACCGTGATGGGGTTGTTCAAGAACGAGGCCGTTGCGAAGGATTCACCGTTCCGCAGCGGGGCGTTGAAGACCGAAACCGACGTCATGGAAATCGTCTTCGAGTGGGTCCACTGGTACAACAACGAACGCCTGCATTCCGCCCTGGACCACCAAACGCCAGAGGAATACGAGCAGACATATTATGATCTACAAACCAGCTCGTTACCCGACGACGCCGCCAACAAACAAGCGGCATGATTCCCGGGACGGTTCATAGTCCTTAAAAAGCGAGTGCCGCACCGGTTCCCTTTGGGTTCCGATGCGGCACTTGCTGTGATTGTGCGATTTTATTAGTTCCCGTGCTGCTTCAAGAAGTCTTCTGCGCCGCCCACGTATTCGGTGTGGCCGGATTCGACGTCAGCAGTGACCATCGCAGCCACCTCGGCCGCGAACTCTTCTACCGAGTAGAGCTTGCCAGCGGCCTCGCGTCGGGCTTCGATGGCGCCCGGCTCTGCGCGGTCCAGCAACGTTGCGGTGATGGTGCCTTCGATCATGTCTCCGGATACCACCACAAGACTTACGCCGGATTCTTGAAGGGAAGGAACCATGTCACGGAGCGCAACTTCGCCAGCGCGCTTGGAGCGCGCAACGGGCTCGTAAGCGTCCATGGTGGATACCTTGTCAATGAAGTGAGCCTGGTGGCTGGTCACAAACACAATGCGGCCGCCGTTCTTCATGGCAGGAAGCGCGGCTTGAACCATTCCCACCTGAGCGTCACGGTTCAAACGCAACGCGTAGTCATCGCCCATGCCAGATTCCATGCCGCCGGAAGCGTTAAGAACTAGAATGTCGAGTCCGCCGAAATTCTCCACGGCTGCGTCGACGAGCGCCTGAGCGCCCTCTGCCGTGGTGAGGTCAGCGCCCACGGCTACGGCGCGGCCGCCAGCCTCGGTAATCTCCTTGACGACCTTGTTGGCGCGAGGTGCCTTCTGACGGTAGTTGATGACCACGCCCGCGCCGTCTGCGGCGAGGAGCTTAGCGGTGTCGGCGCCGATGCCACGGGAGGAACCGGTGACAATGGCGGACTTTCCTTCGAGTGAACCCACGGAGGACCTTCTTTCCAAAGTTGTTGGTGGCCGCTCACACAGCCGATGTTCTCAAACTAAAACCACAATGTGGGGCGGGGGTTCGCTTAGTGCCCCATGCCCAAACCGCCATCCACGGGGATGACAGCGCCGGAAATGTAGGCTGCTTCGTCGCTGGAGAGCCAGCGCACCACGTTGGCGACCTCGGAGGGGTCTGCAAAGCGGCCAGCTGGAATGGACTGCATGTACTGCTTCTTCATGTCCTCCGGCAGAGCGGCGGTCATATCCGTATCGATGTAACCGGGAGCCACCACGTTGGCGGTGATTCCACGAGAGCCCAGTTCACGCGTCAGCGAACGAGCGATGCCAATCAGGCCAGATTTAGAAGCTGCGTAGTTGATCTGTCCAGCGGAACCCAAAAGGCCAACCACCGAAGAGATGAGCACAACGCGGCCCTTCTTGAGGCGGATCATGCCCTTGGAGGCACGCTTGACCACGCGGAAAGCACCGGTGAGATTCGTATCAATCACTGAGGTGAAGTCCTCTTCGCTCATGCGAAGCAGCAACGTGTCCTTAGTGACACCGGCATTGGCCACCAAAACTTCTACTGGCCCGTGCTGCGCTTCTACCTCCGTGAACGCTGCGTCAATTGATTCGGCATCCGTGACATCGGCCTTGACGCCCAACATCCCTTCAGGGACTTCTCCCGAGCGGTACGTCACTGCCACCTTGTCACCGTTGGCAAGGAATGCTTGGGCAATGGCGAGACCAATCCCGCGGGTACCACCAGTGACGAGGACGCTACGTCCGGTTTGCTCTTGCTCGTTAGCCACAATTTCCTCCTCTTGCCACCGCACCGACGCGGCGATTCACTGAGCCATCCTACAAGTTGAGGACTTCCACCGTGGTGAAAGTGCACCGGGGTTAAGAGAGTGAGACAATGGATACCCAACATTGGAAGGGCCATGAACAGAATTTTGAGAGCGAGACGTGCGCGCTCAGCCGATCAAGAACCGGCTTTTCTCATTACTGATGCGCGCCCCGGGGCCTCAATCGACGAGCACTCACGCATCGTCAAGTACAGTGTTTCAATGGGCGTCCGCGTGCTCTGCTTTATTCTGGCGTTCTTCGTTCAGGGTTGGCTCCAGATCCTTTGCCTCGTTGCGGCCGTCGTGCTCCCCTATTTTGCGGTGATCATTGCCAATGGCCGTCCCAGCGTGATGCCGGAGGGCCGCACAGCTCAGTTCATGGATGACATTCCTTCACAGGACGACGACGCAGCTCGGGACATACTCGAAGGCGAGTTAATTGGGTCACCGGATAGCGGCGACGAGCAGCAAGCGAAAGAATCGAACGCTAAGGAAAGGTACGCGGCATGAGTTCATTCGATATCCTCGGAAGCCTTGGCGCGCCCTCTGCAGCCCCCGAAAAGTGTAGCCGCAAGGGTTGCCGAGCTGCGGCGTCGTACCAAATTCTGTGGAACAACCCCAAAATTCACACGCCCGAACGCCGCAAGGTGTGGCTAGCGTGCGCGGAACACCAAGAATGGTTAGCCGAGTACTTGCGCCAGCGCGGCATGCTGAAGGAAGTGGTGCCATTTGACGCACCGCACGTGACGGAAGGAAACCAGTCCTAGGTGTACCGGTTCTTAATATCGACCCGATGGTTTGGCTGGCTCATTCTGGTGTGCATTCTCACCGCCATTTTCGTGAGCTTGGGAAACTGGCAACTAGACCGCCGCAACTCCGTGGTTGCCGAAATTCAGAAGATCGAGAATAACTACAACGCCGAGCCCATAGCGCTCAGCGCGGTACCCACGATCTTCGAGACGCTGCCTGCGGACAAGAAGTGGACTCCCGTGCAATTGCGGGGAACGTATCTCACCGATCAAACGACCCTGGTGCGGAACCGTCCTCTGGACGGTAGCCCGGGCTACGAAGTTCTAGTTCCTTTCCAAACCACCGACGGCACCATCATTGCGGTGGACCGCGGCTGGTTGCCCATCGGTAATCAAACGGCTGGCCAGCCTGACACCGTACCTGCACCGCCAAGCGGAACCGTGACCGTGGTGGTGCGTGCCAAGGAGGGCGAACCTTCCGTACCGCGCGATGCACCGGAAGGCCAGATCGCCTCCATTGAACTCCCCAAGCTCGCGGAGCTCACCGGTCTGGACCTTGAGACCGGCGCCTACGGAGTCTTGGTCTCGGAGGATCCCGCTGTGGCCACCATGCCCGAATCCTTGCCGAAGCCTGAGACCAGTGAGGGTACGCACTTGTCCTACGCCGCGCAGTGGTTTGCCTTTGGCGTCCTAGCGTTTATTGCCTTGGGTTATGCAGCGCGCCAGCAAGCGCGCATCAACCGCGAGGACAAAGAAGCGCAGGAAGAAGCCGAGGCTCGCGGCGAAGAAGCACCTGTGGTCCACTCGGCCTACCGGGCGCGGCGCAAACCCACTAAGGCGCGACGCGACGGCAAACTCACCGATGAAGAAGCTGAAGATCGTTGGATTGAGGAGAATCTCTCGTAGGGATTTCCCCTACGCGAGCGTCACCAGATCAAGGTAATCGTCGTTCCACAGGTCCTCCGCGCCATCCGGCAAGAGCACCACGCGCTCGGGGTTCAAGGCCTGAACGGCGCCTTCATCGTGGCTGACCATCACTACGGCACCTGTGTAGGTTCGCAGTGCGCCAAGGATCTCGTGACGCGAAGCCGGGTCAAGGTTGTTCGTTGGCTCATCGAGGAGCAAAACGTTAGCGCTCGAAGCCACGATGGTCGCCAAGGCGAGACGGGTCTTTTCACCACCGGAGAGGACTCCAGCTGGCTTGTCCACGTCATCACCGGTGAACATGAACGAACCCAGAATGCCGCGGACGTCCGCGTCGCCAAGGTGGGCAGGTGCAGCCGAGCGCATGTTTTCCAGAACCGTGCGGTCGTGGTCTAGGGTTTCGTGTTCCTGAGCGTAGTAGCCGATCTTGAGGCCGTGACCTGCGATCAGCTGACCGGTATCCGGCTTATCAACGCCTGCCAACATGCGCAGCAAGGTGGTCTTGCCGGCGCCATTGAGGCCCAGGATGACCACACGGGAACCGCGGTCGATTGCGAGATCAACGTCCGTGAAGATCTCCAGCGAGCCGTAGGACCGGGAAAGGCCCTCCGCCATGAGCGGGGTCTTTCCACACGGCGCTGGATCGGGGAAGCGCAACGCTGCCACGCGATCCGTTTGACGCTCTTCTTGAAGTCCAGCGAGCATCTTTTCGGCGCGCTTGATCATGCTCTGAGCAGCCACAGCCTTGGTAGCCTTTGCGCGCATCTTGTTGGCCTGATCCATGAGAACCTGAGCCTTCTTTTCCGTGTTCGCGCGTTCGCGCTTACGGGCACGCTCATCGGTTTCGCGCTGCATCAAGTAGCGCTTCCAGTCCATGTTGTACACGTCGATTTCGCCGCGGTTGGCGTCAAGGTGCAGCACCTTGTTGACGGTGGCTTCCAGCAGGTCGGTGTCGTGGGAAATCACGATCAGCCCGCCCTGGTGATTCTTCAAGAATTCACGCAACCAGGCGATGGAATCTGCGTCCAAGTGGTTGGTGGGTTCGTCCAACAGAAGCGTGTCGGCGTTCGCGTACAAGATGCGCGCGAGTTCAACACGGCGACGCTGTCCGCCGGAGAGAGTCTTGAGCGGCTGTTCCAGAATGCGGTCATCCAAGGCAAGGTTCGCACAAATGGTGGCAGCTTCAGACTCAGCGGCGTATCCGCCACCAGCCAAGAACTCTGCTTCCAAGCGATCGTAACGGCGCATCGCCTTGTTTTGAACGTCCGGATCTTCGCTGGCCATGTCCGTTTGCGCTTGCTTGAGATCGCGCACCACGCGGTCTAGGCCACGCGCTGAAAGGATGCGGTCGCGACCCAGCTGCTCCATGTCAGGGGTGCGAGGATCCTGCGGCAAGTAGCCCAAAGTGCCGCTGCGGGTCACGGTGCCGTTAGCGGCTTGGCCCTCCCCCGCGAGCACGCGAGTAAGAGTGGTCTTACCGGCGCCATTGCGGCCCACGAGACCGATTTTGTCGCCCTTGTCGATGCGGAAGGACACATCCTCCATCAACAATCGCGCGCCTGCGCGTAGCTCCAAGCCGGAAACGGAAATCACAATGAGCCTTTCGAAAGGAAGTCAACCTGTCTATTCTACCGGCGATGAGTCCCGCTAGGGTCCGCGAGTGGTGGATCACACGTCCGCGCGCTCATTTATCGTTCCCGTAGTCGCGCGAAACCACCCACAATGCCGTTTGCGGCACTCGACGTAGGCCGAATTTTAGAAAGAGACGCTACTTAAGCGCATTCACAGTTACTCTTTTCACATGAGCTTCAATGACAACGCACAACTTGACCCGGGACGTGTCCGCGATTCGCGTGGTCGTTCTGGCGGAAAAATCGCAGCCGGTGGCGGCGGAATTCTGGTAGTTCTGCTTGCCGCCCTTTTTGGAATCAACCCCCAGATCCTCACGGATCTTGGTCTGGGTGGCTCCACCTCTTCCACGACCCAGCAATCCCAAGGCACCGAGGGCGCTCAGAGCGCGGACTGCCAAACCGGTGCAGATGCGGACCAGCGTTCTGACTGCCGCATTATCGGCACGGTTCAGAGCCTCGACGCGTTCTGGGGTCCCTACCTCGATAAGTACAGCGTCGAGCACGCTGATCCCGAGGTAGAGATTTTCGCTGACGCCGTGAACACCGGATGTGGCCAAGCTTCCTCAGACGTGGGACCGTTCTACTGCCCAGCAGACCAGACCGGATACTTCGATGTGGGATTCTTTGATTTGCTCCGCGATCGCTTCGGCGCAGACGGTGGGGCTTTGGCCGAGGAGTACGTCGTGGCACACGAGTACGGTCACCACATTCAGAATGAAATCGGCACGTTGCAGTACTCACAGCAGGGTGGCACTGGCCCAACCTCCGGCGCCGTCCGCGTTGAGTTGCAGGCCGACTGCTTTGCAGGCCTCTGGGCTTCTTACGCTTCCGAGACCAAGGATGAGAGCGGCAATACTTTCTTGGAGCCCTTCACCAAGGCAGACTTGCAGTCCGCTCTCTCAGCCGCGCAGGCTGTTGGCGATGACCGCATTCAGGAAGCCTCCACCGGTCGCGTGATGCCAGAGGCATGGACCCACGGTTCTGCCGCCCAGCGTCAAGCGTGGTTCCTCCAGGGCTACCAGACGGGCGACATCAACAAGTGCAACACCCTCGAAGCTAGCGATTTGAACAACCCCGCCTAGAGCTTCGAAAACCTGCATTACAGTCAGAACACAACTGAGGGTCGTACTGAATCGAAAAGATTCGGTACGACCCTCAGTAGTTTTAAGAGCTATTTACTCGGTGAAACTTAGATGTTGAAACCGAGCGCGCGCATCTGGTCACGGCCATCGTCGGTGATGCGCTCTGGACCCCATGGTGGCATCCATACCCAGTTCAGACGCCAGTCGTCCACGAGCGAGTCAATGGACTGGCCCACTTGCTCTTCGATGACATCGGTGAGCGGGCACGCTGCGGTGGTCAACGTCATGTCGATCAGCAGTGCACCGTCTTCGCCGTACTTGAGCCCGTAAAGCAGGCCCAAGTCCACTACGTTGACTCCGAGTTCGGGGTCAATAACATCCTTGAGCGCCTCTTCGAGGTCCTCCAAGGGAGTCTGTGTCTGTGCGGTCTCGCTCATTGTTAGGCCTTTGCCAAGTAGCGGTCGTAGCCCTCTTCTTCCAAGCGGTCGGCCAGCTCTGGGCCGCCCTGCTCTGCGATGTGTCCGTCAACGAAGACGTGCACAAAGTCAGGCTTGATGTAGCGAAGAATGCGGGTGTAGTGGGTGATGAGCAAGGTGCCCATGTCGTTAGCCTCGTGTGCACGGTTGACACCCTCGGAAACGATGCGCAGTGCGTCAACGTCAAGGCCGGAGTCGGTCTCGTCGAGGACTGCAAACTTAGGCTTGAAGAGTTCGAGCTGGAGGATCTCCACTCGCTTCTTCTCGCCACCGGAGAAGCCTTCGTTGACGTTACGGTTTGCAAAGTCAGCGTCGATCTTCAGGTATTCCATGGCACCCTTGACGTCCTTCGTCCAGTGGCGCAATGAAGGCGCTTCACCGTCGATGGCGGTCTTAGCGGTACGCAGGAAGTTGGTCATGGTGACACCAGGAACCTCAACCGGGTACTGCATGGCCAAGAAGAGGCCGGCGCGGGCACGCTCGTCAACGGACATCTCAAGGACGTTTTCGCCGTCGAGCAGGATTTCGCCGCTCGTGACGTTGTAACGAGGGTGGCCAGCGATCGAGGAAGCCAGGGTGGACTTGCCGGAACCGTTCGGTCCCATGATGGCGTGCGTCTCGCCGGACTTGATCGTCAAGGTTACGCCCTTGAGGATTTCCTTGGCGCCTTGCTCGGTGTCGATCGATACGTGGAGGTCTTTGATTTCAAGTACAGACATTGTGTTCTTTCCTCAGGTCTGAAAGTTGGTGAAGTGAGCTTCTAGGCCTTGGCTGCTGCGGCAGCGGCGGCGGCGTCAGTGGCTTCCAATTCCTTATCGAGGGATGCAATGATCTCTTCCTCGACTGAATCGACACCAATCTGCTGAACAATTTCGTTCAAGAAGCCGCGGACTACCAAGAGGCGTGCGGTCTTCTCGTCGATGCCACGAGCCATGAAGTAGAACAAGTGCTCGTCATCAAAGCGGCCGGTGGTGGAGGCGTGTCCCGCACCTTCAATGAGACCGGTTTCGATCTCGAGGTTCGGAACGGAGTCCGCCCGAGCGCCGTCCGTCAACACGAGGTTGCGGTTGGCTTCGTAGGAGCTGGTGCCTTCAGCTTCCTTCTGAATGAGCACGTCGCCCACCCATACCGTGCGTGCGCCAGCACCCTGCAGTGCGCCCTTGTAGAGCACGTTGGAGGTGTTGCGCGGAGTGTTGTGGTCCACGAAGCTGCGGTGTTCGAGGTGCTGTCCAGCGTCAGCGAAGTACAGTCCGAACAGCTCGGCTTCGGCGCCTTCGGCGGCAAAGCGAACGTTGGAGTTCAAGCGAACTACCTCGCCACCCAGGGAAACGGCAACGTGACGGTAGGTGGCATTGCGGCCCACAATTGCGTCCGTCTGTCCTGCGTGCTTGGCGGTGTCATCCCACTGCTGCAGGGTGACGACGCGCAAGTCGGCGCCTTCTCCCACCACAATTTCCACATTTTCAGTGAGATTTGCGGAGCCGCGGTGATCCAGTACGACGACGGCACGTGCGTGGGTGCCAACCTCGAGGACATAGTGCGCATTTGCGCGACGACCAGCGCCCTGACCCGTGGCGGTGATGATGACAGGCTCGGTGAGCTCGGCATCCGCTGCGATCTTGACGTGGAGAGCGTTTTCAACGTTCTTGGAAGCAACAACAGCCGGGCGGTCCGCAGGAACCAAGACGGTTCCGCGCGGTGCTTCGCCGACTGCGAGCGTGCCAACGGTGACGCCAGCGATGTTTTCGGAAACAGAGTAATCAACTGCTTCCTGGCCATCCTGAACATCCGTAGCGGCGTCTTCGAACAACGGAGCAAGCTTCTTGAGAGGGCTGAAGCGCCACTCTTCTTCGCGGCCCTTCGGCAACGGGAAGTCTGCAACGTCGAAGCTCTGCACGCGCTCAGCACGCGAGTTCATGAGCTTGACGGCTTCCTTGGAGTTGCCGATCAGACGCGCTGCCGGATTGTCTTTTGCGGCATGCTCGATATCAACATTCGCCGAGTTGAGCTTCTCGCCCTCTTCGGTCATGCCATCAATCATGGGCTTTGCGTGAGTAGTCATGTTCTTCTCTGCAATAACATCGGTCATGGTTAGCCCACCGACCCTTCCATCTGAAGTTCAATGAGTCGGTTGAGTTCAAGCGCGTATTCCATAGGAAGCTCGCGAGCAATCGGCTCAATGAAGCCGCGCACGATCATCGCCATGGCCTCGTCTTCGGCCAAACCACGGGACATCAGGTAGAACAGCTGCTCTTCCGAAACGCGTGAAACGGTTGCCTCGTGGCCCATGGTGACATCGTCTTCACGAACGTCGATGTATGGGTAGGTATCGGAGCGTGAAATGGTGTCCACCAACAAGGCGTCACACACTACCGAGTTCTTGACACCCTTGGCGCCTTCGCGAACCTGAACCAGGCCGCGGTACGCAGAACGACCACCGTTACGGGCAACGGACTTCGCCACGATCGACGATGAGGTGTTCGGGGCGATGTGAACCATCTTGGAACCGGTGTCCTGGTGCTGATCCTTGCCAGCGAAGGCGATGGACAGCGTTTCACCCTTGGCGTGCTCGCCAACCAGGTAAACAGCCGGGTACTTCATGGTGACCTTGGAGCCGATGTTTCCGTCGATCCATTCCATGGTGGCGCCTTCTTCACAGATGGCGCGCTTGGTCACGAGGTTATACACGTTCGTGGACCAGTTCTGGATGGTCGTGTAGCGGACGCGAGCACCCTTCTTCACGATGATTTCCACCACGGCAGAGTGCAAGGAGTCAGACTGGTAGATCGGAGCCGTGCAGCCTTCGATGTAGTGCACGTAAGAGTCTTCGTCAGCAATGATCAGGGTGCGTTCGAACTGACCCATGTTTTCCGTGTTAATACGGAAGTACGCCTGCAGTGGGATTTCTACGTGGACGCCCTTAGGGACGTACACGAAAGAGCCACCGGACCAAACGGCCGTGTTCAGCGAAGCGAACTTGTTATCACCAGCAGGGATCACAGAGCCGAAGTACTCCTGGAAGATCTCTGGGTGCTCGCGCAAACCAGTGTCCGTGTCCAGGAAGATGACGCCCTGAGCTTCAAGGTCTTCACGAATCTGGTGGTAAACCACTTCAGATTCGTACTGTGCGGCAACGCCGGAAACCAAGCGGGAGCGCTCAGCTTCGGGGATACCAAGCTTTTCGTACGTATTACGGATATCGTCCGGGAGGTCTTCCCACGACTGTGCTTGCTTCTCCGTGGAGCGCACAAAGTACTTGATGTTGTCGAAGTCAATACCGGAGAGGTCTGCACCCCACGTTGGCATTGGCTTCTTCTCGAAGTACTTCAAGCCCTTCAGACGCAGATCAAGCATCCAGTCAGCTTCGCTCTTCTTGCCGGAGATGTCGCGGACGACTTCTTCGCTCAGACCACGGCGTGCGTTTGCACCGGCGTCGTTCTTGTCAGCCCAACCGTATTCATAGTTTCCCAAGCCTTCAAGCTCTGGGTTCTTCTCAAGGATTTCGGCGATAACGCCAGGATCCTGAGTGTCCTGTGCCAACTGATCAGTCATCTCAGTTTCTCCTGCCTGGTGGACTTCACTCTGACTCTCTTCTCCCCTGGATTCGCTTGTTCAAAGCGCCCCAACGGGATATGCGTAGTGCACACGTGTCCCCCGGTAGCCAACGTGGAGAGTCTTCTCACGTCAACGCCAAGAAGGCGGGAAAACATTCCTGTTTCGTGTTCACAAAACTGTGGGAACTCTTTTGCGAGTCCCAAGACGGGGCAATGCCCCTGACACAACTGAACCGCTGCCATCGCCGCTCTCATCGATGGAGTGATGGCTTGGTTCATTGCTAACTGACCGGTGAGTCCGGCTTCGCGGGTGTATCCCACAAATCCATCTGCGGACAGCAACTCTGCAATTTTCTCTGCGCGATCCTCTAGGGACTCAATACCTTCGAGTTCCTGTGAGTAACGCTTTTCCATGGGCTCAAATCGGCGAGCCACAAAAGCGTCAACCGCTTCTTTTCCAGCATAAGTTTCGAGGTCCCGGAGAGCCTCCACTGCGATAGGGAGATAATCGTCACCTAATCGCTCTTGGCCACCCTGGGAAACTACGTACCGTCGAGCCGGACGGCCTGCCCCCGTTGCTTGTCGGGCCATGGATTTGACTTCAATCAGGCCGCGTTCAGTCAAGGCGTCGAGGTGGCGGCGGACTGCCGCGGGCGTCAACTGGAGAGACTTGCCGAGCTCGGCGGCGGAAATGGGTCCATCTTCCAAGACTGTCGCTAGCACGCGATCGCGAGTGCGATCCTCCCCCACAGGGACGTCAGCGGAACCCTGCGGGCGCTCTGATGTCGAAGAATTAGAGGAATACACAACACAAGTATGCGCTATTTGTTCAAGAGGCCGCTAGTAAGGCGTTGCTAACCTCACTACTACTCCCAGTAGAACGATGAGAACGGTCCATTGCGACACACGGCTTCTCTACCTCACGTAGAATCGACGGGTGCTTCAACCGTCTGTGCTCGTTCGAGACCTCCGCAAAGACTTCGGGCCAGTCCCTTCCCTTGATGGCCGCATGGTCAAGGTTCTTCGCGGCGTCAATTTTCAGGCCGCGCCTGGTGAGGTGACAACACTGTTGGGCTCCAACGGCGCGGGCAAGTCAACAACCCTCAGTTGCGCGCAAGGACTGCTTAAGCCTGACGGTGGCGACGTCACTGTCCTCGGGCAGCAGCCTTATCGCGCCGGGAGCGCCTTGCGCTCGCGAGTGGGAGTTATGCTTCAGGACGGCGGCTTGCCGCCTTCTGCTCGACCTCTTGCGCTGCTGAATCTGGTGGCCCGAATGTATCAGCATCCCGCGTCAGTGGATGAGCTAGCAGACCGCTTGGGCATCCACGCGTTTGCTCACACCAATATTCGCCGACTCTCGGGCGGCCAGAAGCAACGCGTTGCCTTTGCGGCCGCACTTCTTGGCAAGCCAGAGGTCCTCTTCTTGGACGAACCTTCTGCCGGTTTAGACCCGCAGTCACGTCAGATCGTCTTTGACATGATTCAAGAGCAGCGCGCGCTTGGTACCTGTATTGTCCTCACCACTCACCTGATGGATGACGCTGAAAAGCTTTCTGACCGTGTCTTCATCATCGATCGCGGTCAAACCGTTGCCGAAGGAACCGTCGCTCAATTGACCTCGTGGAGCGCTGATGCTTCAGAATCAGGCGAGCTCAGTTTTGAAGCACGACCAGGCTTGCCCGTGGAAGAACTGACGACTCCGTCTGGCGGTGTCCTGAATGAGACCACTCCTGGAAATTACCGGCTTTCGAAGTTCGCCTCGCCGGCGGACATGGTGGCCTTGAGTCAATGGCTGGATGCAGCTCAGGCGATGCCTACCGCGATGGCAATGCGTAAACGCACCCTCGAAGACGTCTTCCTTGAAATTGCAGAAAAGAGCCGAGATGAGTGAGCGCAACATAGACGCCCGCCAAGACTCCATGCCTGAGCAGTCATCGAAAAGAGACTCCGACTCCTCGCTCGAGTCATCTAACGCTGCTTCCCTGAGCACCCGGGTTCTGAATCAAGGCCGATACGAAGCTCTCATGATGCTTCGCAATGGCGAACAGCTTTTGCTGGCCATCATCTTGCCGCTTTTAGCGATGATCGGACTTGTCATCACACCTCTGATCGACGGCATTGCGGATACCCGCATCAACGCCGTGGCTCCCGGCGTTCTGGCGCTATGCGTAGTGTCCACGGCTTTCACCGGTCAGGGAATCACCACCGGCTTTGACCGCCGGTACGGCGTTCTACGCTTCTTGGCCACCACTCCCCTCGGCAAAGCCGGGTTGATTTCCGGCAAGGCCATCGCTGTGCTGTTGGTCGTGGCCATTCAGGTCATCATTTTGGGGTCAGCAGCCCTTCTCATGGGGTGGCAGCCTTTCGCCCACGGTCAGCCACTGGCCGTCACAGCTTCGGCGATAGTTTTCGTCCTCCTGGGCGTAGCCGCTTTCACTGCCCTCGGTCTTCTGATCGCCGGAACGGTCCGGCCAGAAGCCACGCTCGCCATCACCAACCTCGCGTGGGTCTTGCTCGCTTCCGTGGGCGGATTGTTGCTTCCCGCGCACCACGTAGGCGGGATCTGGGGTCCGTTGCTGAGCTTCTTGCCTTCAGCTGCTTTGGGCGACGGTCTGCGCTCGGCTTTCCTCGATGGACAGTTCAATGTCATGGCCGCCGTCTCACTGCTTATCTGGGCCGCACTTGCCACTTTCGGCGCCTCCCGGTGGTTCAAATGGGACTAATGACGCATTCATTCCACCAACCCGCACATAGAAGACTGCTAGGAGTCACTCGATGAGCTCGGTGTCCACTCAACTCTCCGCTTGGACGGAGCGTCTGCCGCTCGAAATCACGAAGGTCAATCACCGTCTCGCGATTGCCTCCCTGATTTCTCAGATCGGCATCATCGTGACCGGCGGCGCGGTCCGCCTCACCAATTCGGGGTTGGGGTGTTCAAACTGGCCCAACTGTGTGCCTGGTTCCATGACGCCGACCCCAGAAATGGGTATCCACGGGCTGATCGAGTTCGGTAACCGACTCCTCACGTTTGTGCTGGTGGTCATCGCCGTGGCGATGATCGTCTCAGTCTGGCGGATGCGCCGCACTCACCGCACCATCTACTTGCTCTCGCTGTCCCTGTTGTCCGTCATTCCGGTGCAGGCGATCATCGGCGGCATTACCGTGTGGACCAAGCTGAACCCGTGGGTCGTGTCCCTCCACTTCTTGGCTTCCACCGCCTTGGTGGCCGTAGCCACGCTGCTGGTGAACCGCACCGCGCTCAAGCTGGACGGTCATCGAGAAATCCTCGCAATCCCCTCGTCTCCCACTCAGCGAACGCTGGGCTGGACGATCGCACTGGCCGCAAGTGCCGCCGTCGTACTGGGAACCATCGTCACCGGAACGGGACCGCACGCTGGCGACGCCCTAGCGCCGCGCCACAACTTCAGTGCTGATCTCGTAACCCGCATTCACGTGGTGCCGGTCTACATTCTGGTAGCCGCGACCATTATTGCTCTGGTTTTGGCGTACCGAATCCAGACTGCGCAAGCGCTCAAGACGGCGCTGTGGTGGCTCGTTGTGGTCATTGGACTTCAAGCCGCGATCGGTTACATCCAGCATTTCAATGGACTTCCAGTCCTCTTGGTGCTCTTCCACATGCTGGGCTCCGCGCTCCTCGTCAGCGCAGCGACCAATGTGTGGGATCGCGCAACGGGACGCTTCCCCGTCTAGGCGATCAGTTCACGCATGTAGGGAGCAATGACGTCCTTTGAGACGCGGCAATCCAGCACGAAGACCCCGTCTTCTTCGAGAGTTATCCATCGTTCAAACGCCGCCAGATCCTGGTGACGGCGCACCACCGTCGCCTGCGCACCCAGGGCCTCGAGCATCCCCGCGAAATTGATATCCGGGATCAGCACAGGGCGCTCGGCCAGTCCCTTAGAAACGTACTGATGAACTTCGGCCCCGTACGCAGCGTCATTCATGACCACCACGACGCCACGTCCCGCGATGCGCATGAACGTCTCCGCGTCCGCTATGCCCATGAGACCGCCGCCGTCACCACAGAACAGCACTGGCAACGAATCGGGGCGACCCACCGCAGCTCCCGCAGCCGACGGAAAGCCCAGACCGATCGACTGGTAAGCAGTCCCCACCATCACCATATGATCAGCGCCGGGCAGATCCATGAACATATTCGGCCACCCGATGAAGTGCCCGCCGTCCACAATGACGGTTCGGTTTTTCGGGATCAACCGGTTCAGTTCGCCGAGGAGTGCGCGCGGGTCCAGCCGCCCATCCGGGGCAAGTTCTGAGCCCATTTCGCGGCGGGTGAGGTCAGATTCTTCTGAGTACGACGACGCCTGCTTGCGGCGCGCTTGAATGCGAGCGATGGTTTCTGGTTGCGCAATTTTCTGCGCTTCTTGGTCCAGAAGCGCCTGAAGCAGTTGTGGTGCGGCACCTTCGATGGCGCACTGGTAGAAGTTGTCAACGCTCTGGTGCGTCTTCTCGGGCGCAAGATCAATCTGGATGATGGTTGCTTCGGGCGAGAATGCCTCACCGAAGGCTCTGGTGAACTGGTTCAGCCCGGCACCCATCACCAGCACTAGATCGGCGCCTCGTATTTCTTCGGCCGCGCCCGTTGCGGCGAAGCCGCCGCACACACCCAGGTCGACGAAAGAGTCTTCCGTCGAACGACGGTTGAAGAGCCCGCGGGCCGGCGCAGTAGTCGCTACTTTTGCGCCCAGAAACGAGGCAAGGGAACGGACCGCAGTCGCCGCGTTTTTCGCGCCTCGACCGGCAAGAATGAGCGGGTTTCGCGAGGCCAATATAGCTTGAACAATGTGCTCGATGTGCTCTTGGTCGAGTCTTTTGACGGCCCGAACTGGCGGTAACGAATCCTCGGTAAGGACGCCCTCGAACGGCGTTGCCGAAATGTCGTAAGGAATCGCAAGCACCACGGGAACCCGTTCATCGCGTGCCGTCACGAAGGCACGCAACGCAACCGCTGCGGCGTCGTGCTGGTTAACGCCCATGTACCGGGCACCCACCGCGGTTGTCAGCGCTTCTTGATTCACGTCCCACGGACGGCGCCCCGAGCTGGGTTCGTCTCCGACCACGAGAATCAGCGGGATGCGAGCCTGCGCGGCCTCCGCAAGGGCAGTCAGCGTATTGGTGAAGCCAGCGCCGTACGTCGTGGTGGCCGCCGCAATTTTGCCGGAGACACGGTGGTAAGCATCCGCTGAAGCCACCGTCGCGACTTCGTGACGGACTTCGAAAATAGGAGTGTTGATGCGCTCTAGCGCGTCTACAAAGTAAGCGTTTCCGTTGCCCATGAGGCCAAAGAAGGCGTCTATATGTTGGGCCAGCGTGCGTGCGATTGCGTCTGAGACGGAAATAACCTGCGAATCGGTAGATTCAGAAAGCACCACCGGGTGTCACCTCGAGTTCACATATGAGATCAATTCATTCCATATATGACTCGCCGCTCCTCTGAGAGCGGTTCAGGATTCCTTTTGAGAACCCCGGCGTACTGTGTTGCCGGACACACTCAAGGTAAGTGCTGGCTGGCGTTTTTGCAAACCCTTACTGACCGAAGAGCGGCTGACCCACAAACGGATCAATCGCTAGCGCCACAAAGAGGATGGTCAGGTAAGTGATGGAGATGTGGAAGACCTTCATGGCCTTCTTGTTGATGACCTTAGGTTCGTGATCGCGCTGAGCTTCGCGGTACAGCACGTGGGACTCGTAAATGAACCAAGCGCCTGCAATGGCCGCAAGAACGGTGTAGACGATGCCCGCGTAACCCATGGGCGTCAGCAACAGCGAGCAGACAACGGTAGCCCACGCGTAAAGAACTACCTGAACCGACACCGTGCGAGCGGTGGCGATAGCTCCGAGCATGGGAACGTCAGCGTGCTGGTAGTCATCCTGGTACTTCATGGACAGTGGCCAGTAGTGCGGCGGGGTCCACAAGAAAATAATGAGGAACAGGATGATTGCAGGCCACTCAAGCGTGTTGGTGACTGCCGACCAAGCGATCAGCACCGGCATACAACCGGCTATTCCGCCCCACACAATGTTCTGCGAGGTGCGGCGCTTGAGGATCAGAGTGTAGAGAACCACGTACAAAAGGATGGCGACGAGGCCAAGAACAGCCGTCAGGAAGTTCGTTCCAGCCCACAAAATGGCGATGGACAGGATGGACAGCGCCCACGAGAACGCCAGCGCCTCTCGTGGAGTGACATCCCCAGTGACCAGCGGACGCTTTTTGGTGCGATTCATGAGCTTGTCAATGTCGCGGTCAAAGTAGCAGTTGAAAGCGCCGGAGGCTGCTGCTGCAAGTGCGCCGCCCACGAGGGTCGCCAGAATGGTGATGATGTCTGGGAATCCGCGTTGCGCAAAGATCATGGTGGGCAACGTCGTAACCAGCAAGAGCTCGATCACGCGAGGCTTCGTCAGCGAAATGAAGGCGTTGATTCGACGCTTTGTATATTTCCCGCGGGACTCACCTGGCAGGCGCAAGTGACGCGCAGGCTCCGCTAGGGAGTGCGTTTCCTCTTGATGGGAGGCAGGGGAATTAACAGACATTAAACTCACGGCTTCGCTTGATATAAGTCAGACCTATCCATCATACCTAGTCAAAACAAAGCAAACTCAGTACTGTGAACACGGATTCTTGTGATAAATGGCAAGTTTCAGTCCAAGTTTTTGCCCACGCGGGTGAAGTTTCCCCCACAGATGCGCCCTTGACGAAAAAATTCTTGTCTTTATCCGCCAACAACTCGACTCGCGCTAGTGTTGGAGTTGATCACTAATAAGGTGAATGTCATGTGCCCGAACTCTGGGCAACGTCACCCCCATTGGCAGGGACACCCTGCAAAGAAAAGTAGGAGCCTCAGTGCAGCAAGCCGCAAGCGAATCGCCTTTTGAATGGACGGAACTCGACGAGCGCGCCGTAGACACAGTCCGCGTTCTCGCCGCTGATGCCGTTGAAAAAGTAGGTTCGGGACACCCGGGAACCGCGATGAGCCTCGCTCCCGTTGCGTACCTCTTGTTCCAGCGCCACTTGCGTCAAGATCCCACGGATCCCGAGTGGCTCGGTCGCGACCGCTTCATCCTCTCCCCCGGCCACACCTCATTGACGCTGTACCTACAGTTGTTCTTGTCCGGTTACGGCCTGGAGATGAAGGACATTGAAGCGCTACGCACGTGGGGCGCGTTGACCCCAGGTCACCCGGAATACAAGCACACCCCGGGCGTCGAAATCACCACCGGCCCGTTGGGTCAGGGTCTGGCCTCTGCCGTCGGTTTCGCCTATGCTCAGCGCCGTTACCGCGGCATGTTCGATCCGAACGCTGCGCCGGGCACCAGCCCGTTCGACCACACCGTGTACGTCATTGCTTCCGATGGTGACCTTCAAGAAGGCGTCACCAGCGAAGCATCCTCGCTCGCCGGCCACCAAGAACTCGGCAACATGGTGGTGATTTACGATTCCAACCACATCTCCATCGAAGATGACACCGACGTCGCGTTCACCGAAGACGTCCTGAAGCGCTACGAGTCCTACGGTTGGCACGTCCAGGAAGTCGACTGGACCAAGACCGGCACGTACGTTGAGGATGTTGCCGAGTTGGACGCCGCAATTCGTGCCGCAAAGGCCGAGACCGGCAAGCCTTCGCTGATCTCGCTGCGCACCATCATTGGTTACCCTGCCCCGAACAAGCAGAACACTGGCGGCATTCACGGCTCCAAGCTGGGCGGCGACGAAGTCAAGGCTCTCAAGGAGCTCTTGAACTTTGATCCCGAGCAGCACTTCGCTATTGAGGACAACGTCTTGGCGCATGCTCGTTCGGTGATTGATCGTTCGAAGAGCGCTCGCGAAGATTGGGAGCACGCTTTCTCGGCATGGAAGACCGCGAATAACGACGCCGCAGCTCTCCTTGAGCGCGTAAAGTCTCGGACACTTCCCGAAGGTTGGGAAGCATCGCTTCCTGTCTTCGAGGCAGGTAAGGCTGTAGCTACCCGTTCCGCTTCGGGCAAGGTCATCAACGCTATTGCGGACCAGCTTCCAGAGCTGTGGGGCGGATCTGCTGACCTTGCGGGCTCCAACAACACCACCATCGAATCTGCGAAGTCCTTCATTCCGGCTTCCCGCAGCACCGCGACCTGGTCAGGTGATCCTTACGGTCGTGTCCTTCACTTCGGTATCCGCGAACACGCTGCCGCTGCCATCGTCAACGGCATCACCTTGGGTTCTAAGACCCGTGCGTTCTCCGGTACCTTCCTGATCTTCTCCGACTACCAGCGTCCGGCCATTCGTTTGTCCGCTCTCATGGGTATCCCGAGCATCTACGTGTGGACCCACGACTCGATCGGACTTGGCGAAGACGGCCCAACCCACCAGCCTGTAGAGCAGCTTGCTAGCTTGCGTGCTATCCCGAACCTCGACGTGGTCCGCCCAGCGGATGCCAACGAGGTCTCCATTGCTTGGAAGACCATCTTGGAGAACACGGAAAACCCTGCTGGCATCGTCTTGACGCGCCAGAATATTCCAACATTCGATCGCTCTGAAGAAGGCGGCTTCGCCAGCGCCGATCTGGTGGCTCGCGGTGGATACGTTTTGATCGACGCCGAGCGTGACGGCCAAACCGTCACTCCTGATGTGATCTTGATGGGTACCGGTTCGGAAGTTCAGTTGGCCGTCGAAGCGCGCACCAAGCTCGCTGAAGAAGGCATCGCCGCCCGCGTGGTTTCCATGCCATGCGTTGAGTGGTTCCACAAGCAGGACGAGCAGTACCGCAATGAAGTGTTCCCGGCAGACGTCGCGGCCCGAGTTTCCGTTGAAGCGGGAATTTCTATGCCTTGGCGCGAGTTCTTGGGAACAGCGGGACGCGCCGTCGCCCTCGAGCACTACGGTGCTTCCGCAGACTACGAAACGCTGTACCGCGAATTCGGAATCACTTCGGACGCTGTAGTAGCTTCCGCGAAGGAATCCATCGCAGCCAGCACGAGCTCGAAGTAATTCGAGTCAAGGAGAATAAAGTGAGCAATAAGAACACTCAAGCCCTGTCAGCCGCAGGCGTTTCCATCTGGATCGATGACCTTTCTCGAGGACAGCTCAACGACGGTTCGTTGCAGAAGCTCGTTGACGAATTCAACGTCACCGGCGTGACCACGAACCCGACGATCTTCGCCAACGCTCTCAAGAACGGTGACGATTACGCCGAGCAGGTGGCTGAACTAGCTGCTTCTGACCTCACGTTGGATGAGTCCGTCATGGAAATCACCACGCGCGACGTCGCCAACGCTTGCGATCTTTTCGCCGGTTTGTACCAGTCCACCAAGGGTGTGGATGGACGCGTTTCGATCGAGGTTGATCCTCGTTTGGCTCGCAAGACCGCTGAGACCATTGAAGAGGCCAAGAAGCTCTTCGAAAAGGTCTCCAAGGAAAACGTCCTCATCAAGATCCCTGCAACGCAAGAGGGACTCGAAGCCATCACCGCTGTTACGGCTGCCGGAATTAGCGTCAACGTCACGTTGATCTTTGACCTCGAACGCTACCGCGCCGTGATCAACGCTTACCTCTTGGGTCTAGAGCAGGCTCGCGAAGCCGGCCACGATCTTTCCAAGATTCACTCAGTTGCTTCCTTCTTCGTCTCCCGCGTGGACTCGGAAATCGACAAGCGCCTGAACGAGCTTGGAACGGATGAGGCACTTGCCCTTCGCGGCAAGGCCGGCGTTGCCAATGCACGTCTTGCGTTCCAGGTCTTTGAGCAGGCCTTGGAAACCGAGCGCTGGAAGACTCTTGCCGCACAGGGAGCCAACCCACAGCGTCCGCTCTGGGCTTCCACGGGTGTCAAGGATCCTTCCTACTCTGACACTTTGTACGTGGATTCCTTGGTGACCGCCGGAACTGTGAACACCATGCCGCACAAGACGCTCATGGCCGTTGCAGATCACGGTGGCGACGGTGCTGATGGCATCGCAGGTACCTACGAAGCTTCGAACGAGATCCTCGACTCCCTCGCTCGCGTTGGCATTGACTATGACGACGTTGTCGAGTTGCTCGAAGCAGAGGGCCTCGAAAAGTTCGACGCCTCGTGGGAAGAACTTCTGGACGGTCTTCAGCAGTCCCTGGACGCCGCTCGCAAGAGCTAGTTGACCCGCTCTCCACGTCCGTCAGCTCAGTAGTTACCTCAGTTTTCTTGAGGTAACTACTGAGATCATCACTAATTAGTTCGAAATCAGTCGGTCGGTCAACACGAAGGGACCTGTCATGGCATCACTCGGATTCAAAGCTTCCGGCGCCGCACAAGTAGCTGTAGAGAACAATGTTCCACACTTGGTGGCTGATCAAGTCGCCAGCAAGATTGCAGCAAAGGACGCGACTCTTTGGGGCGCCGAAGCTGAGTCTGAAGCATCGATTCGTCTGGGATGGGTAGACCTCTTTGAGGCCTCCCGCGCCTTGGTCCCCTTGATTGAACAGACCCGCGCGGAGCTCGCTTCGCGCGGGGTGGACCGCATTGTGCTTGCTGGCATGGGCGGTTCGTCGTTGGCACCAGAAGTGATTACTAAGACGGCGGGCGTGGAGCTCCACGTTCTGGATTCGACTGATCCAGGCATGGTTGCTTCGGTGCTTGAGGCCGGTGTCGAGCGAACCGCTCTGGTGGTTTCCTCGAAGTCCGGTTCGACGGTAGAGACTGACTCGCAACGCCGTATTTTTGAAAAGTACTATGCAGATGCAGGGATCAACCCCGCAGAGCGCATCATTGTGGTCACCGACCCGGGCTCCCCGCTCGAGTCTTCAGCTCGTGAAGCGGGCTACCGCGTCTTCGTCGCCGATCCCACCGTGGGCGGCCGGTACTCGGCGCTGACCGCATTCGGTCTGGTTCCCTCCGGTCTCGCAGGCGTTGATATCGACTCGTTGCTCAACGACGCAGAAGCTGCCTCCAAGCAGTTTGCGGCGGACACCGAAGACAACTTGGCACTTCAGCTAGGCGCTGCCTTGGGCGGCACGCGTCCATTGCGCGACAAGCTGATCTTCGAGGATCAGGGCTCCGGCATTGTGGGGTTCGCTGACTGGGCAGAACAGCTCATCGCAGAATCCACCGGCAAGGAAGGCACAGGACTTCTCCCCGTCGTCGTTCAGGCAGGCGATCCTGAGGTCACGACACCACAAGACGATTTCCTAGAAATCAAGCTTGTATCTTCCATCACCGCCACCGAGTACACGGCAACCACCGTTGAGGTCTCCGGAAATCTTGGTGCGCAAATGGTGTTGTGGGAGTACGCCACCGTTATTGCTAGCTACTTGTTGGACATCAACCCCTTCGATCAGCCGGACGTGGAGTCCGCGAAGATCGCAACTCGGGGTCTCTTGGAGTCTCGCCCGGCGGTTGAAGCACCGCTCTTCACCGATGGCAGCATCGAAGTCCGTGCAACTGCCGGCTTACTCCCCGCCGAAGCTTCTAGCGTCGAAGACGCGATCAGTGCTCTCCTCGGGGAACTGTCCGTCAGCG
The DNA here is from genome assembly GCF_014201135.1 of Neomicrococcus aestuarii. NCBI lineage: Bacteria > Bacillati > Actinomycetota > Actinomycetes > Micrococcales > Micrococcaceae > Neomicrococcus > Neomicrococcus aestuarii. The sequence continues at coordinate 575,900 of NZ_JACHDR010000001.1, read as the reverse complement.
GCTACCTTGCTGTGCAGGCCTACACGGATCGACTCAACTTGCCGGCACTCGCCGGCTTGCGGAGCGTTCTGGCCGGTATTTCGGGCCGCCCCGTCACGTTTGGCTGGGGCCCTCGCTTCTTGCACTCCACTGGTCAGTTCCACAAGGGCGGGCCAGCAGTTGGTGTGTTCTTGCAAATCACCGCAAGCAGCGACACCGACCTCGAAATCCCTGGGCTCCCCTTCACTTTGGGTCAGCTCATCAACGCTCAGGCCACCGGTGACGCATCCGTCCTCACTGAGCTCGGACAGCCGGTCCTTCGTCTCCACTTGACTGACCGTACGGCAGCCGTCTCCCAGCTTGCGAGCGCCGTAGCCGCCGTGCAGCCCACACAAGCCGCGCAGGCGTCGTCGTAATCCTCTCCTTAAGGGCCTGGCGCCAACTACCCATTCGCGCCAGGCCTCAACTATTGGGGCAGCCCCGCTTCCCCCACAGTGAAAGCCGTAATAGATGACTTCGAGCTTCAACCGCTCCCCTCTCGGAACGAGCTCCACCACCTCGCCAGCTGCTAATCCCCTGCGCGATTCACGCGATCGCCGTCTGAACCGCATTGCGGGACCCAGCGCGCTCGTATTCTTCGGTGTGACCGGTGACCTCGCACGAAAGAAACTTCTTCCCGCCGTCTACGACCTCGCGCACCGCGGATTACTACCCCCGGGATTCTCCGTGGTGGGCTTCGGCCGTCGCGATTGGACTGATGAAGACTTCGTCGCCGAAGTACGCGGCTGGGTAGTCAGCAGCGCACGCACGCCGTTCAATGAAACCGTGTGGCGTCAGCTGTCCGCAGGCTTCCGATTTGTCTCCGGCGGATTTGACGACGACGCCGCGTTCGAAAACCTCGCGAAGGTGCTCGACGAGCTCAAAGAGTCGCGGGGAACGCGCGGAAACCACGTGTACTACCTGTCCATCCCGCCGAACTCCTTCGACAAGGTGTGCGGAAAGCTCTCCGAGCACGGGCTCGCGTCCCGTTCGGACGCACCAAACGCTGAAGCGCCCACCGCGTTCATCCCGGATGAATCGCAGGAAGACGGCTGGCGGCGAGTGGTCATCGAGAAGCCTTTCGGCAACAATCTGGAATCCGCCCGTCAGCTCAACGACATCGTTGAGTCGGTCTTCGCACCGGATGACGTGTTCCGAATCGACCACTACCTCGGTAAAGAGACCGTACAGAACCTGTTGGCGCTTCGCTTCGCCAACCAGATTTTCGAGCCACTCTGGAATTCGCACCACGTGGACCACGTCCAAATCACCATGGCCGAGGACATCGGCATCGGAGGACGTGCGGGATACTACGACGGCGTGGGCGCGGCTCGCGACGTCATCCAGAACCACCTTCTCCAACTGTTGGCGCTGACCGCCATGGAAGAACCCATTTCTTTCGCCGCAAACCACTTGCGGGCTGAGAAGGAAAAGGTATTGGCAGCCGTACGTCTGCCAGAGGATCTTTCAAAGCACTCAGCTCGCGGACAGTACGCCGGTGGCTGGCAAGGCGGAACCAAAGTGAAGGGCTTCTTGGAAGAAGAAGGCTTCAATCCTGATTCTAAGACGGAGACCTTCGCGGCTATTCGCGTAGACATCAACACCCGACGCTGGGACGGGGTTCCGTTCTACTTACGCGCCGGCAAGCGTCTTGGACGACGCGTGACTGAAATCGCCGTAGTGCTCAAGAAGGCACCAAACCTCTTGTTCCAAGATTCGGGCAGCAGCGATTTTGGCCAGAACGCCATTGTGATCCGCATTCAGCCGGACGAAGGCGCCACCATCCGCTTTGCGTCCAAGGTGCCCGGAACCCAAATGGAAGTTCGCGATGTCACGATGGACTTCGGGTACGGCCACTCCTTCACGGAATCAAGCCCAGAAGCCTACGAACGCCTGATTCTGGACGTGTTGCTGGGCGAGCCTCCGCTCTTCCCCCGCCACGAAGAAGTGGAACTCTCCTGGAAGATCCTTGACCCGTTCGAAGATTACTGGGCATCTCTTGATGAGCAACCGGAACCATACGCACCAGGTAGCTGGGGGCCGGCTTCCGCCGATGAACTCTTGGCTCAAGACGGAAGGACGTGGCGTCGACCATGATCGTGGATCTCCCTAACACCACTACCGGTGCTGTCGCCAAGGAGCTCGTCAACCTGCGAGACCGCGGCGGCGTTGTAGCGCTGACCCGTGTGCTCACGCTGATTGTTGTCACCAAGCCTGAATCGGTTGAAAAAGCCGTCAACGCAGCTAACTTCGCGAGCCGAGAGCACCCGTGCCGCGTGGTTGTCATTGTGGAAGGCTCGCCCGACGTTGACACGCGTCTTGACGGACAGATTCGCGTGGGTGGCGACGCCGGAGCCAGTGAAGTGGTCATCCTGCACACCTATGGTGAGCTTGCCGTTGCCGACGAGTCCTTGGTTGCCGGTCTCCTGCTGCCCGATGATCCCATTGTGGTCTGGTGGCCGGACGAGGCACCCGCGAACGTCAATCTCACCCCACTGGGGAAGATCGCCCAGCGGCGCATCACGGATTCTGGAAGCGAAGCGAATCCGCGCGACGCTCTTTTCCGCATTGGCCAGTGCCACACGGCTGGCGACACGGACCTTTCCTGGACGCGCATCACGTTGTGGCGCGCCCAGTTGGCTGCGGTGTTGGATCAAGAGGATGCCGGGCGTATCACTGCCGCGACCGTGACCGGTGCTGTGGATTCCCCAAGCAACGTGCTACTGGCTGCCTGGCTGACGCTCAAGCTTGATATCCCTGTGACGCTCGCGTCCTCCCCGTACGGTACTGGCGTTCATAGCGTGCGATTGACGGGCCTCGACGGGGACATTGTGCTCGCGCGCCCTACCGGGGACGTGGCGGAGCTGTACCAGCCGGGTCGTCATATGCAGCGGCTCTCCTTGCCCCAGCGCAGCTTGGCGGAGTGCCTCGCCGAGGAGCTTCGGCGCCTCGACCCCGATGAGGTTCTTTCGGAAGTACTCCGAGACGGCTTGCCGAAAACCAATCTCCGCGAGGTTAGCCCCAGCCAGCGTTAGCAAGTAGCGGGTAAGCGAGTACGACGTTACCTACTCGACGCTAGCCAGTAAGACGGCGCGTGCTCACTTACCTCAGCAGGCGTCGTCGTACTGGAATTACGTCAGTGGAATTGCTCGATTTGCTCCAATTGCTCATTGCAGCAGTGAAGGGCCTGTGACCACCGCATCTAGCGATCGTCACAGGCCCTTCACGTAAGTATTAGCGAATGCCTTAAGCGTTAGCTTTCGACATTGAAGCGCATGATCAAGCCCAAGGCGATGATCACTGCACCCCAAATCAGTCCGAGAGTCACCGTGATGCGGTTCAGGTTGCGCTCTGCCACGCCTGAGGATCCCAGCGACGACGTCATACCGCCGCCGAACATGTCAGACATGCCGCCGCCACGGCCCTTATGCAAAAGGATCAAGAGCGTCAACAAGATGCTCGTGATACCCAGGACTACTTGGAGGATGACCGTTAGTACGTCCACAATTACCTTTCACGTTGCACTCGACCCTCGTCGTGGTGCGATTGTGCCGCAGAATCAGTGCGACGCGGGCGCTCTTACCGATGAACCGCCCGTTGGGTAGGAATTTACTGCGCCAACCTTGTGCCGCTAAGAAGTAACTTCTTCACTGGCAAACAAGGTCAAGACGCTACGCATTCCCAAAGTGTTGCTCGAACCTGACAATGTTAGCAAACTCGCCTGCATCCAAGCTGGCACCGCCTACCAAAAGACCGTCAACATCCTTCTCACTCATCAACGCCGCCGCACTGGCAGCCTTGACCGAGCCGCCATACAGGACACGCACTCCCTCGGCTGCCTCAACGCCGTACAACGCAACCAGCTCACCGCGAATCGCCGCAGCCATCTCCTGCGCGTCCTCCGGTCCGGCAACTTCTCCCGTTCCGATAGCCCAGACGGGCTCGTAGGCCACAACAAGTTTGTCAACAGACTCTGCAGGGTACCCTGCGAGCGACTCGCGCAGCTGCTGGAGCGTGAAGTTCACGTGGTCGCCAGACTGGCGCACCTCGAGTCCTTCGCCGATGCACAAGATGGGCTGCAACGAGTGCTTCAGCGCGGCTGCCAGCTTGGAGGCCACTACTTCGTTCGACTCATCGTGAAGTGTGCGCCGTTCGCTGTGTCCCACTAGGACATAGGTGCACCCCAAGCGGGAGAGGAACTGGCCGCTGATGTCACCGGTGTACGCTCCGGAATCAAAGGGCGAGAGGTCTTGGGCGCCGTAGACGACGTCAAGATCGTCCCCAGCCACCAAGGTCTGCACACCACGCAAGTCCGTGAAGGGCGGGAAGACCGCAACTTCGACGCGCTGAAAGCTGTGCTTGGCGTCATCAAGTGTCCACTCAAGCTTCTGCAACAGGGTGATGCCTTGGACATGGTCCATGTTCATCTTCCAGTTGCCAGCGATCAGCGGGCGTCGAAGAAATTCGTTGTTCCGGATAATTGCCATGGATTACTTGCCTTCAAGGGCCGTCAGGCCAGGCAATTCCTTTCCTTCAAGGTATTCAAGCGATGCTCCACCGCCGGTGGAGATGTGACCGAAGTTCGACTCATCGAATCCTAGCGCGCGGACTGCCGCGGCGGAGTCACCGCCACCCACAACGCTGAAAGCTGCAGAATCTGCCAACGCTTGGGCAACGCCCTTGGTTCCGCCGGCGAACGCCTCGATTTCGAAGACGCCCATGGGGCCGTTCCAGAACACGGTCTTGGCGTTAGCAATTTCCTTGGCGAAAGCGGCGGTGGTGTCCGGTCCAATGTCCAGTCCCAGTCCGGTGCTGCCAAAGGCGCCGCCTTCGAGGTCGGCTGCGGCGCGCACTTCGGACTCTGCGTCTGCGCCGAACTTGGAGGCCACCACAATATCCGTGGGCAAAACGATCTCGGTACCCTCAGCTGCGGCGCGGTCAAGGTAGCCCTGCACTGTCTCGAGCTGATCTTCTTCAAGCAGCGAAGAACCAACGGCATGGCCCTGGGACTTCAAGAACGTGAACGCCATGCCGCCGCCCACCAGCAGCTTGTCTGCCTTGCCGATGAGGTTGTCGATGACGGCGAGCTTGTCTGAGACCTTGGAACCGCCGAGAACTACCACGTAGGGGCGCTCGGTGTCTTCCGTCAGCTTCTTGAGCACGGTGACTTCGGTTGCCACGAGGTCGCCCTGGTAGGACGGCAGGATGGCTGCGATATCGAAGACTGAGGCGTGCTTGCGGTGCACGGCGCCGAAAGCGTCGTCTACATAGGCACCGTTCTCACCGGTTAAGGCTTTGAACTCCGCGGCGAGTGATTCGCGCTCAGCAGCATCTTTGCTGGTTTCGCGCGCATCAAAACGAACGTTTTCCAGAATCAAGACGTCGCCGTCGGCGAGCTCCGCGGCGAGAGCCTCTGCGGACTCCCCGGTCACATCTTCCGCTAGCGCCACGTTGAGTCCCGAGAGCTCACGGAGACGATCAGCCGCAGGCTTGAGGGAGTATTTAGGATCCGCTTCGCCCTTGGGACGGCCGAGGTGCGCCATGACAATGACCTTTGCGCCGGCCCCCGCAAGCTTCTTGATCACGGGGATTGAGGCACGAACACGTCCATCATCGGTGATCGATGAACCATCGAGTGGAACGTTGAGATCGGAACGAACAAGTACAGCGCGTCCAGAAACAGATTCGGACACGAGGGTGTCAAGCGTCTTTGCAGTCATACCTTCAATCTATACGAAATCCCCGGCCAATGACCGGGGATTTGCGCGGTATGAAGTTGATTTTTTAGTACGACGACGCCGCTTGGGTTAGGCGGTTGCGCTCAGCTTTTCTGCCACGAGCTTCGTCAGGTCCACGAGACGGCTTGAGTAGCCCCATTCGTTGTCGTACCAGCCGATGATCTTGACCGTCTGACCGATGGACTTCGTCAAAGGCGCATCGAAGATGGTGGACGCTGGGTCGCCAACGATGTCGGAAGAAACGATGGGATCTTCGCTGTACTTGAGGTAACCCTTGAGTGGTCCCTCTTCAGCTGCCTTCTTGAACGCAGCGTTGATCTCTTCGACTTCTACGTGTCGGGTCAGCTCTACCGTCAGGTCCGTTGCGGAACCCGTGATGACGGGGACGCGCATGGCGAAACCGTCGAGTTTGCCCTTGAGCTCAGGAATGACTTCGCCGATGGCCTTAGCGGCGCCAGTCGACGTAGGGATCACGTTCTGTGCCGCAGCACGGGCACGGCGCTGATCCTTGCTGTGGGCGTTGTCGTGAAGGTTCTGGTCACCCGTGTAGGCGTGGATGGTGGTCATGATGCCATCAACGATTCCAAAGTTGTCGTTGAGGACCTTCACCATAGGAGCCAAGCAGTTCGTGGTGCAGGAAGCGTTGGAAATGATGTTGTGTGAAGCGGTGTCGTACTTGTCTTGGTTGACACCCATCACAAAGGTGCCGTCCACGTCTTTGCCAGGAGCGGAGAGGATGACCTTCTTTGCGCCGGCGTCCAAGTGCTTCTGGGCAGCGCTGCCGGTGTTGAAGTGACCCGTGCATTCAAGCACGATCTCAACGTCGAGGTCCTTCCATGGAAGGTTTGCCGGATCCTTCTCAGCGGTGACTTTGATGCGACGGCCGTCGAGAACCAACGTATCGCCGTCGACCTCAACGCTCTTGCCGTAAGCACCCAAGATGGTGTCGTACTTTACAAGCATCGCAATGTCATCGATGTGGGTTAGGTCATTGACGGCAACGAGTTCCAGCTCGGGAGCTTTTTGTTCGAGGACGCGGAGCACGGTACGGCCAATACGACCGAAACCATTGATAGCGATACGGGTGGTCACGAATATCTCTCCTTGAAGAGTTTGATGATGGCATTCAATAGAAGAGGCCCCGTTGCAGAGCATCACTCAGCAACGGGGCCTCAACGCCTACGTTTATCCTACGCTAACCTAACCGAAACATTATGACCAGAATCACATTGGCCACCTTTGGCTCGGTCTGGTTGCTCACATTCAACGTGAGCGGTGTTTTCTAGAAAGAAGACTGCGGGAAATTTACTTGCCTGGAACGATCAGCTGCGAAGCGCCATTGCGAGCTGCCTCGAAGCGAGCAGAAACGTCTGCCCAGTTCACGATGTTCCAGAATGCCTTGACGTAGTCAGCCTTGACGTTGACGTAGTCGAGGTAGAAAGCGTGCTCCCACATGTCCAACATGAGCAATGGGGTGGTTGCTACAGGAACGTTGCCCTGCTGATCGAAGAGCTGCTCGATGACAAGGTTGCCGCCGAGGCCTTCGAAGGCCAAGAGTGCCCAGCCGGAGCCTTGGATGCCGAGGGCAGCCTGGGTGAAGTGGCTCTTGAAAGCGTCGAAGGAGCCGAAAGCGTCATCGATGGCAGCTGCGAGCTCGCCTTCTGGCTTGTCGCCGCCTTCTGGGGACAGGTTGTTCCAGAAGATCGAGTGGTTGGTGTGGCCACCGAGGTTGAATGCAAGGTCCTTGGAGAGCTTGGCGATGTTCGCGAAGTCGTCCTTCTCGCGAGCTTCTGCAAGCTGCTCAAGAGCCTTGTTGGCGCCTGCAACGTAGGTTGCGTGGTGCTTGGAGTGGTGGAGCTCCATGATGCGTGCCGAGATGTTCGGCTCGAGCGCAGCGTAGTCGTAAGGAAGTTCTGGAAGTGAATAAGTAGCCATTCTTTTCTCCTTATACTGCCTCGCCGATGCGGGGCTCTGTTTATTACATTACTGACAAATCTCATGCTAAGGACAACTTGGGAGGAATCCCCCAGCGCCTCCTTACGAAGTTCCCATAAATTGCTCAGGAATTCCATGAGAAAGTCACAATCGACACACTAAATTAGCTGTCCATCACATCTAGTGGAACGCTATCTTCCGTCCCCGGTATTCCCAATTCAGCTGCTCGCTTATCCGCCATCGCCAAGAGGCGTCGGATACGGCCGGCAATTGCATCCTTGGTCATCTGAGGGTCTGCGAGACGACCCAGCTCGTCCAAGCTGGCCTGCTTATGTTGAATGCGTAGCTGTCCTGCGTACTTGAGATGATCCGGGACATCGTCGCTGAGGATCTCGAGGGCTCGCTCCACGCGCGCCCCTGCGGCAACCGCAGCCTGCGCTGATCGACGCAAGTTGGCGTCGTCGAAATTTGCCAGACGATTCGCAGTAGCGCGGACTTCTTTGCGCATCCGACGTTCTTCCCACGTCAATAGCGTTTCGTGAGCACCCATGCGGGTGAGCAATTCGGCAATAGCGTCTCCGTCACGAATGACAACACGGTCAACGCCACGTACTTCGCGAGCTTTAGCTGTAATACCCAGACGACGAGCCGAACCCACCAGCGCTAGTGCTGCTTCAGCACCAGGGCACGTAATTTCAAGAGCCGACGAACGACCCGGCTCAGTCAATGAGCCATGAGCCAGAAACGCTCCACGCCACGCCGCTTCAGCGTCTGCCACGGAACCGTTAACGATCGCTGGCGGGAGGCCGCGAACTGGCCTACCTCGAGCATCAAGGAGTCCGGTTTGGCGGGCCAGTGCTTCGCCATCGCGGACCACGCGAATAACGTAACGACTACCGCGCCTCAAACCTGTTCCGGTCACCACGACGATATCCGCCCGATGTCCGTACATTTCACCGATCGCTTTGCGCAAACGGCGTGCAGTTGCCGCCAAGTCCACTTCGGCCTCAATAACGACTCGGCCGGAAACAATGTGGAGTCCACCGGCGAATCGAAGAAGCGTCGAGATCTCGGCCTTGCGAACCGAAGACTTGGTGACTTCCAGTCGGGACAATTCGTCCTTGACTGAGGCAGTCAATGCCATGTGCTTACTCCTCTTCCGGGACTGACGATTCCCCCTGACAGCCAACCCACTCTAATCAAACGTGGAAAACACGTTGTGGTACGCAGCCGTCAATCTTAAGGGATCGTGGACGGCGCTACCTGAACCTACTCCCACTCTATCGAAGAACACGCGGGCCCCGATCCCCGCAGCCGCCTTCTCAAAGGCATCTACGTTATCCACGGCGAGGTGGTCGGCCAGTACTGCGTCCACGTTAAGATCGGGAGCATAGCGCTGAATTGTCTGCAGGTGCCCCGCCGCGTCCATGCCTACGGTTTCCTTGGTATCAGTGCTCAAATTCATAGTGACTAGGAGTCGAGCGCTCGTGCTTTCGAGGGCCTCGCGAATTCCCGGTAGCAGAATGTGAGGCATCACGGACGTGTACCAAGAACCTGGTCCCAGGACGCACCAATCGGCGGATTGGATGGCTTCGACTGCATCCGGGCAGGCCGGGGCGTCCGGTGGAATCAAGGTGACATCCGTGACAATTCCGCTATTGCCGGCCTTCGCGAGCTGCGCTTGACCGGTGATCCGGGTCTTAGTCAGCTGACCTCGATCTGACTCCCCCATGACAACGCCTGAGATGGCAAGCGGTTGAACGCTCATCGGCAGCACTTGGCCGCGCGCTCCCAGAAGGGCACCGGCCCAGCGGAGTCCTTGAACGGGGTCATCCAAAAGTTCCCAGAGAGCGGTGATCAGGAGGTTACCCATCGCGTGACCGTCGAGGCTCGCTTCAGAGCCTGGCTTTGATTTGAAGCGATGTTGCATCACGTCACGCCACGTACGACCCCAATCGGTGTCATCACACAGCGCCGCCAAGGCCATTCTCAGATCACCTGGTGGTAGAACATCCAGCTCTTCACGAATGCGGCCCGACGAGCCGCCGTCATCTGCCACCGTCACGATGGCCGTCAATTCGCTGGTGAGCCTTCTCAACGCCTGCAACGAAGCGGACAAACCGTGTCCGCCACCGAGCGCCACCACTTTGAGCGGCCCGGAGCCTCCACGAGGCGTCGGCAAAGGAACAAGGGGAATCATCCCCGTCATGAAAGACATACTTACTCCCGTCCCAGATCACGGTGCGCCACAGTGATCTTCACGGACGGTAGGGCTGACAGGCGGTGTGCTAGTTCTTCGGCGATCGCCACCGAGCGGTGCTTTCCGCCGGTACAGCCGACTGCCAGGGTTGCATAATGCTTGTTTTCCCGGCGGTAACCTTCGAGAACAGGCTCAAGTGCAGCAACATAATGCTCAATAAATTGCTGAGTACCCTGCGCTTCAAGGACAAATTCCGACACTTGGGGATCTTGCCCTGTAAAGGGACGTAGCTCTGGAACCCAGTGAGGATTGGGTACGAATCGCACGTCTGCCACGAAGTTCGCGTCATTGGGAAGGCCGTACTTGAACCCAAAGCTCATGATGTTGAGCCGAAGAACAATGGGCCCATGATCTGAAAAGAGCTGTGTGATCTCACGGTTCAGATCATGAACGTTGAAGTTGGTGGTATCCAGGACCACGTCTGCTCGAGAACGAATCTCCTGCAAAAGTTCACGTTCGGCAGCAATTCCTTCCGAAATGCGGCCAGATCCTTGCAGTGGGTGCGGTCTTCTGCCTTGCTCAAAACGACGCACCAGAACATTCTCGGCCGCTTCTAGGAACAGGACTCGGTAGGTAACACCGGCCGCCGTCAGTGAGTTCAGGCTCTCACGAATGGAGTCAAAGAGGTGCTTGCTCCGGACATCAACCACCACAGCTAGGCGTGGAATGGAATGTGGGTTACGAGCCACCAGGTCCGCCAACGTCACCAACATCTGGGGTGGCAGATTCTCCACGACGTACCAGCCGTGATCCTCCAGGGCATGGGACGTAGTAGTACGCCCGGCACCAGACAATCCGGTCACGATGAGCAGCTCTGACTCTTGTGGTTTTTCTGTCACCAGATCACTCGCAGCGCGTTCACTCGACATGTATCAACTCTATCCCGAGTATTGCCACTTTATTCCTGTTGCTCCGCAGATTCTGCGGCCACCGGCGCTTCAAGCACCAGCTCTTCGGCCACCGGCGCTTCGACCGAGTGTGCCGCTTCATGAACACGCTCGTGAACGGTCGCGGCAAGTTTATCGCCAAAGCCTGGCACTTGTTTGAGCTCCTCCAAGCTTGCAGCGCGAATCTTTTTGACACTCCCAAGATGCTTCATCAATGCTTGGCGCTTTGACGGGCCCAGTCCTGGAATATCGTCGAGCACCGAAGAGATCATTGACTTTGCGCGTCGCTGCCGATGGAAACTAATGGCGAACCGGTGAGCTTCGTCGCGAATGCGCTGCAAAAGGTACAAGCCTGCAGACGCTCGCGGGAAAATCACGGGGAATGGATCGTCCGGGGTCCAGACTTCCTCGAGTCGTTTCGCCAGACCGATGACCGGCATGTCCATGATGCCCAAATCAGTCAGTGCCGCGACAGCAGCGCTGACCTGCGGTGGCCCGCCGTCGACCACTACCAAGCTGGGCGGGTAAGCAAACTTCTTCGGTGGCGCTTGCTTCGCTTCCGCCGCATTGATCTGCCCAGATTCGAGATCATCACTGCCTGAAAGATCTTCAAGGTAGTGCTGGAAACGGCGCGAAATAACGTCGTACATCGACGCGGTATCGTCTCGTGCGGCGTCGCCCGTGATCTTGAATTTCCGATACTCACTCTTCTTGGGTAGCCCGTCTTCTACCACCACCATGGAAGCCACAACGTTGGTTCCAGAGACGTGGGAGATATCAAAGCACTCGATGCGCAACGGCGGCTCGGCCAGGCCCAAATTCTCTTGGAGTTCTTGAATACCCTGAGAACGCACGGTGATGTCACCGGAGCGTCGGGATTTATGCAGCGAGAGCGCCTGCACCGCGTTCTCCTGCACGGTCTCCATGAGAGCGGCCTTCTCACCGCGCTGAGGAACGCGGAGCGACACCGCAGCGCCTCGAAGATCCCGCAACCACTGCGCTACGTCTAATTCGTTAGCGGGCAGGGTCGGAACGAGGACCTCTCGCGGAATGCGATCGGCGTCGTACATCTCGCCATAGACCTGCTGCAGAAGGTGCTCAATAAATTCTTCCGGGCTGGCGTCTTCAACCTTCTCAACCACCCAGCCGCGCTGTCCCCGGATTCGTCCGTGGCGCACGTGAAATACCTGCACCGCGGCTTCTAGTTCGTCCTCGGCTACAGCGAAGATGTCGGCATCCGTATTGTCGTCCAATACGACGGCGTTGCGTTCGAACACTCGGCGTAGGGCCGCAATTTCATCTCTCAGACGCGCGGCCGATTCGTAGTCCAAGATTTTGACGGCTGCGGCCATCTGGGACTCGAGCTCTCGAATGAACTTTGATCCGTCGCTGGCCATGAACTGGACCAAGTCATCGGCAAGCTTGCGGTGATCTTCCTCGGAGATGCGGCCCACGCATGGGGCAGAGCACTTTCCGATGTAACCCATGAGGCACGGACGTCCGGCACGCTCGGCACGTTTGAAGATGCCAGTGGTGCACGAACGTATAGGGAAGACGCGTAATACGGTGTCGAGGGTTTCGCGAATGGCCTTCGCCGGATAGAAGGGACCGAAGTACTTGGTCCCCTTCTGTTTGTCGCCACGCATCACCAAAGCACGCGGGTATTTATCTGACATGGTGATGGCCAGATACGGATAAGTTTTGTCATCGCGGAAGACAATGTTGAACCGCGGCGCATACTCCTTGATCCAGGTGTATTCGAGCTGCAAGGCTTCAAGTTCGCTGCCCACTACCGTCCACTCCACCGATGACGCGGTGTGAACCATCGTGTACGTCTTCGTGGTCAGCTGAACGGGGTTGGCGAAGTAGCTATTGAGCCGGGAACGCAGGTTCTTTGCTTTGCCAACGTAAATCACCCGCCCGTTCGGGTCACGAAAGCGGTAAACACCGGGGGTGGTTGGAATCTCCCCGGTTTTTGGACGATAACTTGCTGGATCAGCCACGGAAGCTTCGCTTAATCAGCGGATTGAGGCGACTGGTTATAGTGCTCAACCCGTTCTTGGCCAGTGATTGCCGCGATAGCGTCCATGATCTCGTCGGTAGCTTTACGACGCATTGGCAAAGGATGCTTGGATCCCACGCGGTCGAAATGAAGCGGCTCCCCCACCGTCAGGGAGAACTTCGAAAACTTAATGCCGTTGCTTCCCGCAGGCTGAAGCTTCTCAGTTCCCTTCAAGCCCACAGGAACTACCGGCGCACCAGTGGTGAGTGCTAGCCACGCAACGCCTGTTCGACCGCGGTAGAGCCGGCCGTCACGCGAACGAGTGCCTTCCGGGTAAATACCGATTCCTTCGTCCTGTTCAAGGATGTCCACGAGTGAATCGAGGGCAGCAACAGAGGCAGCCTGTTCGCCACGTTGGACGGGGATAGAACCAACAGACTCGAAGAACGTCTTCATGAGCTTGCCCTTGACTCCGGGCGCCGTGAAGTATTCGGCTTTGGCGAAGAACGCGACCTTGCGTGGCATCAGTGCCTGAATGATCACGCTGTCCAAAAATGACAAGTGGTTACTCGCCACAATAAAGGGACCCGTCGTTGGGACGTGTTCTAGGCCGGTCACCGTGGGGCGACACGTCACCTTGATGGTGGCGGCAAACGTCGCACGAACGGCATCAAAAGTTTCCACGAAAGCTCCTTGTGCTCCTTTGCAACAACTTAGGAATCAGCGGAAAAGAGCATACCGCGCAATTCGGCAGCCGATTCCACAATGGCGTCTGGTTCACACTCTTCGAGCTCCCCCGCTGGCGCGAAGCCCCACCGCACACCAACAGTCACCAATCCGCAAGCCTTACCCGATTCAAGGTCAAAAAGTCGATCGCCCACCATGACTGTACGTGCAGGATCTGTATCCAACGACTCTACGGCTGCGCGGACAATTCGCTCTTTACCGGGACCGTGGCTCCGGATGACAGCCTCATCCATCTCCGCGCCGTGCAAGGCGGTGAAGAACGACGTCAATCCCAAGTTTTCAATGATCTTTGTGGCCGGAACGATTGGTTTGGAGGTAGCCAAGGCAACTTTCACTCCGGCGTCATACAGATCGCGAATCAGCTCGGCAATCCCTTCGTAGGCGCGAGCTTGATATAGCCCTTCTGCCACATACCAAGCCCGATACTCCGTCACGAGATTGTCTGCGATTTCTTCAGTAACACCCGGGACGCTGGAGAAACCGAAGAAGAGCGAGGGACCGACAAAGCTCTCGAGCTCTTCTTGAGAAGGTACCGGAAGTCCCGCGTTTTCCAGTGCACGAGCCATGCCACCCGTGATGGCACCCGCGGGATCTGCGACCGTTCCATCGAGATCGAAAATGACGGCGTCGTATGATCTCACTTCATTGGTCACAGTAATTTACTCCAGTAATTGCAATTTCTTCGGGGCGAATCCGGTATTCCGCCGAACACTTTTCATCGTACAAAATCAGAAGAAGATTCAACGAAATAGTTCCGACTCGGCCACGACGCAGACGGCTTCAATACCCGCGTCAACGTGTGACGTATCAGCTAACCTCTGCTGAAACGCTACTTGGCTGGGTTCAACAGCTCCGCCAAGAACTCACCCGTGAAGCTTCCCTTGGTCTTTGCAACCTGCTCCGGAGTTCCTTCAGCAATCACCCGACCGCCGCCAGAGCCGCCTTCCGGACCCATGTCGATGATCCAGTCAGCGGACTTGATGACATCAAGGTTGTGCTCGATGGTGATGACGGTGTTGCCTTTGTCCACCAAGCCTTGAAGCACCAACAGAAGCTTACGAATATCTTCAAAGTGTAGACCGGTAGTGGGCTCGTCCAACACGTAAATGCTTCGACCGTTCGAACGCTTTTGAAGTTCAGCGGCCAGCTTTACTCGCTGCGCTTCACCACCGGACAGCGTCGTTGCTGGCTGACCCAAGCGAACATAGCCCAGACCCACGTCAACCAAAGTGTTCAGGTGACGAGCAATCGGAGTGAACGCCGCAAAGAACTCGGCAGCCTCTTCAATGGGCATGTTCAGCACTTCAGCAATGTTCTTGCCCTTGTAGTGCACTTCGAGCGTCTCGCGGTTGTAGCGGGCACCATGGCACACTTCACACGGGACGTAGACGTCAGGCAAGAAGTTCATTTCGATCTTGAGCGTTCCGTCGCCCGAGCAGGATTCGCAACGGCCACCCTTGACGTTGAAAGAGAAACGTCCAGGTAAGTAGCCGCGAACCTTTGCCTCGTTCGTCTCAGCGAAGAGCTTTCGGATGTTGTCGAAGACACCGGTGTAAGTCGCCGGGTTGGAGCGAGGGGTACGGCCAATCGGACTCTGATCGACGTGAACAACCTTGTCCAGCTGGTCCAAACCTTCAACTCGCTTGTGACGGCCAGCAACCTGCTTGGCTCCGTTGAGCTTATTAGCAAGTGTCTTGTACAGGATGTCATTGACGAGAGTGGACTTGCCCGAACCGCTGACACCGGTAACAGCCGTCAGCACGCCCAAGGGGAACTTCACGGTCACGTTCTGCAAGTTATTCTCGTGACCATCCACGACGCTCACGAAACGATCCTTGTCGCGCTTACGACGCTTCGGCGGAACCGCAATGGAATTCCGACCGGAGAGGTAGGCACCGGTAATGGATTCTTCGTTGGCTTTGAGTTCTTCCAAGCTTCCCGAGTGCACCACTCGGCCACCGTGTTCGCCGGCGCCCGGTCCAATATCTACAATCCAGTCGGCTTCAGCAATGGTGTCCTCATCGTGTTCCACCACAATCAGGGTGTTGCCTAGATCTCGAAGGCGGGTCAGGGTTTCAATGAGTCGACGGTTATCGCGCTGGTGCAAGCCAATGGACGGCTCGTCCAACACGTAGAGAACGCCTACGAGTCCTGAACCAATTTGGGTCGCCAAACGGATGCGCTGTGCCTCACCGCCGGACAACGTGCCCGCCGCACGCTCGAGGTTCAAGTACTCCAAACCAACGTCCAGCAAGAACGTCAAGCGAGCAAGGATCTCCTTGAGCACCTGGGCAGCGATCTGCGCTTCACGGTTGGTCAGCTCCAACGTTCCAAAGAACTCGGCGCAATCTCGCAACTGCATAGCGCTGACCTCGGCAATGGACTTGCCGCTAATCAGCACCGAAAGCGAGGTGGGGTTTAGCCTTGCGCCACCACATTCAGGACACGGGGACAATCGCATGTACTCTTCGTAGCGATCGCGTGCGTAGTCCGATTCGGTCTCTTGATGCTTGCGCTCGATGTACTGAATGGCGCCTTCAAAACCGGTCGAATACTTACGTTCGCGGCCAAAACGGTTTCGATACTGGACAACTACCTTGTGGTTGCGCCCATGCAGGATCGCTGTCCGAGCCTCTTTGCTCAAATCCTTCCACGGCGTATCCAGGTCAAAGCCCATCTCCTCGCCGAGACCCTCGAGCAGACGGTTCCAGTACTCACTGGTTGCCTTGCCGAGGTTCCACGGCGCAATGGCGCCTTCGTTGATGGTGGCGTCATGATCGGGCACCACGAGCTCTTCATCGACTTCAAGTCGCGTACCAATACCGGTACAGACCGGACACGCACCAAAAGGATTATTGAAGGAGAACGACCGCGGTTCAATCTCATCGATAGTCAGCGGGTGCTCGTTAGGGCACGCGAGATTCTCGCTATAGGCGCGCACTCGCGATTCATCATTCTCGTCAAGGTCAACGAACTCGATGAGCACTCGACCATCAGCGAGCTTCAACGCCGTTTCCACGGAATCCGTCAAGCGCTGACGCACACCATCACGAATTGCCAAGCGGTCAATGACCACCTCGATCGAGTGCTTGTACTGCTTCTTGAGGACAGGTGGCTCTGAGAGCTGAACCGTTTCTCCGTCGACGCGTGCACGCGAGTAACCGCCCGCAGCGAGCTCCTTGAAGAGGTCAACGAATTCACCCTTGCGGCCACGCACGACGGGCGCCAGGACCTGGAAGCGAGTCTTCTCCGGCAGTTCCAAGAGCTGATCCACGATCTGCTGCGGAGTCTGCTTGGTAATAGCTTCACCACACACGGGGCAATGCGGACGACCCACGCGCGCCCACAACAAGCGCATGTAATCGTAGATTTCCGTGATGGTGCCCACGGTAGAACGAGGGTTCTTGCTGGTTGATTTCTGGTCAATCGAAACCGCTGGGGACAAACCCTCAATGAAATCAACGTCAGGCTTATCCACCTGGCCCAAGAATTGACGCGCGTAGGCGGAAAGCGACTCCACGTAGCGCCGCTGACCCTCCGCGAAAATCGTGTCGAAGGCAAGCGAGGACTTGCCTGAGCCCGAGAGACCCGTGAAGACGATCATTGAGTCGCGCGGCAACTCAACATCAATATTCTGCAGGTTGTTCTCGCGGGCACCTTGAACGAGAATCCGTGTCAGATCTGGCTTGTGGGTGACAGCCCCACCGCCGCTCAAAACACTCGATGAACCGTTCCTCGATGGAACCTTCGATACAAGGCTCTCGGACGGCGACTGGACTGTTTCTTCTTCAACGCGACTACCCACGCGTGCAAGAATATCCCGTCTCGGTTCGAAAATTTGTACGAATCACCCAAAAGCGAACAAACCAACGAATGAATTTCGCTCAAGGCGAGCCAGCGTCGTCGTACTCCCCCACTTAAGCCAAGCGACTACTCACGAAGCTTCGCCGAAAAAGCCGCCTCCACGTAAAGCGCCGCCCTTTTCTCATCGGCACCGCACGCGAGCGCTTCTTCAACGTATCGCTCCGCCGCATCCCTCATCCGGTCCGCAAATTCGTCGACACTTGCCCGGACGAATGAGCCAAGCCGCCCATTCGTCTCAATAATTCGCTGCTCTTCCAGCTCCTTGTAGGCTCGCGCCACCGTGTTGACGGAGAGTCCAACCGAACTTGCAGCGTGCCGCACGGTGGGCAACTTCGTCCCACTCAACAATGATCCCGTGCGAACCCGCTCGATCACTTGGCTCTTCAATTGCTCAAAAGGTGGCACGGACGACTGATGGTTGATGCCCTCAAATTCGAACGATCCAGTGCTCTTCATGCCTCGACCCTATGCCATTAATCACTACGATGGTGTGAACCCACACCTAGACTGAAGCTATGAATACATTGCTGGAGAACCGAGAGCTCGTGACCGTGCGGGGAGCATCGGTGAGCGAACAGGACAATCGCAGCTACCTCATCACGTCCAAAGAGACGGGCGCGCAGGTACTCATTGATGCTGCCGACAACATCGAACAACTGCGAGCGCTCATCGCTTCAGCCGCCGAAGATTCTGCGCAGCCCACGCGTGTGGTCATGATTGCAACGACGCACCAGCACTGGGATCATGTCCGCGCGCTCAAGGACCTCGCCGCAGAGACCGGCGCCACGACGACGGCCGGCACGGAGGACATTGAGGCTATTGAGAAGGAGTCCGGCTTACGTCCTGAACATTCTCTGGAGCACGACGACGTAGGTCAGTTCCCCGGGTTTGACTTGCGTGCGATTCACTTGCGTGGGCATACCCCGGGATCGATCGCTTTTGTCTACGAGGACCCCACGGGCAGCCCCATCATCCTGAGCGGCGATTCGCTCTTCCCCGGCGGGGTAGGAAATACGTGGAAGGACCCGGTGCGGTTCGCTTCGCTCATCTCCGATGTTTCGGCACGCTTGTTTGACCGGTACCCGGATGACGCCGTGGTCTATCCCGGACATGGTGACCCCACCACTCTTGGAGCCGAGCGTCCTCACCTGGACGAGTGGCGCGAGCGCGGCTGGTAGTTATCCTTCGAGCTTCTGGCCCACCACAAAAATGCGGCGGAAGAAGAACACAGCTTCCTTAGTCGACGGATCCAGCGGGTACGCGTCAACGAGGTGCCGCTCGTATTCAGCCTCGAAGACTTGATAGTTCAGGTCCTTCGTGAGTCGTCCTTGCTGTTCGCGTTCCCGGAACGCCGCCATGAGGGGGCGCAACGTTGTTCCGCGCGTCCATTCCAACACTGGGTGACGTTCGGGATTTGCCGGAAGAATATGCGAGTAGGTGGTTTCCCAGACGTCGGCGGTCATGCCGTGCTGGCGGAGTAGATGAAGGTATTCGTGGGGCTGATGCACGGCGTCCTTGTGACGAAGCACCCCACCCACGAGCGAACTCCATCGTGGCGATTCAGCGAGATCGTGCATGATGGCATGGGATTGGGCGCCGAAGTTGCCCGGTACCTGCACGGCGAACCAAGCTCCAGGGGTCAGCTGATCTAGCCAGCGACCCATCAGCTCGGCGTGCTCGGGAATCCAGTGGAGCATGGCGTTGGAGACAATCACATCTACGTCTGCTTCCGGCAGCCATGTCTTGGCGTCCACTTCGTCAAAGGATAGGTTCGCGATATCCGCGTATTCCGTTTGAGCGGTGGCAATCATCTCCGGGGAGGCATCGAGACCGACGACCTGAGCGTCCGGCCATCGGTCAGCAAGAGTTTTGGTGAGGTTGCCGGGGCCGCACCCGAGGTCCACGACCTTTTTCGGGGCGTCCGCGAAGACTCTGCCGGTCAGGTCAAAGTATGGGCGGTCTCGGTGGCCAGAGAATTTGAGGTATTGCTGCGGATCCCACTTCATGGTCCTAGCCTAATTCCTCGCTTGTGAACCACGCACAGGTTGAGTGACATAGCTTCATGTTCTGATTTTCTCCACAGGTATCCCAGTGGGCTCCTCATGAATACGTGGGAATCAGAATAGGCTGGAGGCATCATGAATCTTGCCGAAATGGTGCCCAGCGCACCGTCTAACGAAGTTTTGCCTGACGCTACCTATGAGAAGTTCCTCGAGTGGGTGTCTTCTCGCGGGCTCACGCTCTACCCGGCCCAAGACGAAGCGATCATGGAGATCGTCGAAGGCAACAACGTCATCCTTGCGACGCCAACGGGTTCCGGCAAGTCGATGGTGGCCATTGGGGCGCACTTCCATGCGCTCTCTCGCGGCGAGCGCAGTTATTACACCGCGCCTATCAAGGCGCTTGTTTCTGAGAAGTTTTTTGATCTGTGCAAGATCTTCGGTGCTGAGAACGTAGGAATGGTCACGGGCGACTCTTCCGTGAATCAAGATGCTCCCATCATTTGCTGTACGGCTGAGATTCTGGCGAACACTGCCCTTCGCGAAGGTTCGCGCGCTGATCTTGGCGTAGTAGTGATGGACGAGTTCCACTTCTACTCAGACCCACAGCGCGGATGGGCCTGGCAAGTTCCGTTGCTTGAACTCCCCCAAGCGCAATTGCTTCTAATGTCTGCAACCCTCGGCGACACGAGCTTCTTCGAAGAAGAACTGACGTCTCGCACTCACCGCCGCACGGTCACCATTGCGCACGCGGAACGCCCTATTCCCTTGCACTTCTATTACTCGGAAGATCCCATTCACGAGGCTATTCAGGAATTGCTGGAGACCCGCCAGACTCCCATCTATGTGGTGCACTTCAGCCAATTGGCCGCTATCGATCGCGCGAGCGACCTCATGAGCATCAACGTGTGCTCTCGTGAAGAAAAAGACCGCATTGCAGAAATGATCGCAGGCTTCCGTTTTGGTGCCGGCTTTGGAAAGACGTTGAACCGGCTCGTACGCCACGGCATTGGCGTTCACCACGCAGGCATGCTGCCCAAGTACCGACGCTTGGTGGAGCAGCTTGCGCAAGCGGGCCTTCTGAAGGTTATTTGCGGTACGGACACTCTTGGCGTTGGTATCAACGTTCCCATTCGTACCGTGATGCTCACGGCGTTGACGAAATACGACGGCGTACGTCAGCGATTGTTGAACGCTCGGGAATTTCATCAGATTGCAGGCCGAGCTGGCCGAGCAGGTTTTGATACTGCCGGAACCGTTGTGGTCCAAGCTCCTGAGCACGACATCGAGAACAAGCGTGCAATGGAAAAGGCGGTTGCGAAGTTCGGCGATGATCAGCGCAAGTTACGCCAAGTCAACAAGAAGAAAGCACCCGAAGGATTCCTCACCTGGAGTCGGAAGTCCTTTGACAAGCTCGTCACTTCCGTTCCGGAGAAGCTGACGTCCTCCTTTACGGTCTCTCACTCGATGCTCCTGAATCTCCTAGAGCGCGAGGACGACTCCTTTGCCGCAGCGCGCACTCTCTTGACGGAGAACCACGAGCCGCCTGCGAAGAAGAAGCAATTGATCCTGCGCGCACTGGGCATTTTGCGCGAGCTCTTGGCAACCGGTGTGGTGGAACGCCTCGAAACTCCGGACAAGTACGGAAACCGTTTGGCGCTGACCGTGCACTTACAAGCGAACTTCGCCTTGAACCAGCCGCTATCTCCTTTCGCGCTGGCTGTTCTGGAAGTTTTGGATCCCGAAGCGCCGTCCTACGCGTTGGACGTGGTCTCAGTAATTGAGGCAACGCTGGAGAATCCGCGCCAAATCCTGAGTGCTCACGAGAAGAAGGCACGTGGAGTCGCCATTGAAGCAATGAAGGCCGAGGGCTTGGATTACAACGCCCGCATGGAGGCTCTCGAGGATGTCACTTATCCGAAGCCTCTCGAGGAGCTACTCGATCAATCGTTCGAGACGTACCGCAAGGGTGCGCCATGGCTTTCCGACTTTGAGCTTGCTCCTAAGTCCATTGTTCGCGACATCTACGAACGCGCCATGAGCTTCGCAGAATACGTGAACTTGTACGGCATCGCACGGTCCGAGGGTGTCCTACTGCGATATCTCACGGATGCTTTCAAAGCTCTCCGCCAGACCGTTCCGCGCGATGCGTTGCGAGAGGATCTGGAAGATCTCATTGACTGGCTCGGCGAAGTTGTCCGTCAGACGGACTCCTCACTTCTTGACGAGTGGGAGCAACTCAGCGGCGATACCGTCGATGCGAACGACCTAACGGATCCATCAGAGATCTTGCCACCTGCTCCCCCGAAGGTCACCGCCAACGAACGCGCGTTCCGGGTGATGGTCCGCAATGAGATGTTCCGTCGCGTCCAGCTCTTCGCCGACGAAAAGGCTGAACTCTTAGGTGAGCTGGATGCATCCGCCGGATTCGATACCGAATTTTGGAACGATCTTCTGGACGAATACTTCGACGAGCACGATGACATCGACGACGGCCCCGCCGCCCGTGGACCAAATCTGCTCATCATCGATGCGTCCGAGGCCGCGAGTAAGCGCCAATGGAAAGTTCGACAAATATTTGCGGATCCTGCGGGGAACCACGACTGGGGTATCGAAGCCACCGTTGACTTGGACGCGTCCGACGAAGCCGGACAGGCAATCGTCACGTTGACCAGCGCAGGTCGTCTCGACGGATAACGTACGCGGTACTTATAGCACGGTACCGAAAGCGCGGTACTAACAGCGCAGCTACCGGAAGCAAACGGATGTGAGCGAAAGGTTTAGCTTTCACGGTGAAACTAAACCCTTCGGTGTCCATTTACGGACTTCTGTGTCCACTTCTTAGGGAAAGGTCATAACGTGAGCCAAGAACAGTCGGCGATTACGAGCAATGCAGCCGGAATCAACCGTGCGCTAACCGTCGGGGCTTCATCGGGTTCACGGAGTCACGTTGCCGAAGCACCCATTGTTCTTCGCGGTATGACGGCTACCAGCCACCGATTTCACGTTCCTCTGGTCCACTCCGACGCGAGCTCTCCGAGCATCGAAATTTTTGCACGCGAAATCAATTCGCTCGAGGACACTGACGGCTACGACATTGACGGCGAAGTCAGCCAGGGGGATGACAACCAAGCGGAGGACAACCGGGCGACCGACCAAGCCTCCACTACGCGTACCAAGCCGTGGCTGCTGTATTTGCAGGGCGGCCCCGGCTTTGGCGCCCCACGGCTCTCTTCACTGTCTGGCTGGCTCAAGGAAGCAACTAGAACGTTTCGAGTTCTCCTGTTAGACCAACGCGGAACCGGATTGAGCACTCCGATCAATCATCAAGTTCTCGCCGGAATGGCTCCCGATGAACAGGCCGATTACCTGACTCACTTCAGAGCAGATTCGATCGTCCGCGATGCCGAGCTCATCCGTTCAACTTTGGGGTTGAAGTCGTGGTCTATTTTCGGCCAAAGCTTCGGCGGGTTTTGCGCGCTCTCATATCTCTCCACTTTCCCGGAATCTCTTGACCGTGCCATCATCACCGGTGGTCTGGCGCCTCTTCATGGCTCGGCGGATCGCGTGTATCGCGCAACCTACGCGCGCATGCGCGCCAGGAACGTCGAGTACTTCGCCAAATACCCAGCAGACCGGGAAATTCTTAATCAGGTGCTTGAATGCGTTCGCCGCGGAGATCAGATCTTCAGCGACGGTCGAAATGTTTCGGTGGGTGCAGTGCAGATGCTTGGAATGTTCCTAGGCGGGAATACACGCATTGATCAGTTGCACTTCCACCTCGAGGGAGCCCTACTCACCACTGCCGAAGGAACACAACTGAGCGATTCCTTCAAAGAAACCCTCCGACAGCAAGCATCCTTCGCATCCGCTCCGCTCTATGCCGTAATGCACGAAAGCATCTACGCCCAAGGAGAAGCCACTCAATGGGCTGCGAACAGAGTGCTTGCCGAAAATCCAGACTTCGATCCGTTCTCACCAGAACCACTGCTCACCGGCGAAATGATCTTTCCGTGGCACTTCACCGAAGACCCTGCACTTCGGCCGCTCAAAGAGGCAGCGGAAAGGATTGCCAACAAGGCGGATTGGCCTCAGCTTTATGACGTTGAACGGCTGAAGACCAACCAGGTCCCTGTCGCCGCAGCGGTCTACTCACACGATGTGTACGTGGATCGAGACCTGAGCCTGGAAACGGCACAGAGCGTTCAGGGACTGCGGGGCTGGGAAACCAGCAAATTTCATCACGATGGAATCTCTGATGACGGCGCCGCTATCTTTGCCCGGTTATTAGGGATGACTCGGGTCGACTAAGTGGCCCGCGATCGGTTGGAAAGTATCCATACGGCGACGGCTCCTGCTATTGCCAAGCCGATCCAGGCGAGCCCCTCAAAGCCCCACGTAGCCAAGACAAGTCCGGCTAGTCCGGAACCTGCGGCCCCTGCGACGCCCATCAGCGTATCGCTCATACCCTGAACAGGCACCCGGGATTCCTCTGTCACTGATTCGCTCACGTAGGCAGAGCCCGAAACGGTTGCGATGGACCACGCCAGCCCCAAGAGGACCAACGATACCGTGACGGCAAGCTGGCTGTTTTTCCCCAGAATGACGCACAACGCGCTCGCCGCAAAAACAGCCTGCGCCAAAACCATTGATCGTTGCCGACCCCAACGATCAGCGAGCATGCCGAAGAGCGGGGACAAAGCGAACATTCCGGCGATATGCAATGAGATGATGAAACCGATAACAACAAGGGTGTCCATGGCAGCCGGCGCTAAAGCCGACCCACCGGAATGTTGCGCCGACAGGTGCTGCACGTGAACAGGTGTCATGGACATGATGCCGACCATCGTCAAGTGAGCAAACACGACTACGCCGACGCCAAGCCGCGCTTGAGGCAAAGCTCTGAGAGCCGAAACTCCTTCGACGAGAGAAGAGCGTCTCGGAAGAACCTCCGTCGAGGAAACACCGTCAGTCTGCTCTTGTTTCAGCCGCTGCGCGAACTTCAGTGGATCTGGCCTGAGTCCAAGGTTCAAGACGAGAATGGCGGCAATCATGCCCACCAAAGAAATCACGAAGGGGCCGCTCATGTCGGGAAGACCCAAGAAGCGTCCAATGGCGGCGCCTGGCGCAATGAGGTTCGGCCCAGCCACGGCACCTATCGTGATTGCCCAGACCACCAGCCCCAAGTCCCGACCGCGATGTTGTGGAGCGGCAAGGTCCGTTGCCGCAAATCGAGCCTGAAGGTTGGCCGCGTTTCCCACTCCCAGAAGGAACGCCGAGACTAGAAGTAGCGGGAAACTTTGCGTCGGCGGGACGAACATCATCCCCAGAGCCCCGAGTGCCGCAAGGAAGTAGCCGGTGGTGAGCGCGCGCCGTCGTCCTCTCTGTAGCGCAAGTGAGGCCAACGGCAGTGCCGACAAAGCGCCGGCGACACTGATCGCTAGCGTCGCCGCTCCGGCAAATGCCTCCGATCCAGAAATCTGAACCGCCAGGAGCGATCCCACCGCCAAGCTGGCGCCGTTACCAATCCCGCTCAGCAACTGCGAAGCGGACAGCGAGCGAATGACTCGCTTCTGCAATTGATCTTGCGAGATTTCCGGAGGAAGACCGCTCAAAGTGTTCACTCCCAGAGTCTATTCAGTCCGGCATTCAGCGCCGACCGCGACTCATCGTAAACACAGAAAGGTCGGCACCTTGCCATAAGGCTCAGTGCCGACCTTTCGAGTGGCTAGCGACGAACTAAGAGAACGTCGCTACCGTCCAGAAGAACTAGTTGTCAGAACTAGTTCTCATCAGAGAGCGCGCGCTTCGAGTCTTCCTTGAGGCGCTCGTCCACCTTGACGTTCTTGCTTGCGATCAAGCTAGCGACGATCGCGATCACCAGAATGCCCACGATGATGCCGAGGGACAAGAACGTTGGGATCTCGGGAGCCCATTCAATGCCATGGCCACCATTGATGAATGGCAACTCGTTCTCATGCATAGCGTGGAAGATGAGTTTCACACCAATAAACGCGAGGATCGCAGACAAAGCGTGCTTGAGGTACACGAGGCGCTCCATGAGTCCGCCCAAGAGGAAGTACAACTGGCGCAACCCCATGAGCGCGAAAATGTTCGCCGTGAACACAATGAACGGGCTCTGGGTGAGTCCGAAGATAGCTGGAATCGAGTCGAAAGCGAACATCAAGTCGGTGATACCGATGGTGATGAACACCAGAACCATCGGGGTGAACAAGCGCTTTCCGTTGACGGTGGTGCGCAACTTGTTGCCGTCGAAGTTCTCCGAGACTGGCAGACGCTTGGTGAGACGAGCAACGAAGCCAGGCTCCGCGCCTTCCTCTTCTTCTTCACCGGAATCTGTAGCTTGCTTCCACGCGGTCCAGAGCAAGAAAGCGCCGAACAAGTAGAAGATCCAGCTCATGTGCTCGAGAGCAACAGCGCCGATAGCAATGAAGATACCGCGAAGAATCAACGCAATAATGATGCCGAACATCAGCACTTCTTGCTGGTACTTACGAGGTACCGAGAAGCGAGCCATGATGATGATGAAGACAAACAGGTTGTCAACAGAGAGTGAATACTCGGTCACCCAACCTGCAAGGAACTCCGCACCGTAATCTGGGCCGGCTTGCCAAAACATCAATCCCGCAAAAATAAGTGCGAGAGTGACATAGAAACCAACCCACAGGCCGGCTTCCTTCATAGAAGGTTCGTGTGGTCGCTTAACCACGTATAGAAGATCAAATAGAAGCACGAGGCCGAGCACCACAAACGTGATGATCTGGAATTGTGCTGTGAGCTGGTCTGTCAAAGACTGGCCTTTCACTTTTGGCCGCGCGACAGGAAGAGCGCGGGTACGAATGATGATCGCAAGTCTCTCCGCCGCAAGAATGCGGCTACTGCGCCCGGCTCCGCTCGGCAGTGAAGACTAACCGGCTCGGCGTGCTGACGTTCGCAGTATTGGGATACTCCCCTACGCTGTTGAAAATCATACACACCCACCCGCTCATTGCGGGACTTAGCTAACTAACGTTCACGCACGTTGCGCTCGTTTCCGCAGGGTGAGCGCGGTGGTGAGCTGCGTCGTCGTCCTTCAATATTTAGTACGACGACGCAACTCACCTTCTACGCGTGTCCCGCCTTCTGCATTTGGCGCAGTTCCTTCTTCAGATCCGCAATTTCGTCGCGCAAGCGGGCCGCGAGCTCGAACTGAAGCTCTTCCGCAGCGCCATGCATCTGCTGCGACATCTGCTCAATCAAATCCACCAGATCCTCAGCCGGTGCCGCAGCCAAGCCGTCCTTACGGATACCCTCCGCGGCCTTACTTGCCGACTTTGAACCCTTGTTCTTCGCGAGCAGCTCTTGAGTGTCCGCATCCTCGCGCGCCAACTGATCCGTGATATCGGCGATCTTCTTGCGCAACGGCTGCGGGTCAATACCGTGCTCTTTGTTGTGCGCAACCTGGATTTCACGACG
Source organism: Neomicrococcus aestuarii (assembly GCF_014201135.1). Taxonomy (NCBI): domain Bacteria; kingdom Bacillati; phylum Actinomycetota; class Actinomycetes; order Micrococcales; family Micrococcaceae; genus Neomicrococcus; species Neomicrococcus aestuarii. The sequence goes on along the minus strand of NZ_JACHDR010000001.1, from coordinate 548,973 downwards.
ACGGTTCGTTTCCTCAATCGCTTTCGCCATCGAGTCCGTAATCCGGTCCGCATACATGTGCACTTCGCCCGAAACGTTACGCGCCGCACGACCGATGGTCTGGATAAGACTCGTTGCAGATCGAAGGAAGCCTTCCTTGTCAGCGTCAAGGATTGCCACCAAGCTGACTTCGGGAAGGTCCAAGCCCTCGCGAAGCAAGTTGATGCCTACGAGGACATCAAACGTTCCGAGGCGCAGCTCCCGCAAGAGCTCCACGCGTCGGAGCGTGTCCACATCCGAGTGCAGGTATTGGACCTTGACACCATTTTCCGTGAGGTAGTCCGTGAGATCTTCCGCCATGCGCTTGGTCAACGTGGTCACCAAGACACGTTCGTTCTTGTCCGTACGCGTGCGAATCTCGTCCAGCAGATCATCAATCTGGCCCTTCGTGGGCTTCACAACGATCTCCGGATCAACCAAGCCAGTCGGGCGGATGATCTGCTGCACCACACCGTCAGCCTTGCCAAGCTCATACTTTCCAGGCGTGGCGCTCAAGTAGACCGTCTGTCCGATGCGCTCGAGGAACTCATCCCACTTGAGCGGACGGTTGTCCATAGCGCTCGGGAGTCGGAAGCCGTGCTCCACCAAGGTGCGCTTGCGGGACATGTCACCCTCATACATGGCGCCGATCTGCGGAACCGTTACGTGGGACTCATCGATAACAAGTACAAAGTCATCGGGGAAATAATCGAGTAGACAGTGCGGCGCGCTACCCTGCGGACGACCATCAATGTGACGTGAATAGTTCTCGATACCGTTGCAGAAACCCATCTGCTGCATCATCTCGAGATCATAAGTGGTGCGCATTCTGAGGCGCTGAGCCTCCACCAGCTTGTTCTGGCTCTCGAACTCCTTGAGCCTCTGTTGGAGCTCATCCTCGATACTGGTGATCGCCCGGTTCATACGGTCCGCTCCAGCGACATAGTGCGATGCCGGGAACACGTACATTTCCTGCTCTTCACGAATGATCTCGCCAGTGAGCGGATGAAGCGTGTAGATGTTCTCGATCTCATCGCCGAAGAACTCAATCCTGATGGCTTGCTCTTCGTACATCGGGATGATCTCCACAGTGTCTCCACGGACCCGGAAGGTGCCGCGGTGGAAGTCCATGTCGTTGCGCGAATATTGCATCTGTACGAACTGCCGCAGCATGTCATCACGGTTCAGCTCGGCGCCCTTGGTCAGAGTGACCATTCCGCGGATGTACTCCTCCGGAGTACCGAGACCGTAGATGCAAGAGACCGTCGCGACAACCACCACATCCCGGCGCGTGAGAAGCGCATTCGTTGCCGAGTGACGCAAGCGCTCAACTTCTTCGTTGATGCTTGAATCCTTCTCAATGAACGTGTCCGTCTGGGGAACGTACGCTTCTGGCTGGTAGTAGTCGTAGTAGCTCACGAAGTACTCCACCGCGTTATTCGGCAGGAGTTCTCGGAACTCATTAGCCAGCTGCGCCGCGAGGGTCTTGTTCTGGACCATCACAAGCGTTGGGCGTTGAATCTGCTCGATGAGCCACGCCGTCGTTGCGCTCTTACCGGTACCGGTGGCGCCCAAAAGGACGACGTCTTTCTCGCCGTTGTTGACGCGCTCTGCAAGTTCCTTGATGGCTTGTGGCTGATCGCCGGCCGGCTGGTACTCGCTGATGACCTCAAAGGGTGCAACTACACGATTGATCTGTTGGGCAAGACTCATGTGTAAAAGGCTACGCCTCCGTGCCTGTGTAGATCCCCCACTGGTGACTGTTTTCGCTAACAGAGGTGGAAGTTGTCCACATTCTTGTGCTGTTGCTTTCGGAGTGGCTGCTGGACGAGTCAGGCTGGGTACATGGAATCACGAGAGGAATTCTCTGCGGAAGAAATGGGCCAGGCTGAGAGGGAGCCTGGTCCCGAAGTTGCGTCTGGAGTTGCATCTAAGGTCGCATCTGGAGGTGCGCCTAACGTTGTTTCTGGAAAGGCCGCTAGCCGTGCGCTCTCTTCTACTGCGACGACTGAGGGTGACGTTGCGGACAAGGACGCGATGAGCGCAGAAATCTTCGAGCAGCTGTTCGACTCTCTTCATCAGGCTGAGGTGGCGCGCCGCCAAGCTGATGCCGAAATTTTCCGTGTCACATCTGAGATCGTTGAACTAAGCGCTCGTGACTCCTCGCAACTCAACGAACGAGGAACCCTCAACTTCGAGAGACTCGCCATTCCGCCACGCCCCGGCATGATTACGTCCGTGCGCGCTGGCGTGGGACCGGGACAAATGGCCGAGCTTGCAGTCACCTATCATTTGGCTCAAGAGCTAGATATTTCAGAGTACGAGGCGGCGGCCTTGATGCGCAGGGCGCATTCAGCAGTTCACGTGTTTCCCATGCTTCAGCAAAAGATTTCTGCTGGTGAGGTACCGCGCCGGGCCGTTGAGCACGCGATCGACGAGATTGAAAAGATCACTCCGCCGCCTGTTGATACGCCTCTTCCCGATGAGCAGGGCAACTACCACCCTGACGAACTCACGCGATTTGAGAACGACGTCAAGGCAGCGCAAGAACAGGTCGAGGCGATGAAAAATCAGCTTGCGTCCTTCCTTGAGAGTCGCCTCACCGGAAAGACCGCCTGGCAAGTCAAGAAGTTGGCTGAGAACTGGCGAAAAAGACACCATCTCAAGAGTCCAGCGGCTGCTCATAAAGTTGCCCGAGAGAACCGCTTCATCTCAATTCAGTCCGGCGACGACGGAATGTCATATGTGAACGCCTACATACCAACCGTTGCGGCTGAAGCACTCCAGCGCCGACTTGACAAAGCAGTAGAACAAGCCCGGCTCAAGGATCCCAAGGATCCGCGATCTACCGATGAAACGCGTACCGATGCCTTCCTAAATCTCATTCTGCCGAGTCCTGCAATCCGTAAAGAGCAGGAAATTCAAGAAGCTCAAGGTCGCGAACCGGAATGGATTACCGATGAATCATGGCTCGAGAGCATTTCTGCAACAATTGCCGTTCTGATCCCGTCAAGTGTATTGACCGGGGTCCAGGGAGCGCCCGCAACGTCCAATCTCCTGCCGGAAAGCCATGAGAATCCGGCCGCCGCTCTCGCTCCGGAGAACCGTTGGGCTGAAGGTGAGAGGTTCGGAACGATCGATCCGGACTCTGCGAGGGAACTGGCACGACGGGCAACGGTATGGCGCCGACTCATCGAAGATCCGCTCAATGGATCGGTGAACGGAATTGATACATATCAACCGAGTCGCGAACAACGAGACGCGTTACTGTGGCGGGATCGATTTTGCAGGGTTCCCGGTTGCCAGCGACCCGGGCGATCCTGCGATGCCGACCATTTGCACGAAGCCCAAGATGGCGGGAAAACAACCTTGGAGAACCTAGCTCTGCTCTGCAGAAAGCACCATCGCCTCAAATCACTGGGTCACCTGCGCATCCGCTCTGGAAAAAACGGTGAGCTGACCATCACGGACAGGTTTGGGCTCAGTGTGAAGAGTCGCCCATGGGAAAGTTTGGACGATTCGCCGACAAGAACATTTCGCCGACGCTCCTATCGGTCACTCAATGATGCTGCTTAGCAAGCGTCACTTCTGGAATGTTGCCTCGGTAATGCTCATTGAGCTCTACCAACGCGTGCCCTTTTTCTTCCCATTAGGGTTCAACAGTGGACCCTCCGAGAGCCGTTCCATGGTGGCTCCGGAGAGGCTCTGAACAAACGTGAGCGCTGCAGCAACCGCAAAAATTACTCCCAGACCGGCCAAGATGCCGCTGAGGATTACCGTCATCGAATATGGGCTCTGTCCCGAGACAAATTCCGCTCTGCCACCTAGCAGCAGCCAGAAGACTAGTGCAATCGCCCAGCAAACGGTCATTGCGACGACGAAGCGGCGAACCCACTTCATACGTTGCAATTTGTAAGGCCCTGGAGCTGTACCCCGCCCCGGAATAATTGGCTGTTGTTGACTCATCTATCTTCACTCCTTTGGACACCAGCAGGTGACTCATTAGCTACGTGCTCGTTCCAAAAACGATCTACGGAATCTTTTAGGTCTTCTAGAGAACCTGAATTGTCGAGAATGACATCGGCGATCTTCGCCCGCTCACTGTCTGACGCCTGCGCACTTATTCGAGCAAGCGCGTCCTCCCTCGACATTCCGCGGTCCTCTGTCATGCGCCGGATCCGTTCCTCGATCGGCGCTTCAACCACTACGACGATGTCAAAGCTCTTTTCCTGACCCGTCTCTACCAACAATGGGATGTCTTGAACGATGACAGATCCGGCTGGAGCAGCCGAGATCAAGCGTGCCGATTCTTCGCGGACCCTAGGATGCACAATCGCATTCAGTTGTTCCCGTTTCTGCTCATCTGAGAAGACTATTGCACCCAGAACTGGCCTATTTAGGGTTCCTTCTGGCGTGAGAACCTCAGGACCGAAACTTGAGACAATGTCCTTAAGCGCCGGCGTTCCCTTGGCAACAACGTCACGAGAAATCTGATCTGCGTCGATCAATATGGCGCCAAGTTTCTGAAAGCGACGCGCTGCCGCAGATTTTCCAGAGGCTATGCCGCCGGTGAGGCCAATCATCAACCGTTTCTTAGTCTGCGATTCGGTATTCACTCAATAGACTTTAGAGCATGTCCTCTTCCACCTCCGTCGCCTCGCAGCATGTGTATTGGGTGCCGAAGGAAAGCACAGAGACTATCCACGAAATAGACATCAAACGATCCCGTTTCATTGCTTACGCCAACCGAGTTGAGAGCGTAGATGAATCCCGCGAATTATTAGGCCGAATTCGCCGTGCACACTTTGATGCCAGGCATCATTGCAGCGCCCTCAGTATTGGTTCGAAGCGGGAAATTCAACGAAGTTCTGATGATGGAGAGCCTTCGGGAACCGCCGGGGTGCCGATGTTAGACGCGATTACCCAGCGAGCCATGCCTGATGGAAATAACACTCTCAGTGACGTGTTCGTCGTAGTGGTGAGGTACTTCGGAGGAACGTTACTAGGAGCGGGTGGACTGGTCCGGGCGTATTCCGAGGCCGTATCACGTGTACTGGACGAAATGCCCCTGAATAAACGGGCACTTGTGCAGAAGTTCTCGGTGTTGACCACGGCAGCCGATGCAGGTCGACTGAACTTTGGCCTAAGAAATCACGGAATTGAAGTACTTGATACCAGCTACGGCGCCGATAGCGTTCGAATAGAAGTCGGAGTATTCCACGAACCGGAGGCTATCTCCCGGCTACATGAGGTCGTTGCGAGTATTTCTTCGGGAAGCGCACAAGTGGACGCAAGAGAATCTACGTGGATTGATCTGGGAAGGTAACCGCAGTGACTGATGGCGGACAAGATATGTACAACCTAGATCTTCTGGGCCAAGACGTTTCGCAGGGAGAAATCACCAGGGACTTCGATTTCAGTGCTCTGAGTCGGTGGCCGGAACCTGAGGCCGACAATCTGCAAGGCTCTGATGCCACCGATGAACTGCTTCTCGACACAGCCGATATCCTCTCTGCGCTGACGCGCAGCAACGGGCAAGACGAACTTAGAATCGTCACGCTCAATGACGGCTTTGGAGCACTATCCTTGCCACTCCAACAGTTCGCCCGAGGAAACTCGCTCAACTGGACCATCACAGCCTGGAACGATTCCCTTTCACGCGAACAGGCAATCAGCAACAACGCGACTCAACTTGGCCTTCCTTCCCCTGTTGCCACACAGCTGAAGCTACAGGAGGTGGTGAGCGGCGCCGTCGTCATCCTCATTCAGGCACCTCGTTCTCTGAGCGAGCTACGGCAATTAATCGAAGCCACCGCTCTAGCCGCAAGCGCAGACGTGTTGGTGCTCGTTGGAGGGCGGCAAAAATACCTCACGCTGTCGATCAATGACGTGCTAGGCGAGTATTTCAATGAGGTACGAGCGGGACGCGCTCGTAGCAAGTCAAGAGTCATCGCAGCAACAGGCAAACGACCACTTCCGGAAAACTATGTCTCAGCCTTTCCAGTACGGTCAGAACCCAAGACACTAGCGGGTATCCCACTGAAATTGGCCGCCTACGGCGCAACCTTTGGTGGGACGAACATTGATCCTGGCACGAGGTTCTTCCTAGAGACCCTAAAGCTCACCTTTGGCGATTCCGCGGAATTTCCTGACTCCATTGTCGATCTTGGCTGTGGAAATGGAACCATTTCAAGCTTCTTCCCGCTTCAATTCCCAAAATTCTCAGGACGCATGCTTGCCACCGACTCATCGCGCGACGCCGTGGCTGCGACTCAAGAAACAGCAATCCTCAATAACGAGGCGGACCGTGTAGTCGCCGTCCGGGACGACGCCATGAGCACGTTTCCGGATAAGTCTGAAGAGCTAATACTGCTCAATCCGCCGTTTCATGTGGGGAACACCGTCGACCCCAACATCGCACTCAAACTCTTCAGAGCCTCCGCGCGCGTATTAAAGAACAATGGTGAACTTTGGTGTGTGTGGAATTCACACTTGAACTACAAGCATGACTTGAACAGGATCGTCGGGCCAACCACTGAGATCGCAAAGAACAGGAAGTTCACGGTCACACGATCACTCAAACGTGCCTAGTCCCCTGTCTGTCCGTCAAGTCTCTCGCGCAGAAGATCCGCGTGCCCAGCGTGTCTGGCGTACTCCTCGATCATATGAACGAGAATCCATCGGAACGTCATATCCTCTTCCCCGGCACTAGGCCGCGCAACCCGGGCAGATAACGTGTCAATCCTGGATTGAATACTCCGTGACGCATCAACTGCCCTATCAAACAGCGCAAATACTTCATGTTGAGAATCGTCTATCGCCGAATTCCAGTCCCAGTCAGGATCCTGTTGCCACGGCGCCAAGTCCCAAGGATGGCACGGTTCATTGCCCGCGAGACGGTGTCCAAACCAATAGTCCTCCACGAAAGCCAAATGCTTGATCATTCCGATGAGGTTCATACTGCTAGGAGGGCATGTCGTCCTAACCTCTGCGTCCGAGAGCCCTTCGGCCTTGCGCCGAATCACAGCCCGGTAATAATCCAGAAAACTGAAGAGCATCGCGCGTTCATCCGACGACACTGACGGTTCTGGCGGCAAGACCGACCGCACCGGTGCAACTTCAGCTCCGTCCAAAGCTCGTTCATCCACGGCCCACAGATCTCCTCACTTGGTCACACATTTCAATGACACACCTCGCTGACACTGCGAACCTACGGCTCACCACTTGTTTGGTAACCCTCGAAAATAGTAGGCATAAAAAAGAGGGCCACCCGGTAAACCGGATGACCCTCCAAGGACTAACTTGAAACCTGCTCTAAGAGCAGATCAACAATTAGTTGCCCGTGAGCTTCTCGCGAAGCGCTGCAAGTGCTTCGTCAGATGCCAAGGTGCCCTGCTCTGCGGCTGGAGCCTCAGAAGAGTAGCTGGTCTGTGCTGGCTCGGAAGAACCCTCAGACGTTGCTGCAGCTGCATCTTCGGCGAGGTGCTGTGCAACCTGCTTCTTGTGGGCTTCCCAACGCTCCTGAGCCTCAGCGTACTGCTGCTCCCAAGCGGCGCGCTGCGTCTCGAAGCCTTCGAGCCACTCGTTCGACTCTGGGTCGAAGCCTTGTGGGTACTTGTAGTTGCCCTCTTCGTCGTACTCTGCAGCCATGCCGTAGAGTGCTGGATCGAATTCGGTGCCTTCTGGATCGACGCCCTCGTTAGCCTGCTTGAGGGAGAGCGAGATGCGGCGACGCTCGAGGTCGATGTCGATGACCTTGACGAAGAGCTCGTCACCAACGGAGACAACCTGCTCAGCAAGGTCAACGTGGCGAACTGCAAGCTCGGAGATGTGAACAAGGCCTTCGATTCCGTCTTCAACGCGAACAAACGCACCGAATGGAACGAGCTTCGTAACCTTACCTGGGACAACCTGTCCAAGAGCGTGGGTACGAGCGAAGGTCTGCCATGGATCCTCCTGCGTTGCCTTGAGCGAGAGCGAAACGCGCTCACGATCGAGATCAACTTCGAGAACCTCAACGGTAACTTCCTTGCCAACTTCGACAACCTCAGATGGGTGGTCGATGTGCTTCCAGGAGAGCTCGGAAACGTGGACGAGACCGTCTACGCCGCCAAGGTCCACGAATGCACCAAAGTTGACGATGGAGGAAACGACGCCTGGGCGAACCTGACCCTTCTCAAGCTTGTTGAGGAAGGTGGAGCGAACCTCAGACTGCGTCTGCTCAAGCCATGCACGACGGGAAAGCACAACGTTGTTGCGGTTCTTGTCGAGTTCAATGATCTTGGCGTCGATCTGCTGACCGATGTATGGGTCAAGATCGCGGACGCGGCGCATCTCAACAAGCGATGCTGGGAGGAAGCCGCGAAGTCCGATATCGAGGATGAGTCCACCCTTGACAACTTCGATAACGGTGCCGGTAACAACACCATCTTCTTCCTTGATCTTCTCGATGTCGCCCCAGGCACGCTCGTACTGTGCGCGCTTCTTGGAGAGAATCAGGCGGCCTTCCTTGTCTTCTTTCGTGAGAACAAGGGCCTCGACGGAATCGCCGACTGCAACAACGTCATCTGGATCAACGTCGTGCTTGATGGAAAGCTCGCGGGAAGGAATAACACCCTCGGTCTTGTATCCGATGTCGAGCAGAACTTCATCGCGGTCGACCTTAACGACGGTGCCTTCGACGAGATCGCCATCATTGAAGTACTTGATGGTGGCGTCGATGGCGGCGAGGAAGTCTTCTTCGGTACCAATGTCGTTTACTGCGACTTGTGGCGTACCGGTCTTCTCGTTGGTGGTGATGGTCATGTAGTAGGGGCTCCGATATGGATAGGATTTGTCAGTGGGATACCGGAAGTCCCGGCGTCCCGATGTGGATCATGCATGTCGCACGCGCGCGAAAAGACGCACAAAGTGCCTTTTCAGTTTAGTTACTCTTCGCAATCACCGCAAATCGCTGCGGTTCAGCTCATACCGCTGAGCGGACCGGGAATTACGACGGCGCAGCTCACCATTTCACGCTGATTTCGGACACGTGTTGAAGGCTGAGAGGCTTAGCCGTCGCTGCAACCAATTGCTCCTGGATTTGCTATGCAATCTTCCGCTACCAAAGAGCGTTTGGTCTTCCAAACGGTCATGGATTCAGGTGCACTGTCTACACGAGCTACGCCGTTAATCGAGATCCAGGGTCCACCGTTGACAGAGAACTGACCGGTGTAAACAGTGGTGAGGTTGATCGGAAAAGTACCCGTCTCTTCGAACTGATGCGACGTTTCAGTCTGAATATCGAACGGATCCCCTGCAACCGCCTCACCCGACTCATAAGTACGACGTGTCGTACCGTCTCCGTAGTTCCAGATGTATTCGATGGGCACCGCTCGAACTCGCACCGGCTGACCCAGAACCGTGGTGTTGAGGTTGCGAACACTGGCGGTCGCATAGATGTTGGTATGCGCTGTCCGAAGAGTGTTGCCTTGAGTGTCTAGATTGATCGTTGAAGGCGGAATCGGCAGCCGCTGAAAGTCTGATGCAGTCACAGTGATTACGACTGGTGGTGCGGCCGGTGCCGGTGCGCCGCCGGCGGCAACCGGAGCCGGCGTGCTAGGCGTTGATCCGGTGCACTGCCTGTCCCCCGTCTCAGTGGCAACGCCCGCACTATCGATTGCCAAAACGACACCCAGGTATTCACCTGGCGGACAGACGTCAGGAGCGGCGATCGCGCAGGCAATACTGACATCCCCCGTGGCGTTATCGGCGCACAAGTGTCGCCACGAGTATGTCCCCTCGGAGGATGTTGAGGTCGCGTTGCCGACAGATGCACTTGGATTCTTACTGGGCGGAATGGGTGCTGTCTGTCTGGGAGCAGAATTCACCTTGTTACCGCTTACTTTGGTTTGACCCGTAATTCCTTCAACAACAAACGACCCTCCGACTGAATCACTATTCCAATGATCAGATCGAGACGTGGTGACATTCCCTTCCATAAATTGCAAGGAAAAGTAACTGTTGCCTGCCAAAGCGTCTGAGACGCTGAGACCTCCTACAACTGCAAGTAACACGAGCGTCAATCTTGGAGTCATCGTTGTTCGTACTCCACTCCGTCAATTGGGTCTATAGCCAGAAATCTCCAGCCCCCATCGCGCCAAATTGAATAGGATTCAAAGGCACCCGAAGTGGACTTCAAATTAGCCTCTACGATCGGCCCGTCGGAGTTGTATACTTTTCGACCTTCTTGGTCGATTTCAACAATCGATACTTTGTAGCCTGCCGGCGTTTCGGATTGGTCTGAAAAGTAGGTGCTGATGATCGTGTCGCCATCGATCATCCATGCATTTCGCTCGGTAAATTGGTCGACGGATTCTTTTCGGTGATCGCAAAAAGCACTCTCCTCCACACAAAGCGCCATCATCTGCTTCGTGTCACCGGTCTTCTGCGCGTAGTTGTGCACCTCAAACCAGTACCGAGTAAACGCCTCTAGCCCTTCGGCCGTGTTCTTCTTGGCCGCGGCCGGCATGACTGGTTCCGGAATGTTCTTGGCTGGCGATGTCGGAGTAGCTTCTTGAGGCTTGGCCACGGGGCTGCTTGAAGCGGCAGCCGAATTGCTGGCCGAAGCACTCCCGGAAGTCGCCTGTGAAGCCGCGCTCGTTGGGCTCTCGCCATTAGCATCAGAGCTACATCCAGCTAGCGATAGTGACAGGCTCAGCGCTCCAGCGGCGCAAAGCACGCCCCATGACCGGTTGAATAAACGTCGAGGATTCGTCATTCGATCCCCTCCCCTATTTCGGATTCGATGACCCTCTTAAGGTATCGGAGCTAAGTAGACGAATAAGAGTTATCCACAGCCCAAAAGGAAGAGTTTGGTCAAAATCCGCCCGAAGGAAACCTTGCGTTAACCCTCGGCGTCACAGAGCGCGTAATCCCCGAAACGGCACCACATGAGATGCGCCGAAGCAATAGCCAAACGGCTAAAAGTGCGTCGGCGCCACGTCACGCGCCAGCACACGGGGACCGCCCAACAAGCACCGGTCAACAGGCGTCTAACCGAGAAATCAGAACCCTGTATTACAGAACGGCTTCACTGCCGTAGCCCACAAAGCATCCAGTGCGGCTGGCGGGACCGTGACATCGATCAATCCAGCTCGCACAAGTTGGCTGACACTCGTATCGCCCAGCATGAGCGCGCCTAGCGTCGCAACATCAAGTCCCATATCGGCGGCCTGATCGGGATTGTCTAAGAGGCCAACGCTAGCGACGCCTCCACGGATGGAAACGGAAAAGGTCCCTTCCGCGTAACCCCACCGGTCGCGGACGCGAAGACTGAAGTCACCGTCGGCCAACCATGAACGCGAAGTCAGCGCCCGCGGGACATCAAGCACCCGTACCCATAGATGGTGGTCAACAGACACGGTGTTCAAGGCGCCGGAGTCTTCCAAGGCATAGAACAGGGCGGTATCCACGGGCGCCTTCGGCCAAACGATCTTTTCGATCAGGTCCAAATTGGCCAGGTGCTCCCACAAAGCGAGCTCGGCGGAGTCACTTGCGGCGACGAAGTTTCGAATACCGATAGTCGGCGGCTTCCAGCCCCAGCCGTTGAAGGCATAGGTCACGAAACCTTCGGGTTCACCGGACGGCCCACGATAAATGAGCGCGCGCAACGTACGGTTCGGGACGGTGACGTCGTCGCTCCAGCGGCCGGTCTTGTATTCAAGATAGGTGCCCTGGCGATCAACAGAGCCGGGATTCTGAGCATGAGCGCGAGCGAAGATCGTAGCCGCAACATCACCAATCTTCGAAGGATCAGCATTAGTTACAGTCCCCACGGACGGCGACTTAAAACGCAAACCACCGGCGCAATTCAGCTCATATTTGGCTTCTCGAGTGGCGATTCCAAAGCCAAAGCGTCCATAAATCGCAGATTCTGACGCGGTTAACAAAGCGACGGGTCGCCCGGCTTCCACCGCAGCATCGAGGCTGTGGCGCATCATGGCGGAGAGAATCCCCTGTCGACGGTGCGATGCCGCAACGGTCACCATGGTAATCAGATGAGCCGGAACGAGCTCTGGCCCACCGATGTTAAAAGACTTTTCATAGTGCCCAAAAGTCGCAATGGGAAACGACCCTGAATAGGAGAATTCGTCGGCTTCTTGAGCAGCGTCGTCGTAAACAGCTACAAATCCGATCGGCTCATTCGCGTAAACCGTTCCCGTGCGTCGAATTTCCTCGGCACTGGCTCGCTTTTCGTAGAATCCCGATCGCATGGCGTTGAGGAATCCTACGGTGCGGTCAGAGGGCGTTCCGTCCGCCTGAATTTCGGGCAAGAATTCCTCGAGCCGAAGCCCCTCGCGCAACGCAACCTTGCGTTCCCCGTTGGTACTCGCACTCGCTTGCAGTGAACTTTCGGACATGGCTCCCCTTCCATACCGCAGCCTGCGTGTCGGAAGCGAGCAGGCGTCGTCGTACTCAAGAAATTTTCAGTACGACGACGCAGCTTCCGTCAGCGGGCCGCCTCAGTTAGTTACAAATTTAGTGACCTGCGTCGTTCCAGTTCTTGCCGATTCCGATGTGCACTTCAAGCGGAACGGAAATTTCGACCGCGTCACCCATTTTGGTCTCGACGATCTCGCGGATAATTTCCAATTCGCCCGGAGCGATTTCGAAAACCAATTCGTCATGGACTTGCAAGAGCATGCGGGACTTAACGTTCTGAGCGTCGAGTTCGGCCTGAATGTGCAACATCGCGAGCTTGATGACATCCGCTGCCGATCCCTGAATTGGCGAGTTCAGTGCCACTCGTTCGGCAATTTCGCGAAGCTGACGGTTGTCGCTCGTGAGGTCCGGCAAGTAGCGTCGGCGGCCCAGGATGGTTTCGGTGTATCCAACCGAGCGGGCCTTCTCCACTCCCGAACGGAGGTAATCGCGGACGCCGCCGAAGCGCTGGAAGTAGTCCTTCTGAAGCGTGCGGGCTTCGTCCACGGAGATGCGGAGCTGCTTGCTCAAGCCAAATGAGCTCAGCCCATAAGCAAGGCCGTAGGACATCGCCTTAACCTTGGAGCGCATCGCCGGAGTGACTTCTTGGGGGTCCACGTTGAACACGCGCGAACCCACAAAACGGTGCAAGTCCTCTCCCGAGCGGAACGCCTCGATCAGCCCTTCGTCGCCGGAAAGGTGCGCCATGATGCGCATTTCAATCTGCGAGTAGTCGGCAGTCAGCAAGGTTTCATATCCCTCGGCCGCGACGAAGATTTCGCGGATACGACGGCCCTCTTCGCTACGAACGGGGATGTTCTGCAGGTTCGGGTTGAGCGAAGACAATCGGCCGGTTGCGGCAATGGTCTGCGCATAAGTGGTGTGAATGCGGCCGTCGTCGGCCACAGCCTTCCCGAGCCCGTCAACGGTCTGCTTGAGCTTCGTGGCGTCGCGGTATTCCATGAGCGCACCCAAGAATGGGTGGTTCGTCTGCGCGTACAGCTCGGTCAGCGACTCAGCATCGGTTGTGTAGCCGGTCTTGATCTTCTTGGTCTTTGGAAGCTCGAGCTCATCAAACAGGACAACCTGCAATTGCTTCGGAGATCCCAGGTTGACCTCGTGGCCGATCGCTTCGAACGCGCGAGACTTGGCGTCGTCAATGACCTTGGAGAAGTCCTTTTCGAGAACCTCAAGTTGCGGCAAATCAATCGCAATACCCACGCGCTCCATCCGCGCGAGAACTTGCGAGAGCGGCAGCTCGAGTTCAGCCAACAAACTAGCGGCGTTCCGCTCAGACACTTGACCGGCAAGCATCAAACTCAGTTGGCGCACCACGAAAGCAGCGCGGGCAGCCGACGCCGAGTAGTCCTTGCCGTCAAGGCCCAGATCAAGCTCGCCCTTGGACTCAGACTCACTCAGGTCCAGGGAAATCTTCAAGTGGTGCAATGCCACATCCGGAAGTGCATGACTACGGCGGTCCGGCTGAATGAGGTAAGCGGAAATCATGGTGTCGTCTACCACGCCGCCGAGTGTGAGTCCGCGTTCCTTGAGCTGTTTGAAAGCCAGCTTGTAGTCGTGCACGGCCTTCTTGTAACTCACCGATTCGAGCGCCGAAGCAATCGCAGCTTCAGCATCAGGATCGAGATCTGCGAGCTTGATGTAGGAGAGCTGATCCTCAGACGCGAGTCCTAGCGCGAAGACATCATCGGGCATGCCCGGGTTGCTTGCTGCGGGCGCTTCCGTCACCAGGTAGAGGCCCAATACATGCGAGCCCTCGGCCTTGAACCAGTCCGTGATCTCTGAAGCGGAGGTCAGAATGGTTGCTTCTGGCAGCTCTTCTTCAACGACCTCTTCCTCTTCTTCAGTGAAAAGTTCCCACACGCGCTTGCGCAGAGTGTTGAATTCGAGGGTGTCGAAGATTTCCTCGAGCGCTTCACGGTTGGGCGCTTCGAGTTCAAGAGATTCAAGGTTGACCGGCAGCTCAAGGTCACGGAGCAAGTGGTTCAAGCGACGGTTCCGCTTGACGTTATCGAGGTTCTCACGCAGCGAATCGCCGACTTTGCCCTTGATTTCGTCGACGTGTTCAAGGATGCCCTCGAGCCCGCCATACAGGTTGATCCACTTTGCGGCGGTCTTCGGTCCAACGCCAGGCACGCCGGGCAGGTTATCCGCGGTCTCACCCACGAGCGCGGCGAGGTCCGAATACTGATTCGGCTGCACGAAGTACTTTTTTTCGATGGCGGCGGCGTCCATCGGAGGGATCTGCGAAACACCCTTCGTGGGGTACAGAACGGTTGTCTTTTCCGTGATCAGCTGGAAGGCATCGCGGTCGCCGGACACCACCAAAACTTGCATGTCAGCGGCTTCGCCGAGGGTCGCGAGAGTTGCGATGATGTCATCTGCTTCGTAGCCGTCCATCGAGATGGTCGGGATGTTCATCGCTTCGAGGACCTTGCGGATCAGGTCAATCTGGCCCTTAAATTCCTCGGGGGTCTTGTTTCTGCCGGCCTTGTACTCGTCATACTGTTCCGAGCGGAACGTGGGCGTATCCAGGTCAAAAGCCACACCGATATAAGTCGGCTGGTGCTCGCGAATCATGGTGAGCATCATGGAAATGAACCCGTGAACGGCGTTCGTGTACTGCCCTGATGCTGTCAAGAAGCTGTCGGCTGGCAGGGCATAAAACGCTCTGAACGCCATCGAATGACCGTCAATAACGATCATCTTTGACGTCTTTTGGGCGGTTTCTTGAATTTCCGGTTTTGCTACATCACTCACAAGTGCAAGCCTAGTTGTCATGAGCCAGAATCACACGACCGCCTCAGCATCTAATGAATCTTCGGATTCTCGTCACACTTCTGCGGCTGAAACCCCATTAAGTACGACGACGGAGCATCCGTTTGCGGATCAGCTCACTCGCGCTGGGGTTCCGGAAGAATTGTGGGGTCCCTTTGGGAAGTTCGGTGTTGGGCCACTCGTGGAGAAGTTGGGCATTGTGTTCACGGAGATGAGCGCCCGACGCCTCGTGGCCACGATGCCTGTCGAGGGGAACACGCAGGTTGCGGGCATTCTGCACGGCGGTGCTAGTGCCGCTCTCGCTGAGACTTTGGGGTCGTTTGGCGCAGCGTTGCACAGCTTTGAGCAAGGCCTTGGCAAACGACCCGTAGGCGTGGACCTCAACTCCACCCATCACCGTGCGGGCGTGTCCGGTCTGGTCACCGCTGTCTGCACGCCCATCTTCTTGGGATCGCGCATCACCACTCACGAAATCATCATGAGTGACGATCAAGGTAAGCGGTTGTGCACCAGCCGAATCACCAACATGTTGGTGGAGTAGCGGGAATGGTGGAGTAAGCAGAGGGCTTTCAGGAGCTATTCGCCGACGCTAAGTAGCAAACCGGCGGGGTATTTCAGGCTTAGCTATCGGCGGCGTTGCGGTTGTTGGCACGCCAGCGGATACCAGCATCGATGAAGTCATCGATGTCACCATCAAGGACGGCTGAAGTATTGCCGACTTCGTGTTCGGTGCGGAGGTCCTTGACCATTTGGTAGGGGTTCAGGACGTAGGAACGCATCTGGTCGCCCCAGCTGGCTTTGACGTCGCCTGCGAGCGCCTTCTTTTCAGCGTCCTCTTGTTCCTTTTTGAGCAAGAGAAGGCGTGACTGCAGCACGCGCATTGCCGCCGCTCGGTTTTGGAGCTGCGACTTTTCGTTCTGCATAGAAACCACAATTCCGGTTGGAATGTGGGTCAAGCGCACTGCAGAGTCCGTGGTGTTCACAGACTGTCCGCCTGGGCCCGAGGAGCGGAAGACGTCCACGCGGATCTCGTTTTCTGGGATCTCGATGGAATCCGTCTGTTCGATCAGGGGAATCACTTCGACGGCAGCAAAGCTGGTTTGGCGACGCCCCTGGTTGTCGAAGGGGCTGATGCGCACTAGACGGTGTGTTCCGGCTTCGACAGACAGCGTGCCGAAGGCGTAGGGTGCGTTGACCTCGAAGGTGGCGGATTTGAGTCCGGCTTCTTCCGCGTAGGAGGTGTCCATGATCTTTACGCCATAGCCGTGCTTCTCTGCCCACCGGGTGTACATGCGAAGGAGCATCTCAGCGAAGTCGGCAGCGTCTACTCCGCCGGCGCCCGAACGAATCGTGACCACGGCTTCGCGCTCGTCGTACTCGCCGGACAACAAGGTAACGACTTCCAAGTCAGCGAGAGCCTTACGCAGTTTGGAAAGTTCCTTTTCAGCGTCACGCAAGGCTTCGTCGTCGTGATCCTCTTCTGAAAGCTCAACCATCAGCTCGAGGTCGTCGATGCGTTCTTCGAGCTTCTCGAGTCGTTCCAATTCAGACTGGCGGTGGGACAACTTGGACGTCACCACTTGGGCGCTTGCCGGGTCATCCCAGAGGTTCGGCACGCCCGCTTGAGCGGACAGGTCTGCAATGTCAGCCTTGATTTTGTCGACGTCTGAGACTGCCTGAATTGAAGTGAATGTGTGTCGAAGAGCCGCAATCTCTGCGGGAAAGTCAATGGAAGCCATGGTCTAACTAGGTTACGACACCACCGCAAGATTCTCTTGTCGCGTTCCGTGACAAACAGCTCGTCACTCCGCAAGGCCTACTGCTCATGGCCTACGGCTGAGTGCTCACTGCTCACTGCTCACTGCTCACTGCTCACTGCTCGAGATGAACACGCGCGTCGGACTCGACGCTAATCGTCACACCGTCGGGGACGATCCAATTGACCAATGGAGGATGCACCGAAGCACCGAGACGAACATGGGCGGTTCTACCATCGGGGCTTGCGGTGGCTTCCAAAATACGAAGTTCAGTGAATTTGTTACTCGCATTCGTCTCCGACAGATAGCTGGCCACCGACTCTTGCACGGTCGCGTTGGTGAGCTTCACGCTGAGATCCCCACCTTGCAAATCAACCAAGTAATCATCGGCGGCTGCGGTAGAGGCCCCATCCGCTACACCGAGTAGACGCCGTGCCTGCCCGTTGACTTGGGTGGCCGCCAACATAACCGTTACCACCAAGAGTGCGATCGCCAACAGTCCGATAATGAGCGGGGTTGACTGACCAGATTCACCCGATAGATCTTGACGAAGACGTGCACCGCACATGCGCCGATATCTAATTCCCAAACTCTTCATCTGCGTCACCCGAATCGATCCACACGGTGAGTGGACGTTGAACTCGTGGTCATGAGTCCTGATCCCACGCCTTCTGGCAAGAGAGGCAGTGGAACGTTGATGTGCACACTGACCGTCACGGTGCTTCCTGGTTCTAGGCAAGCATCAGAACAAGTAATGGTCGTGTTCGCCGCGCCAGCAGGAATGCCCATATTGTTCAGGGCAGTGGACACCGCGGAGGCCGCGCGACTTCGTGCTTCGGATTCAGACTCAGCGCCAACAAAGACCTTTGCGGCGTGGTCTGCAGCTCCAATCGCCGCTAGCGATGACGCCTGAAGCTGTGCAACTGAAAGTATCAAGTAGACGATGGGGACCATCAAGCCAACGGCCAAGAAAACGAATTCGATCATGGCCGAACCCTCTTCAGCTACGTGAAGTCGATGCCACCGCGGTTTCCACGCTTGCAGCGTTCGCGCTGGCTGTTTCTCACGCATCGTCATCACTCCCCTCACCCCGTGCTTGATCTTGACCTCCCCAGCTTCGGTAGCCGAACGTTATTCGTATCTCACGGCTTCGCCTGATACTTCAAGCTCTCCGCCTGTCGAAAAGAAGCCAAGTAGTGGGAAGTCTGTAGAAACCCGAATGCGAACGGCGGGCTGCCCGCCAATACTTGTTTCCTGTGCCGATACATTGGCTTGAAATCCAGAGCCTAGCGAACCCTGAAGCAACTCTCTGGTTCGAGAGATACCATCGCCGGTGGTTCGATCGGCGAGCGTTCCGTACCGTGCCCCGTTAGCTGCGGCATCGAGCATCGTGTTTCTTACATGCAGAACCAATGTGAGCTGCACAATCGAGATAAAGAGCGCGATGACAAGAGTGCTCACGAGGACGAACTCAGGGATACTGGCGCCGTCTTCCTTGGCCACCGACGAAAGACTTCCCTTCGTTCGCCCCTCGCAAGTTCTCCGGAGCAGAGATCGACTATCCAAGGCCTGCGACGTTATCGATCGCCTGGTTGAAGAGCTCAATCAGGCGAGGCCCTGCGATTGCAAGAAGTCCTGCTACCAGCAACGCTGACATGATCGCCAACATGACCCAGCCAGGAACGTCTCCGCGTTCTTGGATTTGGACACGCTGAGTCAGTCCGCGTACTAGTGATGAGACAAAAGTTGAGATTGCTCGAAGTGTTGTCAAAAAGTGAAACGAAACCTTTTCCATGGTTCCCCCTCGTTCCTTAGTTCTTGTGATTAAAGAGAGTGACTTCAAAGATTGAAAAGCGTGACTTCAGAAATTGTGGTGACGGTGGCGGACAAGAAAAGTGCTAGTGAGATGAGGCGATGAAGCCTGCCGTCAAGTGGTGTGTAGCACTCAACAGTTTGAAGCTATCCAGTGAAAGTTAAGCTTTGGCAAACACATGGAGAATCATTGGAAACACTGATGTCAGCACCTCGTAATGCTGCTTCACGCTCAGCCTATGAAAATCAAACCGCTCGCGGGGAAGTAGCTCAAGAATTGTGGATAACTGGATACACAACTCCAGCGGACGCCTGTCAGAAGCTGAAGTCGAACAGTGCGATGCCCGGAAAGACGGCAAATATCACCGTCAGCGGGAGGATACCGAAGACAACTGGAAGCAGCATGCTCACTTCCTTCTTTCCAGCTGTTTCCATCAGTTCTCGCTTTGCAGCATCACGAACGTCCTGAGCCTGATCTCTCATGACCTGAGCCAGGGGCGTGCCACGGTCCGTTGCCACCAAAATGGCGTCGACGAATCGCGTCATGATGTCCTGGTCAACACGATCAGCCATGGACCTGAGGGCCTCGCCGAGTGCGCTTCCTGCTCGCACGTCCGCGAGCACTCGACCAAACTCGTCTGGGAGCTCGCCTTCTGAGCTCCTGCGGACTCGTTCCAAAGAACCCAAGGTGGACTCTCCAGCGGCCACTGACAGTGCCATCAGTTCTGCAACATTGGGGAATTGGCCAAGAATCTTTCGCGCTCGGCGAGCAATGGTTTCACCCAGCCACCAGTCTCGAAGCAAGAACCCGCAGATGGGGAATCCAACCACCATGACAAGAGACAGCAACGGGTTGAAGTTCTGGTTCGGTACAGAAAGGATCGTGGCCAAAAGCGCAACACACAAACCAATACCGGCCCATAAGAACTGTTGTGCCCGGAAATCGGAGACGGAAATATCGAGCCCAGCCCTCGCGATGCGTTTCTTCAGAGCGTCACCCATGGGACTGATACTCGAGGATCTCCTGACGAGGTCTTGAACAAAGGGAGCAATGATCCTGCCCAACGGTCCAAAGGAACCGCCTGCATCGTGACTTGTCAGTAGGGCAGATTGCATTCGACCCGCACGCAGTTGCGGCGCTATTCGTGCGGCGAAAGTAGATCGCCTAAAGCGTGGAATCCGGGTGAAGACAAGGACTAATCCAAGACCCAATCCCAACCCGCACAGGAGACCGGCGAAGATACTAGGACTCATTTCAGAATCCTCTCTTCGTCCGGAAGCTCACCCAGACGAATCATGAGCTGATAACAGACCACGGAGATGATCAATCCACTAATTAGCACCAGTCCCCCAAGACCTGTCGAATAGGCGTCCGCGACCGCTGGCTGTGTTGACATTAGTAGCAAGACAATCCAGGGAGCAGCGACCGAGAGCCTCGCGGCGTTGACCGTCCACGACTGCCGAGCCTCAAGCTCTCCTCGGGTTCGAACGCTATCTCTCAAGAACTGGGCCAGTGTTCCTAACATCTGGCCTAGGTCCGATCCGCCCACCTCTCGCGTGAGTTTGAGCGCGCTAATGATCTTGTCGGCAACCGGATTAGCGAGGCGGATACGCAGATTCTCTATGGAGGTATCGAAACGGCCGCTGACTCGGTAGTCACGAGCGAACTCGTCAAAGGCCGGACGAAGAGCAACGGGACCCTGTTCGCTGAGCTGCGACAGCGCTTCGGGAAGAGAAAGACCTGCTCGAACCCCGGATCGAAGGTGGTCTACAACGTCGGGCCACACTTCCCGGAGATTCTTTGAGCGCTGATGCGCTCGCCAGTTCACCAGGATGATCGGCAAGAGTGCACCAAAAAGGCCGAAGATCAGCGCGATCAACGGTGCTCCCGTAAAGATGAAAACCAGGAGCAAGGTGACGAATCCAGCTATTCCGCACGCGGCGAGCAGCCCAGAAGGCGAAACGTTGTCTAGCCCGGCCCGCAACAGCATGTTGCGGATAGCATGCCGCTCCTTCTTAGGCGCTTCGGTGGGAGGCTCATGCCAGAAAGACCACCAAATCAAAAACAGGCCTAGCCCTAGCATGAGGCCTAGCAGCGCACTCATGCGGCCTCTCTAAGGATCGAGTTGATGTCCAATCCCGCATGATGGAACTTTTCGGACGGCACATCTGCGGAGTCCATCAGCAGTAGCTCACCGTCAACTCGTTTGAAGATCGAGGACGTTTCAATCACCCCGTTCTCGACTCGTTTGCCGAGGGCGAGGATTTCCGAGATCCGGCGTTGGCCAGTTCGGGAGCGTTCGCAGTGGATGACCAAGTCGATGCTCGAGGCGACGGTTTGAGTAACGAAGTGCGGTGAAATATTGTCGCCGGCCAAAAGCGGCAGCGTACAAATCTTGGTGACGGCATCGTGAGCGCTGTTGGCGTGAACACTTGCCATGCCAGGAAGACCTGAGTTCAAAGCGATAAGCATGTCCAGGCTTTCCGCCTCTCGCACTTCACCCACAATGAGACGGTCTGGGCGCATTCGCAAGGACTCCTTCACCAAGCGACGCATGGAAATTTCGCCTTCGCCTTCAAGATTCGGCTGACGGCATTGGAGCCCTACGACATCCCGAAGTGGTACTTGTAGCTCGAAGATCTCTTCCACCGTAATCACACGCTCGCGACTTCCAATGGAAGCGGCGAGACAATTGAGCATCGTCGTCTTTCCCGCCTGCGTCGCACCGGAAACGAGAATATTCAGCCCCGAAGACACTGCCGCGTCAAGAAAGGCAGCCGCTTGCGGAGTCATGGAACCTAACTTGACGAGCTGTTTGAGGGATGCGGCGCGCGCAATGAACTTTCGAATGTTGACAGCCCACTCCTTGCGGGTGACGTCCGGGATTGCAACGTGCAATCGCGAACCGTCAGGCAAGGCAGCGTCCACGAAAGGCGAGCTGAGGTCCAAGCGGCGCCCGGAACTCTTGAGCATCCGCTCCACCAGAAAGTGCACGTCCGAGGGTTCCAGCCGAATGGAAGTCAGTTCGGAAGTGCCCCGGCGAGCTGAAAATACTTCACGCGGCGAGTTGATCCAAATTTCCTCTACTTCTGGATCATCAAGAAGAGGCTGAAGAGGACCAAAGCCGGCAACTGAATCAAAGATCAATTGATTGGTTTGATCAAAGTCAACGATCGGCGGCAAATTGGCTCGAAGCGTCCGTTCGTCATAGTCCAGGACAGCGGCGTGGATGAGACTGCGAACTTCGTCTGGCTGTACGAAAGGATCCAACCCACGACGACGCAGGATCTCCCGAATTTCTTCTTCCAGCCTTGCAATTGCTTCCATGCATTCCCCTCAGCTCACTGCACTAGTGCTCCTGCTTGACCGCGCACCATAAGGTTCGTGATCACCGTAGGCAACACTTTTGGATGCTTTCAATCCAACGCAGAGTTCTGTGGACAAGTGGATGAACGAGTTATCAACAGAAAGTGAACTATCAGAAAATCTCACGACGATTCGTTCTACTCTCACTGTGAACCCAGACCGCGAGAAAGGATGACATGCAAACGTTTTTGATGTTCCGAAGAACTTCACTTGCCCATCCTGAACACATGTCGCGACAAGGTTCAGGCCTCATCGAAATCGAGGGACGTGGAGAAGGGATTCCTCGCGAGGCATTGATGCAAGCCCTCAATTACGACGACGCAGCTTCAGTCCGCGGTCCACTTGATGTAGGTGCCACGTGCGCGAGCATGCCGGTAAAGCTTCCGAGCGCCGGTTTGGTAGTGGTGGACCAGTCGGATCAGGGGTTGAACGAGCAGGCGTCGCAGAACGCTGCGACTTCTTCGTTTGATCACGGGCTCGCTGATCATGGACGTCCGCACCGACGAAACGCCTATCTCACGGTGGTTGCCGGACCGGACGTTGGTCGCCAATTTCACTTGCCCAGAGGCACTTACAGCATCGGACGCAGAGATGCCGATGTGAGTATCCGCGACCCTGCAATGCCGACGCAAGCAGGCGTCGTCGTACATTCTGCCCAAGGGTTCGCCTTGAAACTACACCGCGGTTACGGTCAAAGTCATGGCCCGAAAATTCCAACGACTCGTCACCTGTCCTTTGGTGACACCTTTACGCTTGGCTCAACGAGATTTCGCCTTGAAGAGGATCGAGAGCTAGAGAAATCAGAACCTCAGCCCGTTCAAACTTCGTGGCCACTTCCCGCCATCACCATCACCAATGCACCTCGAGCACAACGGCCGCTCATGATGACGGTAGGCGCCGTCATGCCCGTGGTGCTGGGTCTGGCCATGGTGCTCATCATGGGCTCGTGGCTTTTCATGCTCTTTGCACTCATGAGCGTGGTGACAGCCGGAGTTCCGGCACTGTTGCAATGGCGCGACAAGAAGAAATTGAACGTTCGGATCCAAGCCGAACTCGCGAAGGATAAACGACAAAGGCAGTACGTCGCTCCAGATTGGGGCATATTACGAACCTGGCTGAGGCATCCCAGAGGATCGATGCCAGGCGCCTCACCATCGAGCGGATCGTCGGCGGAGGGGCAACGCAACGATCCATCTCGGGAAGCTTCACTCGCTCTTCCCCTACCCATCGGGGAAACTGATCGGCTACCTGTCGTCGTGAGACTAGGAGCGGGAACGGAGCCGCTCGAGTTCTACCATCAGGACTGCCCTGCAATCGTGACGTTGTCCTCCCAAACACCCACAATCTTCTGCGGCATGCGGTCTCGCGTCCAAGAGGTGCTCCGTGCGTGCTTTATCCGGCTTCTACTTACCGATACTTCTCGCCGACTTACGTTTGTGTTGATCGGGGACGGTTCGTGGCTTCCTTCCCTCGCTCGCGCTGCGGGGAAAATCCACTACTACGAAACGGTTGAGGCTTTTGCTCAGCTCCACGCGCCTGCGAGCGCAGGTCCGGTGATTGTTTTTGCCTCGCGCGGTAACCTCAGCGAAGCCCGCGGTCCGAAGAGATTCGAATCGACTGGATCGAACTATCCGCCGCTCTTTGTGGCTTTCGAGTATTTAGACGAGCCCGTGGCAGCATCCCGCGCTGCGGAGAAATCGGGTCCTGGAGGCGACGTGGGCGAGTCATTCGCCCACGAGATTCGGGTGGACACTGGACAGTGGATAAATCGCACTCGATCAGATGGTGAAGAGACGTCACGAGTTTCGGTGCTCCTCGACGGAATGTCCGCCGAAACAGCCACGGTGTTTTTGGAGATTCTTGCATTGAGCGAGGTCCCAGTTCCGGAGACCTCGGAACCGAAGCCGAAACAACGGCACAGCGAGCATGAACATCCGGCGCTCAGCAGCGCTAACTCCTTGCTACTTGATGCGGGGGTGGCCTTAGATGCCAGCACGGAAGCGATGCAGAGCACGCCGAAAGTAGCTAGTTCCGGCAACGGTCTAAAGCTCGATCTCGCAACAGATGGCCCGCACATGCTTGTTGCAGGCACTTCTGGTTCTGGAAAATCCGAAGCTCTGAAGTCCATGGTGTGGTCCATCGCTCGGCACTATTTACCGTCGGATGTTTCCTTCCTTCACTTTGATTTCAAGGGCGGATCAACTCTGGGCGAGTTCGCGGCGCTCCCCCATACGATCGCCGTTGAGACCGATCTAACCCGCGCCGATGCCTCCCGTATGATCCGAGGAATTCGAAGCGAGCTCTCTCGCCGCGAGCATCTTTTTCAGAAGCAAGGTGTTGCTGATTACCCGAGTTGGCGCGCGATAGCAGACATGCGAAACGACCTGCCAAAAATTTCACGGCTAGTAATTGTGGTGGACGAGCTGCGGATGTTGTTGTCGGCTATGCCCGAAGCCATGAACGAGTTAGCGTCGATTTCCACTATCGGACGATCTCTTGGGGTACATCTACTGCTCTCAACGCAGCGTCCACTCGGGGTCGTATCTCCGGACATTCGAGCGAACATCGGTATTTCTGTGCTTCTTCGAGTCGCAAGTCAACAGGAATCACTAGACGTTATTGGAACGCCGCAAGCAACATCGATCTCCCACCGATTTCCAGGACAGGGGTACGTCAAAGTTGGCTCGCAACCAGCGCAACGAGTGCAGTTTCCGCCACCCAGCGGAACGTCGTCAGGATGGATGATCCACCGTTATGGTGACGTCGTAGGACCAGCGCTCTCGACGCTCCACGTCGCCTCTGCTGAGCCCCCGCTGACGCCGGTGCAACGCTGGCTTAACTATTCAGGCGGCGTCACCATCGACCCCGCCCCTCCAACCGCCCTCCCGGTTGCGTTGCCGAACGAGGTTGACGGCGAGCTGTTGGTGACGCTGATGGAGCACACGATTCGTCTGATTTCACACAGCGCGGAATACGACGACGCCCGCTCGCCAGAGGCAGCCTCTCCAGAGGTACCGATCTATCTCGGAGTTGGTAACGACGAAACGATGGGCGATCTGGAGCCGGTGCTATGGGATTTGCAGAGTTCGCCACGCTTGTCGGTTCTTACCGGGATGGATGGTGGAGGATCGGCGGTCGCCGCATCCTTAATAAGACAGTTTCTGGAACACTCATCGCGAGTGATTGTCATCGATGGGGCTGAGATGTGCGGCGATTTCGCCGACGATCCTGAGGTTTACGCATACGCGTCGAATGCAGACTCGATTGCCATCGTCGAGATCTTGGAGCGAGTCCATGATGAATTGATGCTGTCTTACGACGCTCACGGTGCGCACACACTCGTGATGGTGACTGGCTGGAGCGCTGTGCTTTCCCGAGTGGGTCCACGAGTTGCCACCTCTTTGGAACAGCTCATGAGTTCGCTCGTGCGTCTTACGGTGACGGGACGAGTTGCAGTAGTCGCTCTCGGCGCTCGTGAACTCACCGGAACGACACTCTTCGCCGCATTAGAGAGCCGGTTGTATTTGCCGTTCGGACTCGGCAGCGAAGTCAAGGCGCTTTGGCCACGAATGGTGGAGATCCCTGATATTCGGGGTCGTGGTGTGCTCGTTGTACCCGGCGGGCCTCAATTGGGTCGAGAAGTTCAGTGTCTTAACGGCACGGGAGTAGGAACGCGTCGTCCTTTAAGTCCAGTCCACGGCGACGCCGGCCGTGGCTCGGGTTGCGGCTGGGCAACGGCATCGGCCGAGGACACGTACCCGGTGACTGCCACGGCCACGGCCGGCACGCTAGTCCCCACGACATTTGCTGCCCCGAATTTGCGTGGCCTGCCTAAACAAGTTAGTCCCGACGCGACTCTCATCGCCGGGCTCCTCGCGCAAAGTCTCGCCGAGGAGAGCGAATCCCTCGCTTTTCCGCTTGGAATATCGTCGCCGACCCACGAACTATTCGTGTGGAGACCAGGCCGCATAGGGCTCATCGCAGGTGGCTCAGGAACCGGCAAAACCTCGATACTGATGAATCTCGCCCGCACCCTAGAAACGCAAGGACTACCCAATGGTTGCGTGAGGATCACTGGTTCAACGGTGAGCTCGACGGATCTACAGGACATCATTCGATCTCCGCCACGTGTCCTACTTATCGACGATGTTGATCTGATTCCCGATACCCTGAGAGCAGAAACTGAGAAGCTGCTTCAGTCATGCGGCCAGACAATTGTGACGGCGAAAGCAGATTTCAAGTCGCTACATCGAATGCCCGGTGCCCTCCTTCAGCGTCCGGAAGGCGCGGACATCCTACTGAGTCCCAGAACTCCGCAAGAAGCAGATGCGCTCGGCTGGCAGGGTTGTCCCGTGGATCCATCACCTGGCCGAGGGTTCCAACGTCTGCATGGACGATACGTCCGTTTTCACGCGTGGAGTTGAAAGAACGTTCGACAGCTATCGCTCGTTGCGAAATCCCAGGTTGCTGGCAAAGAAGTCAGTGGTGGCTTTGGCAAACATCAAGATGACGGCTAGAGCTGACGGGATCAAGAGCAAGAGGGCAATCCACCAGGTCGGTCCAATCAATAGTTGCGTCGCAAAGATGATCTGGAAGATGTGCCACACGATCACGAACGCTCGCGTCCATGGACGCGACTTGAGAATCTGAAAGCCCGATAACGCAGCAAGACCCGTTGCTGCTAACAAAAGCACCAGAAAGAAGATGCGTCCGCTCATCGGAACCGGACCTGGCGTGCCAAGAGAAAGTGCATACCAAACCAGGACAACCCCAGCACCCAGAGCCATCAAGAACATCACAGCGGCTATTGCTTTGACCGTCCATGGCGACGGAGTCACCAGTGCACCGGATGCCGACGCCACGTTCGAGCCAGCGTTGGGCATCTCTTCTAATTTGGGGCTGTTAGCCGAATTCTTCGACCTCTTTGCTTGGGAACTCACCCTGAAAACGTACCTGAACTTCCACGATCCCGCCGATAAATCTCCGGGATTCTAGAACAAAGTGGTCACTCGTGACAAAAACCACACAAGGATTCACTATATTTTTACACAAAACCTCTTGTTTACAACTTCAAGTCATGAAACCCTTATTTGGCAGTTGCCGCGGGAGTAGTAAGCTCCCGCTTTCGTTTGTTGAAGCACTTAACTTCGGGCAGTCGGACTCTTGGGAATTTCTCAGAGCTGCTGTCCGTTGTTCATGAATTGCCCTAATTATTGCCTTTGAGAAGGAGCACTAACGAGCATGAGTTGGCGTAGCCGCGCAGCATGCCTGGACAAGGATCCCGAACTCTTTTTCCCAGTGGGAAACACGGGTCCGGCATTGCTCCAGATTGAAGAAGCCAAA
The DNA here is from genome assembly GCF_014201135.1 of Neomicrococcus aestuarii. NCBI lineage: Bacteria > Bacillati > Actinomycetota > Actinomycetes > Micrococcales > Micrococcaceae > Neomicrococcus > Neomicrococcus aestuarii. The sequence continues at coordinate 521,418 of NZ_JACHDR010000001.1, read as the reverse complement.
GCCGTGTGCCGCACGTGCCCTGTCATCGATACCTGCCTTCAGTGGGCTATCGAGACCGGTCAGGATGCTGGCGTATGGGGTGGCATGAGCGAGGATGAGCGCCGCGCGTTGAAGCGTCGCGCTGCCCGCGCACGCCGCGCTTCCTAGTACTGGGATTCCTAGTACTGGGATTCCAAGTACTAGGATTCGCAGTACAAAGATTCTCCGTACAGCGATCAAAGTACAGCGATTCCTTCACGCAGCCCGGCGTCCTCGCCAGCTGCAGAGACGCTCACCCGTAGCACCGGCGTCTCACCCAAGAAAGAACCACTCTCAGGACCACCATCCTGAGGACACCTACATATAGCGATAGTACGAACCGAAAACTATCGACTCGCTGATAGAGCGGGACTGAGCCGTGTTGATTCAGTCCCGCTCTTGCGCATCTGGCTACTATCGGAAAGGTGGAAGAGAGAACCGTGGATCCGTTAGTGGGTCAAGTGATCGATCGTCGGTACCATATTCACCGACGCCTGGCCCGCGGCGGCATGTCTACCGTGTACCTTGCAACCGACGAGCGGTTGCACCGCGACGTCGCGCTCAAAGCGCTCTATCCGTACCTCGCCGAGGACGCTCGAGTGGTGAAGCGCTTCGAAGAAGAAGCCATTACCGCCGCCAAGTTATCCCACCCCAACATCGTCAACGTGCTCGACCAAGGCGTCGACGGCGATACCGCTTACCTCGTGATGGAATACGTCAAAGGCGAGACGCTACGCAAACTGTTGGAGCGTCAAGGCCGACTCACCCCACGCCAGACTCTGCGCATCATGGAGGAAATCCTCGACGGATTGGCCGCGGCTCATGCCAAGGGCCTCATTCACCGGGATGTGAAGCCGGAGAACGTTCTGTTGACGGAAACTGGACGCGTCAAGGTGGCGGACTTCGGCCTCGCGCGGGCCGCTTCTAATCACACGCAGTCCGGAACGCTGGTGGGCACGGTCGCCTACGTCAGCCCGGAACTCGTCACGGGCGGGAACGCGGACAAGCGCAGTGACCTCTATGCAATCGGCATCATGCTCTTTGAACTGTTGACTGGCGAGCAGCCTTTTCAGGGCCAGAACTCGATGCAGATCGTCTTCAAGCACGTCAATGAGACGGTGCCGTTGCCCTCCACGGTGGTACCCGAAATTCCGCAAGATCTCGATGAGCTGGTGGAATGGTGCACTGCCAAGGACCCTGAAGCGCGACCAGTAGACGCGGAAGCTTTGTTGGGCGAGCTGCGGCACGTTCGAGCTGCGTTGAGTGACGAACAGCTAGATTTGGGTGCCACTGAAATTGCGAATAGACGCAAGGATTACGACGACGCCGCTGCCGCGACTGCTCCTGTTGCCGTTGACCGGGAGGTCGAAGAAAAGTATGCCGGCTACTGGAACGAACCCGATCAGTCTCAGAACGGCGAACCAGGTGCTTCCACCGCTGCCAACTCAAGCTCCAACTCCACTCCTGACGGAGATTCATACGACACTGACCCCACGCTCGATGATCCCGATCAGCTCGAGGATCGAGACGATGACGGCGACTTCTCCTCTGACGTCGATGAGGATGAAGACCTCGATGCAACGACGGTCATAGCCACGGGCGATCACCGGACTGAAGTGTTTAGTCGTGTTGGTTCGGGCTATGACGCTCGTGAAGATTCGCAATTCACAGAGGTGATCAACGCCCGGGATCTTTCGGCGAATGAAGCGACGTCAGGCGTCGAGACCAGCGCCCGAGCCGACGGGGGCACCTCCGATACTGGAGTGATTTCAGCAGTCGGAGCGACGGCTCCCCCAGCACGCCCCGTGAAACCTGCCGTTGCTGCGAAGCAAGCGCGCAAGGACGCTAAGAACGCAGAACACGAGTGGAAGAAACAAGCACAGAAACCACTCGTCAAGTTAGACAAAAAGGGCGCCGGTGTCCGTCGGTGGATCCTCGCGATTGTCCTCTTCATGCTGGCAGCACTCCTAGCAGCCACCGGGTGGTTCTTCGGCATGGGGCCTGGAGCCCCAGTGAGTTTGCCGGAGACGAGTGGCCAGACGGTCGCTTCGGCCACCCAGGCACTCAGTGACGCGGGGGTAGCAGCGCGCCCAAAAGAAGTATTCAGTGACGATGTCGACAAAGGACTCGTCGTCGGCACTGAACCACTAGCCAGCACCACTATTCGCCGTTACGAAGGAGTGGACCTCTTGGTATCCAAGGGGCCCGAACTCTTCGAAGTTCCAAACCTCGCCCAGCTGGCGCAATCGGACCTCCCAGCAATTCTGGAGGCTGAGTCATTGGAGCTGGGAACTGTCACGCAAGAATTTGACGAAAGCATTGCCAAGGGCGAAGTCCTCAGCCAATCAGTGGCCCCCGGAACCGCGGTTCGCCGCGGAACGGAAGTCAGCGTCGTCGTATCTAAGGGTCCTGCACCAGTTTCCGTTCCCGGGCTTGCGGGAATGACCCTCGCCGAAGCCACCGCGGCTCTCGAGAATATCGGTTTGAATCTTGTTGAGGGCCAAGAGGAGAATTCGGCTTCTGTTCCAGCTGGTCAGATTTCAGCCCAAAGCGTCAAAGAGGGCACGAAGGTTTCACGCGGGACCGACGTCTCCGTGAGCATTTCCTTGGGCCCACGCATGATTGAAGTACCGCGTGTGATTGGAATGCAGCTCGACGAAGCCCGGAGCACGCTCGAAGATCTGGGCTTCGAAGTCAGCGTGAAGTACCCGTTAGGCAATCTTTTCGGCACAGTGCACGGTCAAAGCGTCCTCGGGGACACCGCGGCAGAAGGCTCGACTATCACCCTCACCGTGGTGTGACCTCGTCCCAGGCCATAACGGTGACTGGGGGAACGTCGATTCGTACATACAAGTAGGGTTAGGAATCACTAAGTGACTCCTACCCCTACTGTGTGCTTACCTCGCGGGTCTAGCCGCCAGACAAGCTGAGGATGAAATTAGGACTTCTGGTGTGCGAGAGAATCGGCCACCAAGAAGGCCATCTCAAGGGACTGCATGTGGTTCAAGCGTGGGTCACACACCGACTCGTAGAGAGCATCGAACTGGTCTTCACGAATCGGATCAGAACCGCCCAAGCACTCTGCAACGTCGTCGCCAGTCATTTCAACGTGCAAGCCGCCGGCTACAGAGCCGAGCGCGCGGTGCACCTCGAAGAAGCCTGCGACCTCGTCCATGACGTCGTCGAAGCGGCGAGTCTTGTAGCCGTTCTGGCTCGTGACGGTGTTGCCGTGCATCGGGTCAGTAACCCACACAACCTTGGCGCCTTCCTTCTGGACGGCCTCCACGATTGCCGGGAGCTTCTCGCGAATGTTGCCAGCACCCATGCGGGTGATGAACGTCAGACGGCCAGGCTCGCGGTTTGGATCAAGCTTGTTGATCAATGCAATTGCGTCATCACCGGTGGTGGTTGGGCCAAGCTTCACGCCGATCGGGTTACGAACACGGGACAAGAAGTCAACGTGTGCGCCGTCCAGCTGGCGGGTACGCTCGCCGATCCACAAGAAGTGTGCCGAGGTGTCGTATGGCAAGCCAGTGCGGGAATCCGTACGGGTCAGCGCACGCTCGTAGTCCAACAACAATGCTTCGTGAGCGGCAAAGAACTCGGTGCGCTTGAGCGCCTCGAAATCTGCGCCGCAAGCGCTCATGAAGTTCACGGCACGGTCAATTTCACCGGCGAGAACGTCGTACTTCGAGTGGGCAGGGTTCGCCATGAAGCCCTGGTTCCACTGGTGAACCGAGCGCAAATCTGCAAAACCGCCCTGGGTGAACGCACGGATGAGGTTCAGGGTTGCAGCCGACGTGTGGTACGCCTTGACCATGCGCTGCGGGTTGTGGCGGCGCGATTCTTCGGTAAATTCGTACCCGTTCACAATGTCACCACGGAACGCTGGAAGCGTCACGCCATCGCGGGTCTCAGAATCGGAAGAGCGTGGCTTGGCGAACTGTCCAGCCATGCGCCCCATCTTGATGACCGGCATGGAAGCGCCGTAGGTCAACACCACTGCCATTTGCAGGATGGTCTTGACGCGAGCGGAAATCTTGTCAGCGGTGGCGCCGGCAAAGGTTTCGGCGCAGTCGCCGCCCTGAAGCAAGAAGGCGCGTCCTTCGGCAGCTGCCGCGAGTCGCTCACGCAAAACGTCAACTTCGCCAGCAAAAACCAGCGGAGGCAACGTGCCGAGCTCGGCGACAGCCTGCTCATACTCTTCCGTGCCATGCCACGAAGGCTGTTGCGCGATGGGAAGCTCGCGCCAAATGTCCAGCTGCGGATCGGCTGCAGGACCGGAGATAGTTCCGGTCGGGGAAGTCGAGGAGAAATCGAATTGAGGTGCTGTCTGAGTCACCCCTCAAGGTTAGTCTCCCCTACGCCACTCGCCCAAAGCGTGACCACAGAGTGAACACCGTGTGTCATCCACGCATCAAATCAGCACCATAAAGACCCAGAATTCACCCACAAAGTAGGCGAACCACCGTGCAGCAGCGACAACAATCCCCAGCAGGGTCCGCGAAACTCCCGAAGTACTCAAACTCCCCAAGAATATTCGCGGAACTACCGCATCAAGTGGGTTAAGAGGCAGGTGGGTTAAGACCTAGGTAAGTTAGGAGCTAGCTCCGTGCTTGTGAGCGGCTCGCGCCTTGATCTTCTGCGCGTACTCGTCCACGTACTCTTGACCGCTCAAGCGCATGATGGAGTCCATGATTTTGTCCGTGACTTCGCGCTGAGCAAAGCGATCGTCTTCGCGGCCAGCGTAAGCGGAGAAGTCCAGCGGCTCACCGACGATCATGCCGACGCGTCGAATATTCGGAACGGTCTTGCCGATCGGCTGAACCTTGTCCGTGCCGATCATGGCGATAGGAATAACAGGCACGCCTGTGGCGATCGCCAATCGAGCGACGCCCACCTTGCCCTTGTGGAGCTTGCCGTCCGGGCTACGGGTGCCCTCCGGGTAGATGCCCAGGAGCTTTCCTTCGCGGAGTGCTTGTGCGCCTGATGCCAAGGAATTCATGGAGGCCGCGCCGCCAGAACGGTCCATGGGAAGCTGATTGGTCATTCGGAAGAACGCCGCGGTGACGCGACCTTTGAGGCCTTTACCGGTGAAGTACTCGATCTTCGCCAAGAACACCACGGGGCGGTCCACCGTAACAGGCAAGAAGACTGAGTCTGAGACCGAAAGGTGGTTGGACGCCAAAATGGCGGCACCCTCTTTGGGAATGTTGTCCAGACCCTTGACCCAAGGACGGAAGAGGACTGTAGTAATCGGGGCGACGACGAACGTCTTCATGAACCAATAGAACACTCTGCAAGAATACTGGGCAGAGGCACTTACTGTTGGACACTCACCAATCGAATGGACATTACCGGGCATGAACACGGCTCTTCCCGCTCCCCAGCCACCGCTTGATCCCACGCAGCCCTTCACTGTGTTGCGCCCGGGCTCTACGGCGGTTTTGGTGATTCACGGTTTTACCGGTTCACCATTGTCGGTTCGCCCGTGGGCCAACGCTTTCCTGGAGGCGGGGTTCAGTGTCAGCGTCCCGCTCCTTCCCGGGCATGGAACACGCTGGGAAGACCTCAATGGCACCAGCTACAAGGCGTACATCAATGCGGTGTCGGCGCACTTTGATCGTCTTCGACGCGAGCATGAGAACGTGGTGGTGGCGGGGCTATCGATGGGTGGAACGCTCGCCCTTCGCTTGGGGGAAATTCGAGATCCTGCTGGCATCATCACTGTCAATCCATCACTGAAGTTTGCTTCCCCTACTGCGAGTCTGGCCCCTGCTCTGCGGTGGGTCGTCAAATCGGTAGAGCCCATTAGAGATGACATCGCCAAGCCAGGGGTCACTGAGGGTGCTTACTCGCGGACGCCTGTGGGTGGTGTCGCCGAGCTGGGCAAGCTCATGGCCGTGACGCGTGGGAAGCTTTCACAGATCACCGCCCCCGTCTTACTGTTCCGCTCAGCCACTGATCACGTGGTCCCGGACTCCAGCATCAAGATCCTCGAAAAGGGGCTCGCCAAGAATCCCCTCAAGGGCAGCAATGTGCAGGTGACCGCGCTTCCGAACAGCTTCCATGTTGCTACTTTGGACTACGACGCCGCAGCTATCGAAAGCGGTTCCGTTGCGTTTGTGAGGGGTCTAGTTAAGTGACGCAGGGTCGCAATCCATCGGACGAGGAATGGGACGACTTGGTTCGCCGCTTCTTTGAGTCCGACGGCGTTGAATCTAACGGCCCTGAATATGTCAGCTCTGAATATGTCAGCTCAGAGTCTTCCGGCCGAGAAGCGAGCTCGCCGGAGATTCCCGAAGAGTTGAACGAATCCTCAGGTGAGCTGGATGAGCATTTCGTGCCGCCAGAACCGCGGCCGCTGGGCGTGGGTAATCCGTTGACGGTGTTGGCGTGGCTGGCCGCGGCGGGTGGACCGCTGCTCTTGGTGCTCTTCGCTATCGTGTGGCGTTCCGCGCCCTTCATGGCGTGGTTCGGAGCGATCGCTCTGGCCATCGCCGGAATTGGGTACTTGTGGTGGAATCTTCCGTCGGAGCGCAACGATTTCAACAACGGCGCCGAACTTTAGGCTGAGTTCTCAGCGGAACTCGGCTGCGAGAAACCTTTCGTACTAACTCTTGTGATGTGCAGCGAGTAGTGCCGCCCCCACCGCGCCGGCTTCGGGACCCCACGTGGCAACCTCTACGGGGACGAGCGGGCGTGATTCGGGTCGGGACGCCAGCGCCGCGTACTGGCGCCGCAACGAGTCCAGGAAGTATGGCGAGGCCGTTCCAAAGCCGCCACCGATGACCACTACACCAGGATCCAGTGTGCCTACCACCATGGTGAGCGCTTGCGCTAGGGGCCGGGCAACGTCGTCAAGCACTGCACAAGCGTCGCGATCGCCCAGCTCAGCGGCGGCTACGAGTTCACGACCGGTCATCATGAGACCGGCCTTCCATGCAGCACGTTCGGCGCCAGTTCCGGAGGCGAAAATTTCCAGACAGCCGATTCCGCCACAAGCGCATTCAGGTCCGGTGGGGTCGATGCACACGTGCCCTAATTCGCCCGCCATGCCGATCGCGCCACGAATCAGAGTGCCGTTCGCAATCACCGCAGAGCCGAGCCCGGTCCCTAGTGTGAGGCAGACTGCGTCGTCGTAATCCAGTGCGGCGCCCAAGCGAAATTCCGCCCAGCCTGCCGCATCGGCGTCATTCGCAATGACAACGGGGCGGCCCACACGGTACTCGAGCTCGTGCTTGACGAAGACGCCAGTGAGCGGCAAGTGCGGGCTGAAGCGGACAAAGTCGCTGGTCGCGTTGAGCCAACCGGCAATAGCAAAACCGACCGAGCATCGTTCGCGGTGTTCGGAAGGCGCCGCGTCGATCAATTCGAGCGCAACCCGAGCGAGCCCGTCGAGGAGGGATTCGGTGGAACTCTTGGGTACCGGCAATGTAGCGCGCGTTACAATTTGATTGTTACCATCGAGTAACAAGCCGGCAATTTTGGTGCCACCCACGTCGATGCCCACGGAGAATCGCGACTCGCTGACGAGTGATAAATCGCTCTTTACGGACTGATCTAAGTGATTCTTCAACATGATGTGATCCAAGACATATAGGCTGATAGTAACTGCATTGTTGGACCCATTTCCCGGCAATGTGATCATGCTGTACCAGCAGCCAGTGACAAAGGAGAGCCCGTGCGCGAATTCAGAGTACCCGCTAGGACCGAGTCCTCGCCCGAAACGAACATCACCGATTTCGTGATGGTGCACGCGCGAAACAGTCCAGATCTCACCCTGTTCTCAGTTCGTAACCCCAACGCCGCCGAGGGCCAGCCAGCCTGGACCCCCGTTTCGGCCGTTGAATTCCGCGATGACGCTATCGCCATCGCTAAGGGCATCATCGCAAGCGGCGTAGAGGCCGGGGACCGTGTGGCCATTATGGCTCGCACTCGCTACGAGTGGGCGCTCGTGGACTTCGCAATCTGGTTCGCTGGCTGCGCATCCGTGCCGATCTACGAAACCAGCTCCCCAACGCAGGTCGCTTGGATTATTGGCGACTCCGGCGCGACGGCCGCGGTCGTCGAATCCGGCAAACACGAGAACGTTGTCCGTACGGCCGCCCACAATGAGGGACTTGATCACCTCAAGCACGTGTGGCTCATGGAGGACAACGGCCTGGACGCCCTTCGCGAAGCCGGTAAGGATGTCTCGGACGAACTACTGGAGGAGCGCCGCCGCTCGCTCAAGCTCGATTCACTTGCGACCATCATCTACACCTCCGGAACCACCGGCCGTCCAAAGGGCTGCGAACTCAGCCAAAAGAACTTCGTGGATCTTTCCAAGAACGCACAGCTTGAGCTTCCAGAGGCCGTTAACCCGAGCGCATCAACGCTGATGTTCTTGCCGTTGGCTCACGTCTTTGCCCGATTCATCTCCGTCCTGGGCGTCGCAGCTGGCGTGAACATTGCCCACACGCCAGACGTCAAAAACCTGCTCCCAGACCTTCAAAGCTTCTCCCCCACCTTCCTGCTTGCAGTGCCGCGAGTCTTCGAGAAGGTCTACAACTCGTCCCTGCTCAAAGCTGAGGATGGCGGCAAGGGCAAGATTTTCCACGCGGCAGCAGACACGGCCATCGAATGGTCCCGTGCTACCGAAAAGGGTGCCGTGCCACTGGGTCTCAAGCTCAAGCACACGCTCTTTGACAAGCTGGTTTACGGAAAGATCCGTGAGGCAATGGGTGGCCGTATGAAGTACGCCGTGTCCGGCGGCGGCCCCTTGGGTGAGCGTCTGGGTCACTTCTTCCACGGAATCGGCCTCTTGGTCCTCGAGGGCTACGGCTTGACGGAAACCACTGCCCCCATCACGGTGAACACGCCAAAGCTCATCAAGATCGGCACGGTGGGCAAGCCACTGCCCGGCAACGGCGTCAAGATTGCAGACGACGGCGAAATCCTTGCCACCGGTATTTGCGTCATGCGCTCGTACTACAACCGCCCTGATTTGCAGGATGAGACCTTTGAGGGCGAGTGGTTCCACACCGGTGACATCGGCAGTCTCGACGAGGACGGCTTCTTGAAGATCACGGGCCGCAAGAAGGAAATCATCGTGACCGCCTCCGGCAAGAACGTGATTCCTTCTCAGCTCGAAGACAACATCCGTGCGAACGCCTTGGTCTCCCAGTGCGTTGTGATCGGAGACAACCAGCCGTTCATTGCTGCCCTGGTGACGTTGGATCCCGAGGCCCTTCCGGGCTGGTTGCAGCGCCACAACCTACCGCACATGTCCGTGGCTCAGGCCGCTCAGCTGGACGAGGTCCGCACGGAGATTCAGGCTCTCGTGGACAAAGCCAATGAGACGGTCTCCCGCGCCGAGGGCATCAAGGAGTTCCGGATTGTCGCCTCCGACTTCACGGAAGAGTCTGGTCACCTCACGCCATCGTTGAAGATCAAGCGAGCCCAGGTCTTGAAGGACTTCCAGGCCGAGGTGGATGCGATCTACGGAACCAAAGCCAACTAAAGAGCGCGAGCCAATAAGGCCCGCCCGCTTAACCGACGCCGCCCCGCCAGCTGAACAGCTTGGTGGGGCGGCGTCGTCGTACTGAAATGAACTACAGCGTTCCTGAATCCTTCGTGCCCAACGAGAGCAGCGCGTTCTCCACGACCTCCATGAGCGCCGGGTGAATCCAGTACGGAGCACGGGCCAGTGTGTGGGCGTCAGTGCCAAACTGCATCGCTTGAACCAGCGGCTGAATGAGGTTGGAGGCTTCATGCCCCATAAGGTGAGCACCCAGGATTTCGCCGGTTGACTTGCGGGCCAGCAGCTTCACAAAGCCTGTCTGGTCCTCCATGGCCCACCCGTAGGCGGTGGATCCGTACTCTTGAACGGCGATGGCCAGCTCATCCTCGGCCCAACCCTCACGCTCGGCGAGCTCTCGCGCTTGCGGCTCCGTGAGCCCAACGCTTGCCACTTGCGGGTGCGTGAAGACTGCCGAAGGCACGGCGCGGTGGTCGGTGGCCCGGAGGTCTTCGGGGTGCTCGAGGTTGTGAATGACCACGCGCGCTTCGCGGTTGGCCACATGCTTAAGCTGGTACGTATTCGACACATCACCGAGCGCAAAGACGCCATCTAGCGGTTGCCCGTTGGAGAGCACACGCTGGAATTCGTCCACGCTCAAAATGCCGTCCGCGACGTCAAAGCCTGCTGGCTGAGGGTCTAGTCGGTCCACATTGGACACGCGCCCGGTAGCAACCAGCACCACGTCCGCTGCGATCTCGCCGGCCTCCGTTCCGCCCTGATCTCGGTTTTCATACCGTACGACGACGCCGCCATCCGTTGCGCTTTCAACCGCGGTGGGGGTGGCGTGCAGAACGTTCCACCGTTTGGAAGCCTCAGCCGTGAAGCGTTCCGAGACAAGCGGATCGTGGGTGCGCAAGAGCTCGCCCGAGCGTGACAGCTGCGTCACCATGGCACCCAGGCTGTGGAAGATATTGGCGAACTCGGCTGCAATGAAGCCCGAGCCCACCACCACGACTCGCTGCGGGAAGTCCGCGCGCATGATGGTGTCAGAGGTATGGACTTGGGGAAGATCGATGCCCGGGATATCGGGCAAGACAGCTCGGGATCCAGCGGCGATGACTACCTTGTCTGCCGTGATCTCTTTGCCGGAGGCCGTCACCATTGATTTCGGAGACGTGAACGTAGCGAACTCCGCGTAGAGGTCTACGTTCTCGAGTTCGATGTCCCGGTACTTGCGTCCAGCATCCGAGATGAAGTCGATGCGTCCGAAGATGCGTTCGCGAATCTCGCCCCACCGGGCGCCCTTGAACTCGAGGTCCACACCAAGGCGGGCGGCTTCGTCAACGGAATCCGCAAGCTGGGCCGGGTAAACAAACATTTTGGTGGGGATGCAGCCCACGTTCAGGCAGGTACCGCCGAAGATACCGCCATCGACAATTGCCACCTTCTTGTCATCCCAGTACGGAGTAATAAGGGAGTTACCGGAACCGGATCCAAGAATCAGCAAATCGTAATGAGTCATAGAAATAGGCTAGCCGCCTCCCGTGAAGAAGGCGGCTAGCCTATGAGCTCGTTACGCTTCACTCATCTGGAAGCGTAATCCGATGAAGAGTTGTTTCCTCCCGGAAGGATTGGCTACTCGACCACCACGATCAAGTCGCCACCCTGTACCGGTTGTGTGCCGGAAATCGCAACGCGCTTGACGGTGCCGCCGGTAGGGCTTGTGATGGCAGCTTCCATCTTCATCGCTTCGATAGTGGCGATCGTTCCGCCCTGAGCCACCTGATCGCCCTCAGCAACCGTGACGGTGACAGCGCCCGCGAACGGAGCAGCCACGTGAGCCTTGTTGCTTGGATCAGCCTTCTCCGCGGACTTCACAGTGGATTCCACCGAGCGGTCGCGAACGGTGATCTGACGCATCTGACCGTTGAGCGTGAGCATGACGGTACGCATGCCCTTCTCGTCAGGTTCTGAGATTGCCTGCAGCGTAGCCAACAAGCGTATGCCCTTGCCCAACGAAATCACGTGCTCGCGATTCTTCGTCAGGCCGTACAGGTAGTCGCGGGTGTGGAGCACCGAAACGTCGCCGAACTCCGCCACCGTCTTCTCGTAATCACGAGTTGGGCCAGGGAAAAGCAAGCGGTTGAGCGTTGCGCGGACGAGCATGGAATCTCCGTTGAGAGCTTCCGAATCCTCCGCCGAGAGTTCTTCGACGTGCGGCTTGATGGTGCGACCCTCGAGCGCCTTCGTGCGGAACGGTTCCGGCCATCCTCCTGGAGGATCGCCGAGCTCGCCGGAAAGGAACTGAATGACGGAGTCCGGGATGTCGAACTTTTGAGGGTTCGCCTCAAACTCGGCCGGATCCACGTTCATGCCTACGAGCTGGAGGGCGAGATCGCCCACCACCTTCGAGGAAGGAGTCACCTTCACCACGTTGCCCAGCATCGTGTTGGCGGCCGTGTACATGTCTTCGATCGCTTCAAAGCGCTCGCCCAGACCCAGCGCAATCGCTTGCTGACGCAAGTTGGAGAGCTGGCCACCTGGAATCTCGTGACGGTACACGCGTCCCGTTGGCGCGGTCAGCCCGGATTCGAACGGCTTGTAAATCGTTCGAACGGTCTCCCAGTACGGCTCAAGCGAAGCCGCCGCTTCTAGATCAATTCCGGTATCGCGTTCGGTGTTGGCAAGTGCCGCAACCAGCGCTGAGGAGCTGACCTGCGACGTCGTACCAGCCATTGAAGCAACCGCAACGTCCACCGCATCCACACCAGCATCAACTGCCGCCATGAGCGTTGCCAACTGGCCGCCCGCGGTGTCGTGGGTGTGCAAGTGAACAGGAAGGTCGAAGCGCTCGCGCAACGCGGCCACCAGCTTCTTCGCGGCCATGGGGCGCAAGAGACCGGCCATGTCCTTGATGGCAAGAATGTGCGCGCCGGCAGCCACAATCTGATCCGCAAGGTTCAGGTAGTAGTCCAGCGTGTAGAGCTTCTCGTTCGGATCCAGCAGGTTGCCGGTGTAGCACAGGGCCACTTCAGCAACAGCGGTACCGGTCTCACGAACAGCCTTGATCGCAGGAGCCATCTGGCTGACATCGTTAAGCGCATCGAAGATACGGAAGATATCAATGCCGGACTTGGCCGCTTCCTTCACGAAAGCATCCGTGACCTCGGTGGGGTACGGGGTGTAACCCACCGTGTTGCGGCCACGAAGAAGCATCTGCAACGGAATGTTTGGCAACTCGGCGCGGAGCAGCTCAAGTCGCTTCCATGGGTCTTCGCCCAAGAAACGCAAGGAGACGTCATACGTAGCGCCACCCCAGACTTCCATCGAGAACAGCTGCGGCATAATGTGAGCGTAGGCCGGGGCCGCTGCGAGGAGCTCGCGAGTACGCACGCGGGTAGCCAGCAAGGACTGGTGAGCGTCGCGGAAGGTGGTGTCCGTGACGGCCACAGCGGTCTGCTCTCGCAGGGCCTTCGCGAATCCTTCTGGCCCTAGTTCGTCGAGCTTCTGCTTCCAACCGTCCGCCGGCTTGAAGGTGGACGGGCCGTCGAAAGGACTGCGATCCGGCTCAGCGCGTTTGTCACCGGGGTAACGAGGCAACTTATCGCGAGGATCGATGCCGTCAACGCGGTCACCGTTTGGCTTGTTGACCGTGACGTCCGCGAGGAACTGCAGCGCCTTGGTGCCGCGGTCCTGAGACTTGTTGCCCTCGAGAAGATCCGGACGGGAGTCAATGAAGTCAGTAGCGACGTCGCCCGCGATGAACTGCGGATCGCTCAGCACGTTCTGCAAGAACGGGATATTCGTGGACACGCCACGAATACGGAACTCGGCCAATGCGCGACGAGCACGGGCCACGGCCATCTTGTAGTCGCGGCCGCGGCATGACAGCTTGACCAGCATCGAGTCGAAGTGCGGGGACACCTCGGCGCCGGCGTAAATGGTGCCGCCATCCAGGCGCACCCCGGAACCGCCAGCGGAACGGTACGCAGTGATGGTTCCCACGTCCGGACGGAAGCCGTTCTGTGGGTCCTCGGTGGTGATACGGCACTGGAGCGCGGCGCCTCGGATGCGCAGCTCATCCTGACGGATACCGAGCTCTTCGAGGGACTCGCCGGCGGCAATACGCATCTGGGAAGCCACGAGGTCCACGTCCGTGATCTCTTCGGTCACGGTGTGCTCAACCTGGATACGCGGGTTCATTTCGATGAACACGTGCTGGCCAGCGCGCTCGCCCACGGTGTCCACGAGGAATTCCACGGTTCCGGCGTTCTGGTAGCCCAGCGCCTTCGCAAACTTCACGGCATCGGAGTACAGAGCCTGGCGAATGTTCTCGTCCAGGTTTGGCGCGGGCGCAATTTCGATGACCTTTTGGTGGCGGCGCTGCAGGGAGCAGTCGCGTTCGAAGAGGTGCACCACGTTGCCGTGCTTGTCCGCGAGAATCTGCACTTCAATGTGCCGCGGGCGCAGTACTGCCATCTCCAAGAACACCGTGGGATCACCGAAAGCGGTGTCCGCCTCACGCATGGCAGCGGCCAAGTTTTCTGGCAGCGCTTCGCGCGTATCAACACGGCGCATACCGCGTCCGCCACCGCCTGCGACGGCCTTGACGAAGATCGGGAATCCGATCTTGTCCGCTTCAGCGAGCAAGAAATCTACGTCCTTGCTGGGCTCCGAGGACTGGAGGACAGGAATTCCGGCGGCACGAGCGGCTTTCAGGGCAGCGACTTTGTTGCCCGCAAGCTCCAGTACTTCCGCGGGTGGGCCCACGAAGGTGATTCCCGCATCAGCGGCGGCACGGGCTAGATCCGGATTCTCGGAGAGAAATCCATAGCCCGGGTAAATTGCGTCTGCACCAGATTCTTTAGCTACGCGAACAATCTCATCAACATCGAGATAAGCGCGGACCGGGTGTCCCTCTTCGCCAATGCGGTAGGCTTCGTCGGCCTTTTGGCGGTGAATGGAATTTCGGTCTTCATAAGGAAAGACGGCAACCGTCTTGGATCCTAGTTCGTAGGCTGCACGGAAAGCACGGATTGCGATTTCTCCGCGGTTTGCAACCAAGATCTTGGAAAACATACGTCCCCTAAGGTCTGGAGTCTGGTATCTCGATCAATGCGAAACCTCGGTAGGTTCACCATCGATCCCAGCACTGAACGGGAGCCCAGTGCTCCATGTCACGCTAGCGCGTTTAACGAGTCACACCTACTTCATTGCGAGACTTGTCACGCCCGTGACCGTTCACCCCTACCGCAAGGGCCTTTCAGGTCAAATGAAGGGCTCAATACGCGAAACGTCAAGACAATCAGCCTGAGAATTTGGGAAGACATGACTACCATGGGGAAGGTTTATCTCTAAACTTCCCGCGCCACCGCGGGTTCCAAGCGAAGGGCGTGGTTTATCCCGTGCAGGTAGTGAGCATTTCGAGCCTCAAAGGCGGCGTCGGCAAAACTTCCGTGACACTCGGCCTGGCATCTGCTGCGCTCGATGCTGGCCTCAAGACCCTCGTTGTTGACCTCGATCCTCATGCTGATGCCAGCACCGGTTTGGGAATCAATCCCACCGGCCGCGAGCCCATTGGCCTGATGCTGAAGAACGTGCGCCGTTCCAATCTCAACGCCAACGCTGTTCCTAGCTCTTGGACTGAACGTCATCAGGAGATTGTGCGCTCAGTCAAGGAGAGCGCTGCTCGTTCGCAGAACGACGACGCAGCTCAAGACCCAGCGGACGCTGCGGCTTCGGACAACTCAAGCTCGGACAACTCAAGTGAGGCTTTTTCCGAGGGCCGTTTGGATGTTGCTTACGGTTCCGCTTTCACTGGCATCTACGATCGCCCAGATTTGCGCTTGCGCGATCTCAAGCGCCTCAAGACGGTCCTGTCACGAGTCACTGGCTACGACCTCGTGCTCATCGACTGCCCGCCATCGCTCAACGGACTTACCCGCATGGCCTGGTACGCCTCGGATAAGGTGCTCTTGGTCGCCGAGACCTCACTCTTCTCCGTAGCCGGCACCGAGCGCACCATGCGCGCGCTCAACATGTTCCGTCGCGAGTTCGCGCCATCCATTCAGACCGCCGGAGTGGTAGCTAACAAGTACCGTCCCGAGTCCGGTGAGCACCAGTTCCGCTTGAAGGAAATGGCCACCATGTTTGGCGACGCTCTTCTCTCCCCCGTACTTCCGGACATTCCAGACTGGCAGCAGATTCAGGGCGCTGCGCACGCTGTTCACCAGTGGCCCACGGAGTCCGCTCGACTCAGCGCCGTACTGCTCAGCGAACTGCTCGACGCCGTCCGCAATAAGTAAGCGCTTCACCACTCACGCAAAAGCCGCCCGGTCGCATCGCAGATTCTGCGTGCAGCCGGGCGGCTTTTGACTAACTACGTGTGGCTACATGCTGAGCCTGAGTGATCGCTTTAGCTTGCTGACTTCTTCGCAGCGCGACGCTTGGACAGTTCGTCCTCAGGGTAAGCCTGCGCATCGTCGCCGTCGTCGACTCGTTCTGACGGCAGCTCAGCCAAGGTGCCCTCGACTTCGCGCCATACTCGTCCAACAGCGATGCCGAATACTCCCTGGCCTCCCTGGACGAGGTCGATCACCTCGTTGGCGTTGGTGCATTCGTAGACGGAGGCGCCGTCGCTCATCAGCGTGATCTGGGCAAGATCCTCCACACCGCGTTCGCGCAAGTGGATCACTGCAGTGCGAATCTGCTGGAGGGAAACACCGGTGTCCAAAAGACGCTTGACGACTTTGAGGACCAGAATGTCGCGGAAGCTGTAGAGCCGCTGCGATCCAGAACCGTGAGCGCCACGGACGGTGGGCTCCACCAAGCCGGTGCGCGCCCAGTAATCGAGCTGACGGTATGTGATCCCTGCGGCACGGCACGCAGTGGGTCCGCGGTAGCCGGCGGTGACGTCTAGGTCGGGAAGATCATTGTCAAACAACAGACCTTGTCCGTTGCTAAGACGCACCTGGACAGGTTCAGGCGCACTTGGGCCGTTCTCAGTGCCGCGCGTGTTGTCCGTTGGACTCACGTGGACCTCCTTCAGTGGCTCCTTGCAGGCATTGCCTGAACCTCTCGTGGAGAACCTCTCCAGACAGGTGTGATAAAAAGTTTTTCTAGTAATGACGGTAGGCCGCTTTCGAGCTTCCGTCAAAGACCTTCGACCTTAACTTGAAGGCGTGTCGCACACACGGTGCTTCATGTGCCTTCCAAGCGTCAACAAAGACTACGAAGCCGCAATGATCAGGAGGCGAAATCTTCCGGATCAATGGTGTCCAAGAATTCGCGGAACTCCTTGAGTTTCTCTTCGTCCTCAATCACGTCGTCGTCAACGCGCTCGGGCACTATTCCGGTCTCTTCCATCACCGATTCGTCACAGAATACGGGGGCTCCCGCACGCAAGGAGAGCGCCAAGGCATCCGAGGTTCTTGCATCGATGCGTGAACCGTTGCTGAGCACCAGCGACGAGTAGAAGACGGCGCCTTCAACACGGTTGATTTCCACGCGGTCAATGCTCACGCCGGTGGCGGCCAAGGTATTGATGAACAGATCGTGAGTGAGCGGACGCTCGGTCTCAATCCCCTGTTGCGCCATGGCGATGGCCGAGGCCTCCGGCGCACCAATCCAAATGGGAATCTGGCGGTTGCCTTCGATCTCACCTACCAGGACCACAGGTTGAGTGGACGGTAGCTCAACACGGACGCCGGTAATGCTGACAGGAATCATGCGTTCAGTCTGCCGCTTAATGGTCCAGCTCGGAAAGTGCAGCATCCACGAGCGAAGTATGGATCGCCAAGAAGCTATCGCTAATTTCACGGGCGGTCTCGGCAGTCCTTGCCCGAGAAGCCACATCCTTGCGACCTGCCAAGGGCGTGATCGCGTGCTTGACGAGGGCGACTTGTCGATCGGCGGACTGCCGAAAGATTCCCAAGTGCCGAGGCTCAATACCGTGCTGCGCCAATTGCACGCATGAACGCGTGATCTTGACCGAGTGTTCCGTGAACCGTCCGGCAGGATTTTCTTGGATCAATCGGTACTGCAGCAGCGCATCAATGAGATCGCCGGTGGCTCCGGTAGCGCCAATGAGTTCAGAGCGGGTCAAACTACGACGACGCTGGGTCGCCTTTTCGGAGAAGGATTCAGTGACAGTCTGCGGAGTGAGCTTCATGCCGCCAGGCAACTGCTCAGGCTCTTCCCCGCGGTCTACTGCATCGAGGTAATCCTTGATGACTCGTAAAGGTAAGTACTGGTCTCGCTGAAGCGCCAAAATGAAACGCAAGCGATCGGCGTCGTTCTTGGTGTACTTGCGGTAGCCCGCAGCGGTGCGCTGGGGCGAAATCAGACCCTTTTCCTCCAAGAAACGAATCTTGGAAGCCGTGATCTGCGGGAAATCCTCAGCTAAGAGAGCGAGGACTTCACCAATGTTGAGAACGGAATTCGTGGACGAAGGAGTCCCTTGAGAAGCGGCGCTCGCAAGGCGACCGCGCGCAGATGTACCCAAAGTGGCCATGTCGCCCCCGTTCTTGAACATCGATGAATGACACAGCTTGGCACACCCCTTGCCAACGGCGTCACGAAGAATTTGGGTCACACTCCCTACGGGACCAGGCCGTTTTAGCAAGGCCCGGGACGTGGAAGCGTGTCCCTCCTAATTCTAGCTGTTTACTACGCCCTGACGAGCTGGTCGAGTTCCTACATAGAAGGTCAGACGGAACTTGCCAATCTGAACTTCTGCACCACTGCGCAAGGTAGCCGCGTCGACGCGGTCGTGGTTGACGTACGTGCCATTGAGGGAGCCTGAATCAACCACTTCAAAGGTGCCATTGGTACGGCGGAATTCTGCGTGGCGGCGGGAGACCGTGACATCGTCCAAGAAGATATCGGCCGACGGATGACGTCCTGCCGAAGTGACATCCTGATCAAGAAGAAAACGTGCTCCACGGTTTGGACCGGAGTGCGCAATCAAGAGCGCCGAACCTTCAGACAAAGCTGCGACAAACTCGCGCTCAGATGGGGACAACTGGTAGTCCGCAACCTCTTCTTCGCGATAAGGAGGCAGGGAAATGCTCGTAGTCTCGGAGGCGGTTTCGGGGCTCACGGCTGAGGCGCCGAACGTCTCTTCGCTCATGGTGTGGTGTCCTTTCCCCGCGGCGGGGGCTTGTCCAGTGGTGGCAGCATTCGTGTGTGTGGGGCTCGGGGCAGATGGCCGATCATCTTTGCCCGCAGAGGTAGGCGCAGGCGGAATGGGCCAGCAATCGGACATATTCGTTTCCCATCCCTCATTGACCTCTAGTTTCTGGTCTTTCGGAACGAGGTTGAGCTCACGTTTGTCCTGCGAATCCATCACAACACCCTACCTCCTTTACCGGAATGTTACCTAAGTGCAGTGCCTCTTGAACACCCGGGCGGAAAGCATTTACTGAATGTCCCACAAATATCAATCGGCAATTCACTAGCGTCTGCAAGAATCCCTATATGACTCATGGTTCAACTCAGCCTTCCGAGGCCACTGCTCAGGCACCTCAAAAGCCACGAACGCGCTGGGGCATGCGCATCATCATTGGGCTTGTCCTGCTGGTCGTCGCGGCTCTCGCCTTCTGGCTCTTGTCCGCATTCCTACCCATCTGGTGGGCAGACACCATCGCACAACAGGTCGGCGGAAACCTTGGCGGCGGAGTGCTCCTTGGCCTCATTTACGGCTTCGGCTTCACCATTATTCCCCTGCTTGTTCTCTGGCAGGCTCGCCGACGCCGCGTCTCTTGGGCTTGGAAGGGCGTCCTCGCAGTTCTTGCCGTCCTGATCTCCACTCCAAACCTCTTGACTCTCGCCATCATGACGGGAACGTCAGAAGCTGCACAGAACGCTCGAACCATCCTCGGCACCTCCGCAACATGGTTCACACAATGGGTGGGAATTGGCGCCATCATTGCGGCCGTCCTGTTTGTCATTTACATGATCTGGTCTCTGATGTGGTCCAAGCGCGGTCGTGACATTCGCAAGCTTAAGAGCCAAAAGGAAGCCGCCGAACTCGAGCGCGAGCAGTTGCGCACGGCGGCCGCTGCCCAAAGCACCCCTGAGACGTCGGCTCTCGGCACTGCCCCACGAGGCACTGCCCCACGAGGCACGGCATCTGACGACGCCCTAGCGCGCGATAACTCGCTGCAGAATTCGCCAGAACACACGGAGACGAACTCTCGCCAGAGGGACATCGAACTCTAAGATGATCTGAACTGAGGCAGTAACGTGAGGCCGTGCGAGAGCACCTAGCCTTACCTTGCTGGAATACCCCGCCCATCATTGGTAAACCTAAAGTATGGGCGGGGTATTTTCGTTGGTAAAGCAATATCCATTCGTGCTGGCGACGCTGTTGGTGGCTGGCACTGCCGGAGCGCTCTCCGTCACTTCGGCGGCTGGACTGGCGCCCTGGCTGCTCGGCGGTTTTGCCCTTCTGATGGCCGGCCGTTCTTTCATAGGCATGATCAAGGAATTGCGGTCAGGTTCCTTCGGTGTTGATCTGCTAGCCATTACGGCAATTTCGGCAGCTGTCGCTGTCGGCGAATATTGGGCAGCCCTGGTCATCGTGCTCATGTTGACCGGCGGTGAAGCCCTCGAAGACTATGCAGCCCATCGAGCAACACGAGACCTCACGGCGCTGTTGGCGAAGGCACCCCAAACAGCAAACCGTATGAGCGTGGACGGCACCGTGACCGTTGTTCCTATCGAGGATTTGTCCCCCGGAGACAGCGTGCTGGTGCGAGCCAACGAAGTGGTTCCAGTCGATGGGACCCTTGATTCTGAGTCTGGCGAGTTTGATGAATCCTCGCTCACCGGCGAAAGCCTTCCCGTGGAATTGCGCCGCGGCGATGAAGTGCTCTCTGGCGTGGTCAACGGCTCGGCGGCCGTCACCATCACGGCAACGCGGTCCGCTCAAGAGAGCCAATACCAGCACATCGTTGCATTGGTTGAAGAGGCAGCGTCGAGCAAAGCTCCCATGGTTCGGCTGGCCGATCGCTTCGCGGTTCCCTTCACGCTGATTTCGCTCTTGATTGCGGGCATGGCGTGGTGGTTCTCCGGCGACCCGGTGCGATTTGCGGAAGTCTTGGTGGTTGCCACTCCGTGCCCCCTCATCATCGCGGCTCCCGTGGCGTTCATGGCTGGAATGAGCCGTTCGGCTCGCGGCGGCGCGATCATCAAGAACTCAGCCACCCTCGAAAAATTTCACCGTGCGCGCTCTTTTGCTTTCGATAAAACCGGAACGCTCACGTATGGCCAACCGTCGTTGGTTGCCGTTCGAGCCACGCCCCGAGCTCAAGGTGCCGGCTTGACAGAGAACGAGCTCTTGAGGCTCGCGGCGTCCGCCGAACAATCGTCCTCTCACACGTTGGCAACAGCGGTCATCAAGGGCGCCGAAGCTCGCGGCGTCCATCTCATGGCCCCCGAATCCGCGCTCGAATCCACCGCTAAGGGTGTGCAGGCGGTCGTGGACGGCCGCGACGTAGCTGTCGGCAAACGAACGTTCATCGAACAGATTGTGGGTGCCGCCATCCCGCGCACGGCACTCAGTCCCGGCGAGCTGGCAATCTACGTGGCTGTGGGCGGCCGCAATGCGGGTGCACTGATTCTCAAAGACCAGATCCGGAAGAACTCCGCCGAAACTCTAGAAATTCTCAAGCACCACGGTATCCAGCACTTCACGATGCTCACCGGTGATGACATTGCCACTGCCGAACATGTTGCCGCTCAGTTGGGCATCGATCGTGTTCGCGCAAACTGCTTGCCCGCTGACAAGGTGGAAGAAGTCAAGAACATCACCAAGCGGCCAGTGGTGATGGTGGGCGACGGCGTCAACGACGCCCCGGTTCTTGCCGCGGCGGACGTGGGCATTGCGATGGGCGCTCGCGGGGCTACGGCAGCAAGCGAGTCCGCTGACGTGGTGATCTTGCGCGATGACATTTCGCGGGTGGCTCACGCCATGGTGGTGGGTCGCGAGACTGTCAACGTGGCGCTTCAAGCGATTGCCGCGGGCATCGCACTGAGTCTTGCCTTCATGTTGATCGCTGCCGTGGGAAACCTTCCGGCGATCGTGGGGGCGTGGATGCAAGAGCTCGTGGACATCGTGGCGATCCTGTGGGCTCTGCGGGCATCGCGCGGTCGAGACGTGGTTCCGGAATTGCACGCGTCAACGTGGAAATCCTCGGTTTCTGCGAGCGCTTAAGCCTCTCGTCTCCATCAAAAGTTGCATACCGAATGCAACCGGATAGGCGATGTGAGTAAGGGCGGTTTATCGCTGAAATGGTGAGTATGGAAAAAATTCGTGCTCTCCCCCGCACGCTCACCTCGCGCCGTGGCGCGTGGGTTTGGGCGCTCATTAGCATTGTGACGTTTGTGGCCCTGTTTGGGTTCTTTGGGCGGGCTACGGCTCCGTCATTGAGTGCGACGGCGCCGCTCACCTCTGAGTCCGCTCGCGTTGCGGACATTCTGGATACTTTTCCTAACGCGGATCAGCAGTCTGTGATTGTGGTGATTTCCCAGGACGACGACGCAGCGTTGAGTCCCGCTGTCATGGCGGCTTCCACGAGCCTGACGTCGGCTCTTTCTGAAGAGACTGGCCTGCCTGCGACCGGTCCGGTTCCGAGCGAGGATGGTAAGGCCGCGGTCATTGTTGCTCCCATGGTGATGACAGGAGATAACACTGAGAATGCGGAGCATCTCAAGGAATTGCGAAGCTTCTTAGCTGAGCAGAAGGATCAGTCTGCGGCACTCGAGGGTGCTTCCTTGTTGGTGACTGGCGGGCCGGCGTTTGGCGCGGATATCGCCGGAGCCTTCGAAGGTGCCGATCTTCGCTTGTTGCTCGTCACGATCGCCATCGTGGCCGTGTTGCTCATCCTCACCTACCGGTCCCCGGTTCTCTGGCTGATTCCGTTGGTAGTGGTGGCACTCGCAGATCAGTTGGCCAGCAATGTCACCGCCTGGTTGGGTGCCCAAGCAAACCTGCAGTTTGATGCCGGCATTATTAGTGTTCTGGTTTTCGGTGCGGGAACAAACTACGCGCTCTTGTTGATCTCTCGTTACCGTGAAGAGCTTCGTCTCCACGCCAACCACCGCACGGCACTGGGCGCGGCATGGAAGCACACGGCTCCGGCCATCCTTGCCTCCAACCTCACCGTGGTGGTGGCACTGGCTACCTTGGTCTTCGCGACTATCCCGGGCACTCGTGGTTTGGGAGTCGCTTCGGCAGCAGGGTTGGTGATCGCGCTTGTGGCAGTACTTTTCGCGCTTCCGCCGGTCCTTGCCATTGTGGGGCGAAAGGTATTCTGGCCATTCATTCCACGCGTCCAAGCACTTGCTTCCAGCAACACGTCAACCACGGCCTCCCCAGCGGTTGATACAAGCGTTGAAACGAACGTCGAGACGAACTCCGTGTGGCATCGCATCGCTAGCACCGTGGTCCGCAAGCCTCTGGTGAGTCTGTTGAGTGCCGTCAGCCTTCTGGCCGTCATGACGGCCGGACTGTTGGGTACCTCCGTGGGCTTGAACCAGCTCGAGAAGTTCCGTGAACCCTCAGAATCTGCGGCAGGACTCCAAGTCCTCTCCCAGCACTTCTCCCCCGGCGAGGCGCAGCCTCTGCTGATCGTCGCCGACTCCACTCAAGCGCAAGCCGTCGCAGACCGCGCCGCGCAAGTAGGCGGCGTCGTACGCGCAAATATCACCGGAGAATCAGCGGATGGCGCGCTCTCTAAAATCACCGTCACCGGAGACTACGCTACGGGTACTCCCGAGAGCCTCACGCTGGTGAATGAGCTACGCGACGCCGTCCATGAGGTACCAGGTGCTAACGCTCTGGTGGGCGGCGCCATTGCCACGGATGCCGATGCCCGAAGCGGCAATCTTGCAGACTTCCTGCTGGTGGTTCCGCTGGTACTCGCAGTATGTCTAGCGGTGCTCGTGCTCTTGCTCCGTTCCATCGTGGCACCGGTGCTCTTGGTAATCGTGAACTCGTTGAGTGCGCTCGCGGCGATCGGTGCAGGCTCATGGCTGAGCAGGCAGCTGTTCAACCAGCCAGCGCTTGATCTTCAAGTGCCGCTCTTGGCGTTCTTGTTCTTGGTTGCCTTGGGCATTGACTACACGATCTTCTTGGTGCACCGCGCGCGCCACGAATCTCTGCTGTACGGCACGCGAGCTGGAATGGTTCGCGCTGTCACCGGAACCGGTGGCGTCATCACGAGCGCGGGCATTGTCCTGGCCGGAGTGTTCGCGGCACTCGGCGTCCTCCCGCTCGTAACGCTGGGGCAGCTCGGGCTGATTGTGGGCCTCGGAGTAGTTGTCGACACCCTAGTAGTGCGCACCGTGTTGGTACCGGCGCTCTTTAGCCTGGTGGGTGAGGCCATGTGGTGGCCCGGAAAGCTTGCTGCGGGAGGCCCCCACAGCTCACGACGCGACGATCCTCACTCCGTGCACGGCGCGGAAGTGAAAGACTCAACTCATGACAACCCGGCAACAACCCCCCAGTTCGTTGGAAGATAAGAACTCAGCATCGCTGGTTTCAACCAGTGATCAGGGATTCAAGACACCGCTCGCGCCTTTCACCGAGGCTCGGGCGGTGTCCGGCATGCGTCTTGGCCAACACGTCATCGCGGTGGTGCTTCCGGCGGTTGCCGCGATCAGGGCAATCACCGATGGCACTCATCCAGCACTTGTCCTGAGCGCGGCCGGACTCTTCCTGGCGTGCTACTTCTTCGGTGTGCAAGCAGCACCCCATCGAGGCGGCGGACGACGCCCGCACCTGTGGCTCCTTGTTCTCTCCCTGGTCTGGGTGGGGTGCGTGGTGGTATCTGCTGAGTTCGTGTGGGTGGCGTTCTTGCTGTGGCTACTCGCGGGGCACCTGTTGCGGTGGCGAACCTCGATTGCGTTCTCTCTCGCCGTGTTCCTTGTTGTGGTGCTGGCCCCCGTGATGCACCACGGCACCACAAGCTACGCAAATGTCTTTGGACCGCTCATCGGCGGTGTGTTCGCACTGGTGATTTCCCGCGGCTACCTCGAATTACTCAAGGACGCTCGCGAACGCGAGGCACTCGTCACCACCTTGCAGCGCACGCAGACGGAGCTCCTGGGACTCCAAGACGAACTCGCGTTGTCCCAGCATCAAGCCGGCGCCATGTCAGAGCGCACGCGCATCTCCCGAGACCTCCATGACACCGTGGCGCAATCGTTGACTTCCATCCGCATGCTCGCGCTCGCAGAAGGCGCAAAAGCAAAGGACGACCCCTCGCAAACGGCGCTCAGCCAGATCGAGACCATTGCTCGAGAGTCCCTGGCCGATGTACGTCGAATCGTTGCAGCCCTCGCTCCCACCGAGCTAGAAGATCACGCTCTGGGTGAGGCACTTCGTCGTATCGTCGATCGCTTCCGCCAAGACACCGGTTTACGCATAGAACTGAACATCGACGCAACGGTCCCCGCGCTCTCCCCCGAAGTCAACGTGGTCCTGATGCGAATCACCCAATCAGCCCTCGCCAACGTTAAGCAACACGCGCACGCAAGCTTCGTCGTCGTCAGCTTGGTAGATGCCGCCGATACCGTACGGCTAGATATTCTGGACGACGGCAAAGGCATGGACACCACCGCGCTCGCAGGCACGTCACGCTCGGACAACTCCGGCTATGGTCTGGAATTCATGCGCTCGCGCTTGCGGGAGCTCGGCGGCGGACTGGATCTTGAAAGCACACCCGGCGAAGGCACCGTTATCAGTGCTCACGTACCGCTTCGAAAGGATTTCTGATGGTCGCAACTGTCATGCTGGTGGATGACCACCCTGTGGTGCGCACCGGTTTGCGTGCAGTCATCGACGCGCACGATTCGGTGGAAGTGGTGGGTGAGGCCGGAACCGGTGAGGAAGCGCTCGAACTCGCTGCCGCCATCCACCCGAACGTGGTGCTGTGCGATCTGCGCCTCGGCGATGGAATGGACGGTCTCGCGACAACCCGCGCGCTTCGTGCCCTCCCGCAGCCGCCCGCAGTGCTGATTTTGACCACGTTTGATCGCGATGCCGAAGTGCTGGGTGCGCTCGAAGCAGGCGCCGCCGGATACTTGCTGAAAGATGTCTCGCCGGAGACCATTGTTCGCGCCATCGATGTGGCCGCTCGCGGGGAACTATTCATGCCGCCGGAGCTTTCAGCACGCGTCATGCAGGGGCTGCGTGCACCGTTGCCGAAGCTGACGGATCGCGAGCTAGAAGTGTTGCAGCACGTGGCCTTGGGAGAGTCCAATAAGGATATTTCCAAGGCGCTGTTTGTTTCTGAGGCCACCGTGAAAAGCCATTTAGTGCATGTTTTTACGAAACTAGGGGTGGATAGTCGAGCTCGCGCGGTGCGCGTAGGCCAAGAGACGGGCCTGTTGTAGGTGACGGCGCTGACTCGGGATCGGCTTGAGCGACACCAGCTGTGGTTCTATGTTGCGGGCTTCTGTCTGGGGCTTGGCTTGGCGTTCTTGGCCCGTGGTGCGCGGGGAATCGCCGAAATATTGGTATGGCCGCTCCTGGCGGTTTTGCTGTTTGCAACCTTCGCACAAACCCCTTTTGCGCTGATACCTTCGGCATTCAAGGACGTCCGCTTTATGACGACGGCGCTGCTTGCGAACTTTGTGCTGGTTCCGATTCTGGTGTGGTTGCTAGTGCAATTACTGCCTTCGGTTCCTGCGATGCAGTGGGGTCTGGCGTTGGTCCTTTTGGTGCCGTGCACTGACTGGTTCTTGACCTTCACGCACTTGGGTGGGGGCGATATGCCGCGGGCCGTGAGCCTGACGCCCGTGAATCTGTTGCTACAACTGTTGCTCTTGCCGATCTACCTACCGCTGGTGACCGAAGGTGTGACGCCGCCTCTTTCCTTCAGCACGCTGACGCCGGTGGTGTTGCTTTTAGTGGTGCCGCTGATCTTGGCAGCGATCTGCGAACGCACTGTCTTCATGCTCCCTGCAGGGCGACGAATCCAGAGCGGGCTGGCATGGATGCCGGTTCCGGTCTTGGCTTTGCTCATCCTGTGCGTAGCGGCGGCCAATGGTGTGACCTGGGTAGCGTCAATCGATGTGCTCTGGACTGTGGTGGTTGCGAGTATCGCGTTTGCGGTCCTCGCCCTTACGCTGGCGCTTGTTCTCGCCCGGAGCGTGCGACTTCCAGCGACCCACGGGCGGACCCTCGCTTTCACCTTGCTGACACGCAATTCGTTTGTAGTGCTGCCTCTAGCACTTGCATTACCGGCAGGCTGGGAGCTCGCGAGCCTCACGGTGGTGACCCAATCCTTCGTGGAACTCAGTTTGCTCATTCTTGGTGTTCGGCTGGTGCCGAGACTGTTTCCGACTTCCCGGGACTGACGTTTCGCCTATCGACTTCCAACCGTTTGTTGTGCGGCTAGCTCTCGAGCAAGGGATGCCACAGCGGCTCGGCCGGCGCGGTTTGCACCCACGGTGGACGATGACGGACCGAAACCAATGAGGTGGATGAGTGGTTCACCGACCGGGTGGGTGCCTTCAAGCTGAATACCACCCAAATCATTGTGGAGGTTCAACGGGTCAAGGTGATGGATAGCCGGCTTGAAACCCGTCGCCCACATGATGGCGTCCACGCTGGTAAACGTACCGTCAGCCTCGCGGACCCCGCAGGGTTCCACTGCTGTAAACATCTTGCGCCAGTCCAGCGCCCCGTTAGCCTTGGCTTGTTTGGCGTACTTGTTTTCAAGCGAGAGTCCCGTGTAGGACACCACACTGCCGGTCGGCTTACCGGCTTCAACATCAGCCACGACTTTCGCGATGGTTTCTCGACCCGTCACTTCGGGCTCAAATTTATCCGTACGGAAATCGGGGGTCCTACGGACGTACCACAGCGTCGTCGTCATCTCCGAAATTTCCGCCAAATGCTCGATCGCGGAAATTCCTGCGCCTACGACGGCGACGCGCTTTCCACTGAACACCTCCGCAGATTGATACTCATGCGTGTGCAACTGCAAGCCGGTGAACGTCTCAAGGCCTGGAATCTCCGGAATCCGGGGGTTATCCCACGTCCCCGTCGCATTGATGAGCGCTTTGACCCGCCATGTTCCAGCAGTCGTGTCAATGACAAACTCTTGGGTGAGCTGATCTCTCGTGACGGTGTTGACGGTAACCGGACGCTGAATGGGTAGCTGGAATTCTTGCTCAAATGCAGCGAAGTACGCGGGAACTGCTTCGTTGCTGCGGCTCTTCGGATCTGCTGGTGGCTGCGGAAAACCCGGAAGATCGAAGATCCCGTTAACAGAGTCCATGAGCAAAGAATCCCAACGATGCTGCCAGGCTCCCCCGGGCGCAGGATTAGCGTCAAACATCACGAAGGTCTTTTCTGAGTCCACCGCCAGCTCGGCAGTGCCTTGTGTCGTCTCTGACGGGGCACCGAGTGCGCTTAAGAACCCCCGCTTTTTGAGATGGAAGCCGGCAGAAAGGCCCGCTTGACCGGCACCAATCACGGCGACAGTGGCGCTACGTTCAGCAACGTTCAATGAATCATTTTGCACGCGTTGAGAATATGTCATCTCGCCCGTGTTGTCTTACCAGGATCTTCATGGTGAAGTGTGAACATCATCCCGCCTCAAGGAGTACTGAAATGACTGTTGTTGCACTGGTACTGGGCGGGCTCGCCGCTCTCCTGCATGTCTATATCTTTTACATGGAATCGGTGGCGTGGACTAAGCCCAAAATACGAGCCACGTTCGGGATCAGCGAGGCCGAAGCGCTGGCTACCAAGGAAATGGCCTTCAATCAGGGCTTCTACAATCTGTTCCTTGCCATCGTGACTGTTACGGGAATTGTATTTTTGTCTCTGGCAATCTTGCCGTCGGTGCAGCGCTCATCTTCGCAGGCGCGGGCTCCATGGTGGCCGCCGCTTTGGTGCTGCTGGCGTCGAGTCCAGACAAGGCGTCCGCCGATATCAAGCAGGGTCTCTTTCCGCTCTTGAGCGTCCTCGCGTTGACGTTCGGTCTTTTGGTATGACACAAGCGACTCATTGATTGAAGTTTCATTAGTTGAAAGTTCAATCAAACGCCTCTACTGTGGTGATATGACTTCATCACAAACACTTCAGCACGTAGCACGTCTTGTTCTTCGCCTCGCGCTCGGCTTCATCATGGTTGCGCATGGACTCCAGAAATACAGCGAATACACGATCCCTGGAACGCAAGGCGCCTTCGTTCAGATGGGTATTCCAGCAGCAGAATTCGTTGCTCCCCTTGTTGCGACCTTTGAAATTGTTGGCGGCATCCTCTTGATCATCGGATTCTTGGTCCGCCCAGTAGCAATTCTTGCTACCGTTCAGATGCTCGGCGCACTCTTCATGGTGCACGCTGGCGCTGGCATCTACGCAGAAAAGGGCGGCTACGAGCTGGTTCTTATTCTTGCTGTCGTAGCCGTCACTTTGGCTCTTGTTGGCCCAGGAAAGTACTCCATCGACCAGGCTGCATTCGCGAACCGTAGCGGAGCCGTTTCCAAGCTTGCCTAGTTTTCGCCCCCTGACGTAAGAAAGAGGAGGAGCCATCAGGCTCCTCCTCTTTCTTTGTTGAATCGACGTTGTGCTCTATGCGACGCCCACTTGGTACATAGCATTCGGGGGTATTGACGCCCTACACAAGCAACGACGCGCGGATCTCCTCGGCTTGCGTCGTCGTCATTTAGTTATCAGCACCCCTGTTTAGCGCTCTGAATTTACCGCTGAGGCGAGGTTAGGGGCACGGCTTCCAGGATTGCCCGCCGGGAGCGTAGCAACGTGGCCCGGTGTAGCCCGGGTAAGGGTTGGATGGTTGTTGCCGCGGTTGCTGTTGTTGTTGCTGCTGTTGCTGCTGGGCCCGACGGGCCGCCTCAGCAGCGGCAGCCTGACGAGCAGCTTCTGCAGCAGCGGCCTGGCGACGTGCTTCAGCCGCCGCCGCAGCTTTTCGTTCTGCCTCGGCCGCAACGGCGGCTTTTCGTTGGGCTTCAGCTCGAATCACGGCTTGCCTCTTCGCTTCTGCAGCTGCGGCTGCTTGTCGCTTGGCTTCGGCTGCCGCCGCCGCTTTACGCTCGGCAGCTTCCTTCTTCGCTTGCGCTGCCGCTTGCAACTTTTCCAGCTTTGCGTTGATGGATGCACGAGACTTCTGTCCCGATGCGAGCGCCTTCTGCGCTCGGCCAGCGTCGCTGGTTCCTAAAGCCTTGTTAACTCCGTAGAGAGGCCGATTAGCTGCCTCCGGTCCCGGTACGGCCGAACCAATCAGTCCGATGAGACGCTTGGCGGTTTTGATGGAGACATCGATCGAGGCCAGCGCGGCAGCCGCAGTTGCGATGCTCGTGGGATCCACCGGTGCGGCTTCAAGCGGCGCCAACGGTCCAGCAAGTTGACCTGGAAGCGTGCAGTCAATGGCCGGGTTGAATAGTCCCGCACCCTGATCTTCAGCCTTCTTCTGAGCTTCCAACACTTCTTGATAGAAACGTCGGTTGGGCTCAAACAGCACCGCTACGCCGAGTCCCATGGCTGCGATGTCGGCGTTGACGAGCGTTCCGGATTCGTAGACGCCTGCAAGAGTGCGACCATAACGGTCTAGTCGTTCAACGTCATACTCGAGCCCGATCTCGTCGCCGGGCGCGAGCCGGCTTTCAAGATACTCCGTCGCCTCGGGACCCAAGCACTGGATGGGCTCGTTTGGGTGCTTGGTTTCTGGCGTATCAATGTTGAGAAGTCGAATACGGGTCTCGGCTCCGTTCACGGTGGCGTCTACGGTGTCGCCATCGATCACACGGATGACAGTTCCGGTGTCCTCGTAGGACTGATCGCCATCGTTGCTAGCAGCCTCTCTCTGTCCTTGCTGCGCGGCAATTGCCGCCTGACTAGCAGATTCCCCGGATGCCGAGGCGGCGCTGGCAGAGTTGCCTGCGCCGCCGGAACAGCCCGTGAGCAACAGCGACCCGATGGCCAGACCGGCCATGAGCCTAGAGCTCACGGATGTCTCTTTGAAAATCATTAATTCCCCAAACATTATTTTTAAGCGATGAAAAGTTCATTGAACCAACAACTATTCAAATCACCAAAAGGGTGTGGAGAATCGCCTTCATGTTGAGGTAACGAGCTACCCAAAGAGCGTTTCGCCCACGAACCCTCCTTCATGGCACCCCGGCAATATCGCGAAGACCGCCGACCCGATAGGCGTGGTCCACTGATTCAGTAGGTCCAGTTCATCTAGGCGGTGCTGCAGGGGAACGTATTGTCGATCAACATCGGCTTGATACGAAATGAAGATCAAGCCGGCGTTAGAGACCTCCGAACCGGTGGGAGCGTCGTCGTAATTGTAGGAACGGCGAAGAATCCGCTCACCCGGAACCGCACTACGCGAGCGTGCCACGTGGGAGAACTCCGGAATAACTTTCAATCCCCCAGCCGTGGTTGCCTCGAAGTTCGGGACCTCAAACTCCGCAGCCGGGTCATGCGGGGAGCTCGTGAGCGGCGCCCCGTTTGATAAGTAGCGACCCACGGATTGCTCGCGCCCGCTACGGTCCAGTTCGTCCCATTTATCCAGATCCATACTGATTTTGCGGACGACGACGCTGCTTCCGTTCCGTAGCCAGCCTTGCGGTTCCCAGACCAAGGCATCGAAGTCGGGGTCGCTGGGCTGCGGATTGCTGGTGCCGTCCACTTGGCCGAACAGATTACGCATGGTGGTTCCTGCGGTCACGCTTCCGTGGGCGCGACGGAATCCTCGCTGGGACCAGGCGATGCTGGCGAAGCGACGCGCGTCTTTAAGGATCATCCGCGATGCATGCGCCACAATCAGCGGGTCATCGGAGGCGAACTGGATGAAGATGTCGCCACCCGAGAACTTCTTTTCCAAACGATCAATGCTGAAGGCTGGAAGATCCTTGAGCCAATTCGGCGGTTGTTTTCCGGCAAGCTGGACCGCGTGGCGGCTCACCCCGAAAGTGATAGTGAGCCGGGCAGGGTTCTGCGCAAGCTCGGGCTCGGTATCTGCAAGCGCAGGCTGTCCTTGGGTGAGACGAGCCGCGTCGTCAGAGATGAGCCTGAACATTCGTTTCAGCCCCGCGCCGTCGGTGGCCCGTGCGAGCGTCAGTGCAACGAAGAGCGCGTGCGCCTGCGGAGCGGTGGTGATTCCCGCCTGATGATCGCCAAAGAACGGAATGCGCTCTTCGCCATTTAGCGGAGTCTGCGTTTCGGCAGCCGACGACGGAGCAACAAGCTGCTGAGCTGACAGCGTCCCGAGGACTCCCACACCTGCCGCTCCCCCGCCGAGGAGGAGTCTGCGACGAGTGGGGCCCTGACGGCTTATAGATGCTGGATTAGTGCTCATAGTTCTCATTGGCTCCTGCGAAGTCCTTGACAGGAGCTGTGTACGTAAACGTCGATCCATCTGCAAACGTCAACGTGATGGTGACGTCATCCCCTGCGTTCAGTGCGGATTTCACGCCCATGAACATCAGATGGTTCGCACCGGGCGCTAGAACCACGTCACCCTGTGCGGGGATAGTGAAGCCGCCGTCGACTTCGCGCATGGTCATGGTTCCGCCTGATCCCGCAGTGGTCTCATGAAGCTGGATCTCGGCGGCTACCTCTGACGATGCCGCCACAATCTGCAACGGCTGATCCGTGGTGTTGGAGATGATGCCGAAACCTGCGGTCATACCGGAGCTAACGGCCTTGATCCAAGGGTCTTTGACGCTGAGTCTTGCCGCCGAGGCGGAGGAAGTGGAGGAGGTTGAGGCGTTTGACGCGGGCTGAGTATTGGTCCCGCCGCTACCAGCGGAGCAACCGCTGAGTGCGAGCGCCATGATGGCCGCCCCTGCAGAGAGTTTGCTGAAGGAAAGAGTGAAGGAATTGCGGGTCAAGGTAGTGCCTTTCAAACCAAAAAGTGGACGCCAACAAACCACGGGAGCATAGCGATGCCCTGCGCGTGGAACGGCTCTAAAAATGGATGTTGGCCGGAACTAAGCGGCGAGAATGAAAGGCGGGCCACGTCGTCGTACTGACCGCAGAACTGTCTGCGAAGCCAGCGAAACGTGCGTGTCCGTAGCCGGCACGGCAGGAACTGTGCCGACCGGAGCAAAAACGGCCAAGAAGAGCCGCAAAAGGCGCCGAGTGACGCAATCTAAGCAGGCTGGAAGAGAACGAAGCTGGCGCAACAGCTGATCGCCGCCCAGCAAATAGGCCACCGTGATAGCACCAGCAAGCACGTGGCCGGCCCACATGGTTTCCCCTGCGCTCAACAAGCTGATATGGCTATCTGCGAGAGCCGGGGCGTACGTACCATGATGCGCGTGTGCGCCGATCAAAGACGCCTCAGACGACGGCGACGCTGGAATCGGAGTTCCAAGCACGAAGAGTGCGTGGAAAAGAATTTGGCTAATGGCCACCGCGAGCGACGTTCGCACCACTGAAAGCTTTTTGCCCGCAGGAGCCAGTGAAAAAGGGAGGGACAACAGAAACGGAACGGCAATACCTGCCAGTCCCGGCATATCGCCCCCACCAGCTAGGTGGGCAATCAGCGCAACGAGTGTTGCCATCAGCGCAGTCGTCAGTCCACGCACTACGCGAGGAGCGGTGGGACTGGCCATGGGGACATTCTGCCAAACTTCTACGATGCATAGAAATTGTGGGCGAAAACGTGCTGAAGCAGTTTTGGACGAGCGAAGGCCGCCATCCAGAAATGAGGATGGCGGCCTGCAGATGCCCTCTACCGGTTTCCGTCACTGGCGGACAACTCCGGAAATGAGTGGATTAGTTGTAGAGCATTCCGCCGTCAACCAGGAGAACCTGACCGGTGACATACTCAGCGTTAGGGCTTGCGAAGAACGACACAACGCCGGCGACGTCTTCAGGGGTTTCGATGCGGCCAAGGCTAATGCTGTCCACATTCTCCTTGAGGTTCTGACCAACAGGCTTGCCAGTGATTGCGGCAAGCTTCTTGTCGAGATCTTCCCAGAGGCTGGTGCCAACGATGCCAGGAGCGTAGGCGTTGACGGTGATGCCGTGCACGGCGAGTTCCTGCGAGGCAACCTGTGTGATACCGCGGACGGCAAACTTGGAAGCCGTGTATGGGGCAAGAATTGGGAAGCCCTTGATGGCTGCGATGGAGGCAGCAGAAATAATGCGGCCCTTCTTGCCAAGCTCAATGAACTTTGCAGCGGCAGCCTGGATTCCCCACAGGACGCTGTTCACGTTGACAGCGAAGACCTTCTGCATCGACTCTTCGGTGATCTCAGCGATCGGAGCAACCTGGCCCACGATGCCAGCGTTGTTAACCATGACGTCGAAGCTTCCCAGCTCTGCAGCAGCCTTGTCTACAGCTGCGGCAACCTCTTCACGCTTGGAAACGTCGGCAGAAACGAAGATTGCCTTGCGGCCCAACGCTTCAATCTCGGCGACGACGCCGCGACCCTTTTCTTCCTGGAATGCCATATCGGCAACAGCAATATCGAATCCGTCAGCAGCGAGCTTCAGCGCGATACCGCGACCGATACCCTGAGCTGCACCGGTGACCATAGCGACTTTGATGTCAGACATTTTTAGCCTCTTTGTAAAATCACTCCGCAATGCCTTCGCCTGCGGACAGATAGCCTGGCAGTCAGAACCTTTTCGGGCTGTCATGATGGGCCATCGATATATGCAAACGCATGGATAATGAGAATAGTTCCCACTTATTTTCAACCGGCGAGAGTGATGTTCAAAGCCTTACCTCCGCGGCGCCCCGAGGTGACGTCCAGCGGCCACCCTCGGCCCCAGCGATGGTCTGACTAGGCGGTGGCCCTTTGATCGGAGTGTGCGTCCGGCTGCCCTCCAGGCGCATTCTGGCGCGCGAAAAAGCCCAAGTAGAGGCAAATAATGTTGGCAATAACAGGCAATGTTGGGGCGATGTAACCCCAGGCCGGAACTACTTCCCCATCCGCGTAGACACCAAACATAAGCGAGACGTACTTAGGCGAAAGAATCAGCGCAAGGGAAGAAAGCGCAGTCAGCGCCCACGTGAGATATTTCACTGCCTTCGGAGCCGATGCCACAAGTGAAATCCAGCCATAGGCAATAACGGGCCACCACACCCAGTGATGAGACCAGCTCACGGGCGATACCAAGACGGGGCAGGCAGACGCGATTCCAAGGAGAGCAACGCGGTCCAAATGAGGCGCGACCTTCCAGAGCAACGCAACGAAGGAAAGGCCCACAATGAGCGCGATGACAAACCACAGCGCTTGCGATTGACCCGCACGTTCAAGGACGGCCTGAATGGAGACGTTATCGATGTAGTCAATGCCGCCCACACGCGAGGGATCGCGGAGCACGTCGGTCCAATAGTGAATGGTGTTCTGCGAGGATGCGATGAAGCCAATGAGCTGCGTTCCAATGAAAGCAGCAATACCGATTGCAACAGCACGCCACTTCTTCATGGCGAACGGGAGGATCAGGAACGCAATGGGTGTCAGCTTGATACCAGCGAAGACACCAACGGTGATCACGAACGGCGTCAACGACTTGAACTTCACAAACGTGAGGTAGCACGCCGCGAAGATCAAGATATTGATTTGCCCGAAGCCAATGGTGTCCCTGAACGGACCGGAAATCATCATGACGGCACTGACCGTGAGCGTGGTGACCCACGGCTGCAATTGCGGCCATCTGGCCACTAGTCGCTCGGAAAGATCCTTACCCACATAGAGCACCGCAATAATTGATGCCACATTGGAGATGAGGTAAGCAACCGAGAAGGGCACAAGCGCGATCGGCACAAACAGGAGTGCGGCGAATGGTGGGTAAGTAAACGGCAGACCGGGGTCACCTACGGCACCTAAATACGGGTCGTAGAGTGAGGAAGGATTGTTAAGTAGAGCCAGTCCGCCCTCACGATAAACCTCCAAGTCCAAGCCGGTGGGATTCTTGTTGAGAATCAACCAGACCGCTAAAGCCACCAATAGTAATTCCAGAATGATGGTGGCCGGTTTTGCCCGCCGCACAATTGATGAGTAGATCGCTCTACACCTTCCCCTGATTGTTTTCTTCCAGATTAGCCGGTCAAACGGATGCCGCAGTTTTGTCTGCGCTCCCCCGTCAATCCGTTCCACCCGCAATTCGCAACGCTCAGGTCCTCAGGGCCTCCCGCAACTATCCCGCAACCAAATCAACCTTTGCGTGAAGTGCCAGCTTGGTGACCGACGTACCAACGTGGAGGATGTACTCGCCGGATTCGTAAACCCAGCGGTCTTCCCAGTAGGCCAGCAGACGCGTTGGAAGTTTCACCGTGAGGTTTACGGTTTCGCCAGCATCGGCCCACACAGGTGCGGAGGCTACGAGCCATCGCACTGGGCGATCAACTGCTGAGTCGGGTTTCTCCGCATACACCTGAACGACGGTCTTTCCCGCGCGGGATCCCACATTCGTCACGGTGATGCTGATCGAGCTAACTTCACCGGCTGTTAGGTTCTCAGGTATCTCGAGGGAATCGAGAGTCCAGTCTGTGTAACCGAGACCGAATCCAAACTCATAGGCTGGTTCGGCGCCGGCTTTGAGCCAGGCGCGGTAGCCAATGTGAATTCCTTCGTTGTAAGTCAGAGTCCCATTGGATTCCGGCGTCACATTGATGACTGGTACATCTTCTTCGTTGGCCGGCCACGTGGTGGGCAGTCTGCCGCCTGGCTCTGCTACCCCCTTGAGAATATCGGCGAAGGCATGTCCGAATTCTTGACCGCCGAAGAATCCAATCAGGGTGGCGGCAACGTCATTTCGCCACGGCATCAGTACCGGCGATCCTGCATTAACCAGAACCACGGTGCGAGGATTGGCCGCTGCAACCTCGGACACCAAACGATCTTGCATTCCGGGCAGTGCTAGTGAGGTTCGGTCGTATCCTTCGGACTCCACTTTGGAGTTAGTTCCTACGACGACGATGGCCACATTCGCGGCGCGGGCCGCCTCTGTAGCCTCACGTATCAGCTCATCAGGGTCAGTGTCTTTCGGCTCTAGACCAATAGTCACACCGAGGGTGTTGGACAACTCTGCGTTCGAGCGAGGTGTAATTTCAATCAGAATCTCAAGAGGGATCCCCTGCTTTACTGTCTCCGGCGCTGAAACTCCTGGTGGCGCCAGCAAGGCAGCGCCTAAATCCGTGCCAACGGGATCTACAGTTGCCTCGCGGAGAAGTTCACCGTCCGCGAAGATCCGTCCATGTCCAACGCTTGAGAACCCGAGGTGGATGGTTCCGGTTTCTTCCGGCGCGTACTCGGTGTGAAATCGGATCTTTGAGGCGGACGAAATGGGAGCGTCCCCTCCGAACCACACGAGCGAGGTAGAAAGGCGGTCTTCAGCGAAGAGCACTTGACCGTCGGGCTCCACGAACTCGACCCTCATTCCCGGTTTGCCGGTGTGCGGGTGAGTGATGTGTTCCAGCGGTAGCTCGTTAATCCCGTCCTGAACAATCGCACCAGCACTATAGGTGACGTTGTCCGAACCAAACACTTCCTGAATGCCTTCAAGTGGGGTCACAACGCGCTCTGGGATAACGGTTGCTGACCCGCCTCCCTGAGTGCGCGCAAAGCGGGCATTGTGGCCAATAACCGCCACTTTCGTGTCTTCGTCCAGATTCAGTGGAAGGATGCCATCATTCTTCACCATGACAGTGCCGGCGATCGACGCCTCACGCGCAAACGCGACGAGGTCTTCGGTGTCGACGAGCTCAGTGTGAACCGGTTCGAAACCCTTAAGCGCTCCCACTCGTGCTGCAAGTTTTAGGATGCGAAGTACTTTGCGGTCCACTGGGGCCTCAGACACTTCACCTGATTGCACCGCAGCCACCAACGCTTCGCCCCAGGGTCCATCTGGGCCCGGCATCGCTAGATCTTGGCTGGCGTTGGCGCTACGGAGGCTACGAACTGCGGTCCAGTCGCTGATAACCACACCGTCAAAGCCCCACTCGCTATTGAGAGGCGCTTCGAGCAGGTGATTTTCGGTCGCCGTGACACCGTTGATTGAGTTGTAAGCACTCATCACAAGCCACGCCCTCGACTCAACGATGGCTTTCTCAAATGCCAGGAGATAGAGCTCTCGCAAAGTCCGCTCGTCGACTTTCACATCAACAGTGAATCGGTCCGTTTCCGAATCATTAGCGATGTAATGCTTCGGAGTGGCCCCAACTCCGTTGCGCTGAACGCCTGCGACGTATGCAGCAGCAAGCTCAGCGGTAAGCACGGGATCTTCGCTGAATGCTTCAAAGTGACGGCCACCCAGTGGAGAACGGTGCAGGTTGATGGTCGGGCCGAGAACCACGTCGACGCCCTTACGGCGGGCCTCAACAGCTGAAGCCGCACCGAGGCGGCGCGCAATGGAAGGATCCCAAGACGCGCTAATAGCCGTAGCTGAGGGGAAGTTCATGGAAGGCTTCCGCTCATCCCACTCCTCACCCCCTCACGCCGGAGGGGCCGTCAGAAAAGAGCATGCGTCGAAGCCCGATCTTTTCCAGAGACCAGGTCGTCCAAAAATCCCGACCAGTGAGCAAAAGAACCTTTTCCTCTAGCGACAGTTCAGATATGAGGGTTCTGAGTCGGTCGTCAGTATTCAGATCATCGTTCGGCGTATTGAATTCGGAATCCATCATTGCCTTTCTTGTCTGGTTACCAAGCGGTCAAGGCGATTCACTCACTTGTACTTGAGCAGGATTCGTCGTCGAACCCACACGTGTTAATCTACAGAATTCACTTGACCTTGCTCAGACCGTCGACGACTTGATGAATGCCAACAGTTCGCCGTTGAATTTCTCTGGCTCATTCCAATGAGGGCAGTGTCCACTCTCTTCAAAGACGGACAACGAAGCGTTCGGCAAGGCGTTCGTCATCCACTCCATGCCCTCAATCGGGAACGACGGCGAAAAGCGACCAGTGGATACCCACGTCGGCACATCAACACGTGGTAGGACGTCGCGCCAGTCAGCAGCAAAGTGATCGGCCAGCAAAGGGACCACACTTTCAGGGAAGTTCCAGAATCCGCCGACTTCTTCGAAGAGATTCACGACGTGAGCTGGCGCTTCAGGTTCCCGCGAAGGATCACCCCACGCAAAACGTCCGTTCACGGAGTCCCAGACGTTGCTCCAGTCAACTAGGCGCACACCCCAATCCCAAGTTTCATCATTGATCAGTTTCGGAGATTGGTCGATGGCAGCGAATGATCGAACTTTCTCCGTGCCGAAAAGATCGATATAGGAAAGGCAAACGGATACGCCCATTGAGTGTCCCACCAGCGCCACGTCATTGAGGCCTAGATGCTCAATCAGCTCCGCGAGGTCCGCGCCGAGGCGGGAAATACGCTGGCCCGTGGCCGGAAAATCTGAAGGTCCGTGGAATCGCAGATTTACAGCGATGGCACGATATCCAGCGGAAACTAGAGCTTCTTGCTGAAATTTCCAGTGTGCAGCGATGCACGAAAATCCCGGAACAAGAATGACCGCGGGACCGGATCCGGCATCCTCGTAGGCCAACTGCACGCCATCTGCAGTGTGGAAAAACTTCGGATCAGCGCTCATATGGACTCCTCTGGAATTACGCATAGTTCACCTGCCGAATTATTTCGACGGGCACCCGGAGCCCACAGGATGCTAAAGAGAAAGAGAATGAAGTTTGAAACAATAATTCTTTCGAAAAACTTATCAAAAAACACCATTCGGCTATCACTCAATGGTGTTCGTTCACCCCTCGAGCGCTCAAGCACGGACTCAGGACACAACCATTGCGAGAACAAACGGTCAGTACATCTTCATTGCAGATGTACCCGCACCAATTTCCTTCGCCTGTAAAGATGGCGACCGTTTCTAAAGACTAGAGAGTAAATTGGCGAGTATGACTTACATCTTGTTAGCGGTAGTAGGGCTTTCGGTTGGAATCTTGTTTCCAAGCAGCTTGATTCCACGAACTCGAGTGGTGCCGCTAATCGCCAGTGTGGTCGTAGTCTTCGCCAGTATCTATTACGTCAGCCTAATCCCTGGAATAGACTCAAACGGGTCCACGCTGTTTGGCCTTTCTGGTTTGGTCGGAGCTCTTCTCGCCCCGGGTTTTCTTTGGAAAGACCATCCGATGCTCAGAGATTTAGGATATTTCGACAGATTGAAATTCGCCTCACAGAACTTCAAGAGGCTTCGGGAAACTCAAAATGAGCAGTTACCAGACTGACGGTCTTGATTGTCCTATCCGACTACAGGCCAGAAGAGGTGCGGACTCCCTTCGGGCTACATTCCCAAGACGTCTAGTTGAGGAAACAAGGAAAGACCCAGCATCATCAGATGCTGGGTCTTTCCTTTACTTGCGGTAACTCTAGCGGTGTTGACGCCCTAAATCGGACCGTTCTCACCAAATCGAATTCGCGTTTCCGCAGGTCATCCTGCGAATTTGGTCGGGCTAGCGGGATTTGAACCCACGACCTCTTGACCCCCAGGCGTCCAAACGACCCAAATCGGGCCAAGAACCGCGTAGTTCCGGGGATCAGATCATGCAGGACACGTCATGCAATGCATGGTTTGCATGATTCTGGTCCCCTTTTGGTCCCCGCTTTCGACCGCCGAGCTCTCAGGGCTCAGGGCTCAGCCCGAGGGTTGCTTAACGGCTAAGCAACCAGCAGCGGGAGCTGGCTCTCCACGCCTCCAGTCAGGAAGATGATCCGGTTTTGTCCGAAGGTGGAAGCCACTGATGGAGCATGAGCCTCCGGCGTCCGGTACTCCGCATCCATCGCCCAAAGCAATCCGCCAAGTGTGTCCTCGTCTTGGCCGATGTGGCGACGCGGGTAAGGGTCGATCACGACGATGCGACGGGACGGTGACAACGAAGCCCAGCGGCGGATCGCCGCATCCACATGTTGATCGCGGAAGGAGTAGCCGACGACGACCAGCAGCTCTGATTCCTCAAGCCAGTCGTGGAACTGACGAGTCAACGCTGGGAAGGCCGAGAAGGGAGTGGTTTTCGAACCCGACCCGAAGATCACGGTCGGGGTCAGGAGTCGATTCGGCGCCGCCTCGTTGAGACCATTCGTTTCATAGAAGCCCACAGCCGGGACGAGGTTCCCGCTTTCGTGGTTGGTGGATCGAGAGCCGCGCCAGGTCATGGAGCCATGCAGCTTCAGGAGAGGCACGGCTGCTGTCTCGAATTGCCACTGGAAGCCTCCAGCCCACAGCTCGGCCCCTGCGGAGACTTCGACACCGAACCTCTCACCAGCCCGCTCAATGAGCTGGTCGTAGTTGAGCGTGACGATGCCAGTCTTGTCGGCACGAAGCAGCGGCTCGAAGTGGTCGAGAGGAGCGTTCGCCTGAGCAGCATCAAGCGCACCAAGCGCATGCCCCTGGATCATGTCGAGAATCCACTGCGCGTCTCGAGCCAGCGCTGCGGTGTCACCGCCATAGGTAGGGAACTCCATGAAACCGTTCACCCAGAACCGCGTTGGGTCGGAGTCCTGATAGGTCAACGTCTCGACGGCTTGATAGAGATCCTCGATGTTTGAGCCCATCGATAAGACCACCGGACGAATATCCCGCCAGAGCTCCGGGACTCGCGATTCAGCGGCGAAGTTGGTTGTCGCCTCATCGATGCTCGTGAGCACGATGTCAGTGAGCTCAGCGGAGACCGGAAGCGCAGGTTTAGAAGCACCCGCGCCCAAGAGAAAGAGGACTCGGCCGCCCGCCTGCGCCACCCACTCACGGGCCGTATTGAGATTCGTCTGCACGATATCAGCATGGCAGCGGCGACCCGTCCCTCACCAGCGACGCGGGGCAGGCACGAAAAGTGCCCACGCCTCCGGGCGGATGGCATCGGCCCTGGAGGCCGGCTCTTTCGCCGCATGAGATGCGGGCCAGTGACGGGGTGTCCCCCACGTTTGGCGTCGGGACTTGGTTCAGGAGTGCGCTCTAGCGCCCCTGTAGGATGGAGTCGACGGGTTCGTCCCCTAGTTCAGGGGCGCGATCGGGGCTGGGCGAGGCGGGAGTTTTTTGTGGCTGACTGGAAACCTCTGTCGCTGGCTTCATCGCTTTACGCGCCGGCGTCGGTCACCACCCCGGCTCCGGTGATCGGCAAGCTCGAGGAGCTTCCATTCACCTCCCTTTCTTGGGAGAACTTCGAGCGCCTTCAACTACGGATGATGCGAGACGTCGAAGGACTTCGCGAAGCACAGCTCTACGGAGACCGCGGGCAGGCCCAACTCGGACTCGACATCGTTGCACTGGCGCCGGATGGTGCGGGCGTCGCTCTCCAGAGCAAGAACTACAAGCAGTTCGGAAAATCTCAACTCACCGCCGCGATCAAGAAGTTCCGCAATGTGGAGCAGCCGTTCACGGTTCAGCGCCTGATCCTAGGCGTGGCATGCGCCGTCAAGAGCACCGGCGCAGTCGAGGAACTCGCTGTTCAGCGCAAGGAGCTTCACCCAATCGTTCTCGACCTTTGGGATGCGCAGGAACTCTCGGCGCTCCTGCGAAAGCGGCCAGAGATCGTGATCGAGTACTTCGGTATGCCCACCGCCGAGGCCTTCTGTCACGAGTTCAAGATCGACGTCACCCAAGTCCCCACCGCCGATGCTGCCGGGGTGCGCGAGGCAATCGCACGCACCCCAGAGGTCTCCACGGGCGCCCAGGAGTTCTTCGACAAGGCGGCTGAGACGACCGATCCCGAACAGGCGCTTGCTCTCATCGAGAAGGGGCAGGCTGCCCTGCAAAATGCAGGGTTCAAGCCTCATGCGGCGTCTCACGACAAGGAGCGCGTGCGCCTCTTGGCTCTCAACGGACGAGCCGAGGAGGCGGCACGCCACACTCTCGATGAGTTCTGGTCGGCACTCGAGCAAGGCCTCGCGACAACCGCCCAGATAACGCAGTCACGTCTCGCGGAGCTAACAACTCAGGCCGAGATTGCCCTAACAGTAGATGCCTGCCGCAAGGTCACCGAAAGCGCGATCAACCTCTATATGAATCCGCTCGGCTACCTTCCGGACATCAAGGAGCTGCGGCTTGGGGAGCCCGAGGACCAGGTGCGCCTCGCGCTCCTTGCGGGCGAAACAGCTATTGCTAACGACCGCTCCGACTGGCTGAGCAGCGCCGTCCCC
Organism: Neomicrococcus aestuarii; assembly: GCF_014201135.1. Classification (NCBI taxonomy): domain Bacteria; kingdom Bacillati; phylum Actinomycetota; class Actinomycetes; order Micrococcales; family Micrococcaceae; genus Neomicrococcus; species Neomicrococcus aestuarii. The sequence goes on along the minus strand of NZ_JACHDR010000001.1, from coordinate 478,795 downwards.
ACCCTGGCCGAGCTGTCCCGTCTTCCTGGTCTCGATCAAATACGACGCACGCGCCTTCGCCTGATCATCGCCGAGTCGACGCAGGACTGGGCAGAGCTTCTTGCCGATGCTCGAAAGATCACCCACGGATATAGCGTCTCCGGGCTCATCGCCGCTCGCCACGCACGCAGCCTCGCTCGATACGAGAAGTTCAAGGAAGCCGACCTGGCCTGGGATGAGGCCTCCGGCTTTGCGTCGCTTGCCTCGCAGTGGGGCGAAGCATCGACGTGGATCTTCAGCAGGCGTTCCTTCCGCTCACGCTGGAACCCGTTCACAAGCAACGAGCTACTCCCTCTGCAAACCGCTGTCCGGGAAATGGGCACCTCAAGGCCAATCGTGCCGACGGCCCATGACGCCTACGTCGACGCGCTATCAGGACTGAACGAGGGCACCCTGCGATCTGCGGCGATCTCCGCGCAGCGCGCGCTGCGCGATGCGGTCGCGACTAGCGACTTGGTAGAAGAAGAACGCGCGCGGCGCGTGCTTGCCTCGATCCTGATCGATTCTGACGAACCTACCCTCGCCGCTCATCACCTCGCGCAGGTCGGTGCGACAAAACAGATCGACTCACTGGGCAAGTCACTGCCGCTTCAATTCCTTGACATCACGGAAAATCTGGACGCGCCGAACTACTGGACGGTCGGCGCCACCTACCGCCTCATCGCTTCCCAGGCGGATCTCGTGCCCGACACCCTCGTGGACTTCATCGCGGAGCATATCGTTGCGGAGCTCGCAGCAGCCGAGGAAGGTACCCGACCCGATCTGCGCTCCTTTGCCACCTCGCGTTATAACAACGCGATCAAAGCATTGGCGGGTATTGCCGGCCGCATCGCTCTCGAACCGGCGACCGCCGCGTTGGAGCACTTTGAGCGGCAACCGGAGGTGCAGGAAAACCACTACCGGTTCCACGATGACGATGAAGCGCTTGCTGTGGCGAGAATCGCGCTCAGCCATCCGAACCTCGCTCCACGGGCCATCGCCCATCTTGTGCCGCTTCTGGGCAGAGCGCAGGGCGCGCGAAGTGAGACTGCCCACGATGCGATCAGCAAGTACGAGACGCTCGCACGCGACGGACTCACCGTACTCGCCGCAGCACGCAACCACTGGGCACAGGAAACGCTGGCACTCGCCAACCCGACCGACATCGATCCGGCCGTCGCGACCGATGCTTTGGCGCGGCTCACCACACCGCTTGCTCACGTCGCCGGCGTCTACAGCGTCGGCACGAATGCGATCGGCGACTCACTTCTCATCCGTCATCTGCCCTCAGACTCAATCAACACCGCGGTTACCGAACTACTGATTCGCGCAGATGATCCGCACCTTGGCTCGAGCGATCGCGCGGACTATCTAAACGCGGCAGGCAATCTCACACGTCATCTCAATAAAGCCCACCGTTCAAGTCATTTTGAGACTGCCATGCGACTCGCAACCTCGCCCACTCCGTCGAAGTACGACGAACTCAACGGCCAGTACACCCACAAGCTCGGCGGCTTCCGCATGAACGGGATGCCCCAGGGAAGTAGCGGGCAGGCGCTAGCGCTTGCCGCCAGCCTCGCAGGCAACGATAACCAGCGAAGAGAAGTCCGACGCGTCGTCTACGCGCTACTCGGCGAAAAGGCCGATTACTGGCCGACCATCGCGCTGCAACGTCTCGGTGACACGGTGAAAGACGACCTTGCGTTTCTCTCGATGCAAGGATGGGCTATCCGGAGTCTGGTGGCGCTGAAGTGGGTTGAGCACGGCGAACCTGAACACCTCGGCATCCGCTTGGCGCGGGACCCCGACGCGCGCGTCCGTCGAGCACTCGCACGCGCACTCACGGACCAAGCCAATCGGAATCATGCAGATGTGCGCGCTGTCTTGGCCGACGACCCCGCGTACAGCGTCCGCACGGCCCTTAGCGGCGCAGAGGCCCCCTAGATCCGACACTCCGACGCAACCGAGGACCGCCTCGCCCTCATGTCGGCGCCCCCTGCCACTATGGGCAGATGAGCGACGAACCGACTGACTGGACCGAAGAAGACGACGCGATGGTGACCTACGAGTCGCTCCCCGATTGGCATCCATCACTCTTCGTCGATGTATTTCGTACCGGCCTCGAGATGGAACAAGCGAATGCCGGAGAACTGTTAGGCGGCGCATTCGTCACTCCCGAATCGCTTGGCACCTGGGAAGACTTCTCCCGAGCTCGATCCGTCTTCTCATCAGGTCTCAAGATCAGCACCACAGCGTTATTCGGTATCGGGGCACCGGACGTCGCCTACGTGCGCCTCGTCGAAACCGATGCGCATCTCAACGATGACATCGCCGCCGTCCCCGCAACAATGCACGTGACACTCGTGTGGCGCCCAGAGATCGCGGTCGTGCCAATCAGCAGCTGGCGCATCCACCAACTCGGTGAGGCGATCGAGCCCACTCTCGTGCCGCGCACTGCGGCTGGCTTCGATCCGCGAACGCAGGCCTAGCCTGCAGCACGCTGCGAGCTTGGCGAACTGATTTTGGAACCTGTAGCGCGAGGCTGGGCTACCCGCGACCGCCGCCCATGCTTGCTCCACGTCGGCCCAGTCGTCACCCACAAGCGACTTTGCGTCAGCATCGTTACGCCCGAGTGCGCTGGCCAACTTTGATCGCGTGGCGACGTCGGTGTCCAGAGCATCCCACAGGAGGGTGGTCAGGCCTCGGGTGGCGGGGAATCGACTACTGATCGATAGCCCAGCAACGACAACCCCACCTACAGCTAGCGACGCACCCGCGCTCGCGATCCGCGCTGTTAGGTCGACTGAAATAGCTCCAGCAATGCTTAGGTTCCCTCACCGTTCCGTGAGGTCGCTGTGTCCAGCCGACGATGGATCATGGACAGCGTTCCCAGAACGTCAAGTGCGTCCAGCTCGCTCATCGTCCAGTACAGCTTGGGCTCGTGAGCCACGGGGTTCCGGAAGGCGCTGAACAGACCTTTCGCGAGGTTGGCTATGCCGAGTTGCTCGTCCCGTTCGGTTCGGGTTAGCCCTTCGTTGATCCGGAGTAATGGGCTTGAGCCGGCCATCGACTTCTCGATGAGGCCGTATCCATCGGCATCAACACCGGTCTGAGAACGAATTCGTGCCCCCAGACCCTTGATGGCCTCAAAGACCACTTCGTAGTAATCCTTGCGGAGGAGATCTTCGCGGCAGTACGCAAGCACTTCAGCATGTGCTCCGCGTTGTTCGAGAATCTTGTAGAGCCGCTCAGAGCGAGCCAGCGCCTCAGTGTCAGTAGACGCCCTCTTTGCCGTCGCTACTCGTCCGTCAGCGAGCACTTTGAGGCTCACCAGCGATAGCACCTGATTGAGTTCATCGCGTGCGATGTCTGCGCGGGACTTGCGATCGAGTGTGCGTTCCGGCCGCATTGCCGCCCGCACGAGAGCTACCAGCGCATTCCCATTACCGATCTTTGCTTGGTTGCTGGAGACAGCGTGGGCGAGTCGACGCCATTTGGTGTGTCCTTCGCCCGGGTCAGAGCGAAGCGGCACCTCGGCGATGATGCGTGTGAGTTCGGTGCCGCTGTAAAGGTCACCGACGATCTTGGCGACACCCTCAATAGTCCCGAGGGGAAAGGCGCTGATCGAGTTGGTCATGTGTGGTTCACGCCCATTTGGCACGAGCCCTTTGCATGACTTTGCGCGCTCCGCTGTGGTTCATTCGCCAGCGGGCAACCGCAAGACTCACGTCGAACACCTGAGCTGCACGCTCATCTGTGGCGTTGGCTCGGGCCAGCCGGAAGGCGCCGTCGTGGGGAATGAGCATCTCGCCAGAGAGCCAGTCGGCTTCCTCCTCCTGCTGGCCGCCGAGCCCGCACTTCCGTTCGTCGGACAGCGAGACACCAAATGAGTGCTCAAGAACAACGTGTGCAAGTTCGTGACACATTGTGGTCCGCCTCCGTGTGAGCGGTTGCGCATCGTTCTCCAGAATCACAGCTCCTGTGCCGTCTGGGATCAACGCGCCTGACAGCGCGCTCCCCTGTTCTTTCAGGAAATGCTCGCGGGCTGCTCCGTCGAGTTCGCTGAGTCGAACGACAGCGATTCCGTACTCCAACGCGAAGGCATACGGGTCGAAGGGCGCGTGCGCGCCGAGGCCTATTTCAGTCCGAAGCTCCAGTGCAAGGCGCTTCGCCTCGGTCTTGAATCCGCGACGCACAGATCATCCCTTCGCCCGAGCGCGTTCAACGGTGAGACCGATTACTTGCTGGAGGTAGTTGATATCCGTCTCGCTTAGATCCTTGCGGGCCCGGAGAAGGGGCGCGAGCTGCGCCATGAGATCCGGTTCACGCGCGTCGTCGGCATTGCTCTCGCCATCGCGCTCAAAGAAACTCTCGGCAGGGAGCCTGAGCCACGCAATGATCGTCGCGAACCCGTCGGTGTCAGGTTTCAGTCCGTTGCCGAGCCTTGAGAGCAGCGACGGGCTCACACCAATCTCACCCGCCAGCGTTCGCCACGAGAGCTGGCGTTCCTGGCGGGCAGCATCGAGCGCCGAGTAGAGCGCGGCCGTGTTGATCGTTGTTTTGGCCATGCTTGAGTGTCTCACATCTACAACGCCGAGTCACTCTCGACACGACTGTGTTAGAATTGAAACACGGAATCGAGTTTGGAACGCAAGGGAGGTGAGAGCAATGGCGGGTAAGCGAGGGCGTAGCGCCATCACCGGGCGCTTTGTGAAGCAGTCAACCGTGAAGAGTCACCCCAAGACGACGACCAACGAGAGCACTGGCAAGAGCGGCAAGAAGAAGTAGACCCACGTTCCGAGTCTTCCTCACGCTGTCGGTGGCGTGAGGAAGACTCGGAACACCCGACCCCCCTACAACCCGAATCGGAGGAGCCGATGGCTCACCTCAAACAGCAGTTCAAAGATGCGCTGAGTTCCATCGAGCCCAGCGATGACAAGACCAACGCGCCAGAAGCGCATCGACTGGTCCGCGATGCCCTCGAGGCGGACGCCAAGCTCACCGAGTACGGCGTCTCCCCCGTGTTAATCGGTTCATACAAGCGCAACGTGTCGATCAAACGCATCAAAGATGTCGACGTATTCGTGCGCCTCCCTGACATGCCGAGCGACGTCACATCGAAGGACATCCTCGATAAGTTCTTTGCCGTGTTGCACGCGGAATTCGGCACTGACTCCGACGGGCACCGACGCACCAAGCGTCAGGACCGCAGCCTCCAGGTCTCCTTCCCCGAGTACGACCTTTACGTGGACGCCGTCCCGGCCCGTCCCCATTGGGACGGAGAGACATGGGAGATCCCACAGAAGGGTGACGAAAACGAGTGGGTTCGCACAAACCCCGAGGGCCTTACTTCACTGTCCAGCGAGATGAACGCGGCTCACGATGGCTACTACGTGCCTACGGTCAAGTTGCTCCGTCAGACCCGGCGGGCCCAACTCGGCAAGAAGAAGCCCGGGGGCTTCTTCTTCGAACTGGCGACCTACCAGGCCTTCGCCTCGGGCGCCGTGTCAGGGAGTGACCAAGCGGAATACTATGTGTCAGCACTCACTAAGGTAAGCAAGATCCTCGAGAACTTCGTGACATACGGGATCGGCGTGAACGACCCCACCCTGGCTGGTGCGACGATTCACATACGTGCCTCGGACGAGGAACTTGAAGCGGCGCGAACTCGATTCGCGGATGCAGCCATCTCGGCAGATGATGCCCTGGCACAGGAGGATGAGGGCAAGGCGGCGCTCGCCTTCCAAAAACTCCTTGGCAAGAACGGCGACGACAAGACGGTGTTCCCGATGCCGCCCGGCTTCAACGAAGACGGCAGCAAGCGCGCGTCCGCAATCCTTGCTGGCGCCCGGGTGGTGCCCGCCGGCACAAGGACTTTCGGGTGAGCCTGACCGAGTACGACGACTACGTCGCCTACTCGCGGCAACACTTTGAAGAAGGTCTCATCCGTGGCGGCTTCACCGAAAGCGACGCCGGATGGCGGGGACCCATCTCGCACTCCGGCAGAGCTACGGAAGTGCTCATCACGCTACGATCGCGGTTCCCGTTCCAGCCGCCACGTGTCGTCCCCACTGAGCTCGATCTTGTGCCCTGGTCCTGGCACCGAGAACTCAACGGCTCACTGTGCCTGATCGCCGAGGACGATCATGACGGACTCTGGTGGACCGAAGCCAGCGAGTTCGTCGAGCACATCACCGCTTGGTTCGAGCAAGCAGACGCCGGTTGGCCAGACGATCGTCCCGATCTCGACCTCGACCGGTACTTCGACCCGTCCGAGGACGCTCGTGTCTACCTCTACGACGATCTCGCCCAGCACCGAAACGGCTTTGTGCGTTTCCGTCCCGCGAAGAACGACGTCATGCGAATCGGAACAGGCACGCGACCAGCGAAGGCCTCGAAGCACAGCAAAGACCGGTTCGGATACGTTGCCGACCTTGGCGAGGTGGCCGCTCCTCCCCGAACGTGGGAAGACATTTCAGCGCTGATCGATCCCGCAGTGGATCTGGATCGCCGGATTCGCGACCACGCAGTGGCAGTCCTCGTTCTCATCTATCGACGTGGTGCTCACGACGGCGCGATCGCTCTGGACGTCTGGCCGACGACCGCCGGCGGGATCGCCGTCAGACGCCTGCGTTCAGGAGCAGATACCAACGCAGCCAGAGAAGCTCGAGCCGGCATCCTGGCCCCCGCGCTCCGCGATCACCGTGTCGCCATCGTTGGTGTCGGAGCACTGGGCTCCTTCGTGGCAGACACGCTCGTGCGATCCGGTGTCCGCCATCTCACCCTCGTTGATACAGACGTCGTAATGCCGGGCAACCTCGTTCGCCATCTCGTTGGCCCCGAAGCCGTCGGGCTGACAAAGGGCAAAGCAGTAAAAGATCACCTTGTGGCTCGCGCCGACATCCAAGGTTCCGACATCCAAGTCATTGATGACAACATCAGTTCCGGCGACGCCGCCGTCGAGCTTCTCCAGAATCACGACCTTGTTGTCAATGCGACTGCTGACTTCGCGACGACGGCACTCCTCCATGTCGCGGCCAAATCGCTTGGAGCACGAGTTCTCTCGGCCGCGTTTCAGAACGATGGTGCCACTTACCGCATCGACGTGTTGCCGCCACTCGACGGCGCCACTCCTCACCCGCCCTCGGCGCTCAATGCTGAACGATCCACAGCGGAAGTGTTCGAAGCCGGATGCGGGAGCCCAATCTCGCCAACTCCGCCGTACGCGGTGATTGAAGCGGCTGCAGTGACAGTACGACACGCGCTCGGACTACTGACAAACAGCCCGCTCCACCCGGCGGGAGAGGTGCGAACCATCGCAACAAGCCCACAAGGAGATGAACTGTGACACGCTCGCCTGCCCGCATCGATTTGAGCGACGATGCTCACGAGACGATCGCCTCCAAGAGTGCAGAGCAGCTTCCACTCGAAACAGGCGGGGTCCTTCTCGGCTACCGGGAGGGACGCAACATCGTTGTTACCCACGCACTGACTATCGACGGGCAGGCCGGCACCAATCGCTACGTTCGAGACGACGTCCGAGCGAACGAGCTCCTTGAAGAATTCCTCGCCGGACGAGCAGATGACGACCCGACAGGGTACGTCGGCGAATGGCACAGCCATCCCACCCCCTCGGGGCCAAGTCCCACGGACGTCGCCGCCATGCGTGCAATCGCGAGAAGCATCGCTGACCCAGTAGCGCTGCTCGTCTATGCACCAGGCCGAACAAACCCGTTCATCGGACTGATCACCCAACGGCATCGGTTGGGTCGCATCACCAGCACCAGAGCGGAAGTTTCCTTCCCATCGTCGAGGTTCACACCCTTAGGCCCCTTGCCCGATGGAGCCGTGCGCGGAGACGGCCCGGTCTTCATCTCGTACCGACAGTCAGACGGAACTCCCCATGCCGAATCTATCGAGGGCCTCCTGAGAGCCGCGGGGCTCGTCGTGTGGAGAGATAACAGCGATCTGCGAGCCGGGACGACTATCGACCGGCTCGAACAGGCCCTCACCAAAGGACTCTCCGCTGGTGTTCTCGTCGTGACCCCGGAGATCGTCTACAGCGAAATCGTTCGCGAACGCGAGTTGCCTCGCCTACTCGAACTCGACAACGATTCGGCATTCAGCCTGTGTATCGCAAATGCGATTCCTCGGGCTGGGGACGGATCGAAGTGCGACTACGGCGGACCTGACCGCCTCCTACGGCTCTCACCCGCGCGAACGCTCGCAGACAAGAAGCAGAGCAACATGCTGGCTCCGACCGGTGAAGTAGAAATCGTGCGTGATCTACTCATGCACCGGGTCGAGCAGCGACGACCTAAAATCCGAGAGGAGGGGCGGCCGTTCACCATCCGAGTCCAGACGCGCCCCACACCGTTTGCCCTCGAAGCCGACGAAGACGACCTTCATATCCGTATAAGGTCGTCCGACAACGGGCGCCTGCCCTCCGGCGAGGGTCTCGAGAATCTCAAGACGACTCTTCCTCTTACCGGAGACGCCGTGTACGCCTCTGGCGCGAAAACTGCACGGATCTCCGGCGGGGCACACCTCTCGGTTGCCCTTGCTATCGGAGCAGCCCTCCCTGAAACCAAGATCGGCAACGTCGAGGTGCTCGATGCTCGCGATCAGATCTGGACGTCTGTCACCCCCGAAGACGATCCGATGATCACACAAGTCCACAGCAGGCGTCTCACTCTTGCAGGGCCACGAACACCGAAGGTCCAAGATCGTGCCGCGATCTTCATCAGTCTGACGCCCGCCCCCGACGAGACAGCGTTTGAACGACTCTTGCATGATTCAACCGAACCGTTCGCGACAGCGGCCGTGATCTCAATTACCGGATCAGATCGGATCGATTCTAGAGAGTCAGGACGGCTCAGCGCTGCCATCGCGCGCCTGATAAAGCAACTAGCCGCAACCAACGGACGTGCCGAGGTGCATCTTGCATTCCACGGCCCCTATCCGATGGCCATCCTGATCGGGCGCTATCTCAACACCTTGCGCACAGTGGTCTACGAATGGGAGAACAGCCACACGAGTGATTCCCTCTATTCGCCGGCCCTGATCCTCGAACCTGGCACCGCCGGAGGACCAATCACGGACGTACTCGTTCGAGGAGGACAGGGCGAGTCTTGATACTTGAAGCTTGGCTCCCAGCAGGATTGGCGCAGGCGGCGTCGTCAACTGCTGACAGCGACTACCACGTCGATCACGGTGATGGTTCAGTGGAATCTTGCGCATCGGTTGGCGAGTTTTGATCTGGATCGTCGGGAAGTTGCATGTACTCGAAGGAGGGGTACGGAGCGTACGTACCGGGATGATCGTCAGGGTGATTCCAACTCGCGACCAGATCGACGAGGTAGAGGTACGCGGATCGTGTTACTTGAAGAGCAAGGATCGTGGAGTCGACCAGTTCGAAGAGATCAACCCGGCTGCGGGCATCAATCGTCACGCCAGTTGCCTCCAAGTAGGCGGCATGCACGATTCGATGGGTTCCGGCATTGCGTAACGCCTGCGACGGGCCGTACATGCCGTCACCTTCCATGTCATAGGCAAGCTCAGAAAGCGCGTACGGGGGCAAAGAACGCTGAGGACTCTTCACCAGCTCTGGTCGAACCTGGCCATCTTTTTCGGCCCAGAACTTCCGGAATGAGATTCTTTTGGCTTCGTCTCCCGTGTCGAAGTGCTCGTTTGCGACAACGGCTGTCTTGTCGAGGACGTCGAGGGCGGATCGTTGCGCGAGGAACAGTTTCGAGTACTGAAGTCCGTAGAGCGAATAGTCGAGCGTCTCTACGTAGTAGCCGGAATCGTCCGACTTCTGTTCTGGACCTTCGGCGACTTGCACATAACCGTCATACGCAAGTTGGCGGGAGACAAGAAAGTCGGATTTCAGGACGTTCATCTCCGCCAGAATCGGCGGTGACATTTCGTCCACGGAGCCGCCAAAGAGCATCTCGATCGCGGCGCTATCCCAGTGCGCATCATCGGTCCCGAGTCCTTCGACCGCCGGTGACAAGGCGAGCCGGTATGCCGCGACCCACTTGCGGTACTCGTCGTCGGGGTCTTCCAACCCGTGTGCCAGGTGTCCCGGGCTTTCGGTCGGTTCGAGCCCGTCCCATCTATCGGCTATGTCGGCCCCTGCGAAGCTGATTGTGCCGTCGCGAAGGGATTGCGCCATCTTCGCGTACTTGTCATAGACCGCGGCGATGTGGCCGGTCTGCCCAACTCCCGACTGGATACGGTTCATCAGCAGTTGGGCCAAGTTGCCTGCGGCGTTACCGTTCGATGGGTCGGCTTCGAGTGCATGCAGGTAGAAGTCGTAGGCCTCGGCCCATCGACCGGAGTAGTCGAGACTGTTCGCCAGATTGCAGAACGCAGCCGACCGAGTGTGCGGGTCTGCATTCGTGGCTGATCCGACGGTAAGGAACATGCGCCTCGCCTGCCGCAGCTCTACCCGATTTGCCCGACGATTCTCCACGAGTTCCGACGCTCGATCCTCCCAACTGCCCGCAGTGGGCAATCCGAGGTCGCAAACGCTGACGATTGCGTTCGCGACGTTGTATATGCATTGGAAGTGCAGCGGTTGCTCTGATGTCGTGTCGCTCTGCGCGCTCATAGCGAGGTCTCGGCCTTTAGCGAGAAGCGCGATGTCGGCAAGGTCGACCCCCGCGTTGATGATCAGCGACGAACACACAAATCGGAGCGCAGACTTCTCATGCACTCCAAGATCAGAATTATCGATCTCCCCCGCGACCGTCAAGACTTCCTGCGCAGCAACAGCTCGATCCGCAGCTTGCTCAAAGCAAATGAGAAGTTGTCGGTACCAATCCTCATACGTTGCCACAGCACTCCCCTCATAGATCTATCGTTCGATATCGCAACGGCGAAACTTGATTGACCTCGGCTACTCGGTTGTTGCCCGGCGTTCAACAAGGATGGTGTCGCGCCAGCAGCCGGCCCACGGTCCGTAGCTCATGCGAGCGATGCGCTCACGTCGCCCGACCGTGCGGAAGCCGCATTTTTCATGCAGTGCCAAGCTCGCCGAGTTTTCGGGGAAGATGCTCGACTGGATCGTCCAGATACCGGCCGTGAACCGTACTGGGTTTGATAGACAGTTTGTGTTCACGCACTGAGGGTTCCAGCCGTGGTTTGTTGGTGGTAATTGGTTTCGAATTCCGTGGGAGTTTGATACCCGATACCTGAATGGATGCGCTGGGTGTTGAACCAGTGCACCCACTGCGCAGTGCTGGTTTCGACTTCTTGCACAGAGGACCTGTCAGATGGATTGTGTAAGACCTCTAGTCAATTGATAGGAAAAGATTAGGAAAACACGATATGACTATCCAGAAAGACCAGGCCGAACAGAGCATGGAAAACGCTTCCGATGTTGCCGAGAAAATCGCTGCCCTTGGCTCCATGGATGCCGTCAAGGACTCTGGCGCGTTCGATGAGCTGATGGGCTTTATTGATCGTGGCGAAATCCAGCTCGACGGCACAGACGGGTTTATTCAACAGATCATCCGTGCCGGTTTGGAACGTGGTCTGAAGTCCGAGCTGAGCAGTCACCTTGGCTACGAACAAGGCGAAGCCCACGGACGGTACGCGTCGAACTCCCGTAACGGTTCGTACCCGAAGACCGTGTCCACGGTGGCCGGGGATATCGAGTTACAGATCCCACGGGACCGGGCCGGCACCTTTGTCCCGACTTTGGTGCCGAAAGGTTCACGCCGCACCGGTGGGTTGGACGAGATGATTATTTCTCTGTATGCCGGGGGCATGACGGTGCGGGATATCTCCTACCACCTGGAAACCACTATTGGCACTGAGCTGTCCCATGACACGATCAGTAAGATCACCGACGAAGTCCTGGAAGAAGTCTCGATCTGGCAGGAACGGCCGCTCGAAGAGTTCTATCCGATCCTGTACCTGGACGCGATTGTCATCAAGGTCCGTACCGGGCATCAGGTGCGTAACAAGGCTGCGCATCTGGCTATCGGCGTCACCGTGGAAGGTGTCAAGCAGGTGCTGGGTATCTGGGTCACGGAGAACGAGGGCGCGAAGTTTTGGGCGCAAGTTTGCGCGCAGTTGGCCAACCGTGGGGTCAAAGACATCCTGATTGCCTGCTGTGATGGGTTGACCGGTTTCCCCGAGGCCATCGAAGCGACGTGGGCGCGGGGGACGGTGCAGACCTGCGTGGTGCACCTGATTCGGGCGGCGAACCGGTTCGTGTCCTACACCGACCGCCGCACGATCAGTACCCAGCTCAAGAGCATTTACACGGCGCCGAGCATCGAAGCCGCGGCGAAAGCATTGGACGAATTCGCGGCCTCCGAGCTGGGGCAGAAATACCCGTCGGCCGTGGCGACGTGGCGCAATGCGTGGGATCGGTTCACCCCGTTCCTAGAATTCCCTCCGCAGTTGCGCAAGGTCATTTACACGACGAATGCGATTGAGTCGATGAACTACCAGCTGCGTAAAGTCACCAAGTCCCGAGGGCATTTCCCCTCGGATACGGCCGCGGTGAAAATGCTCTGGCTCGCGATCTGCAACATCGAAGACAAGCGCGCCCGGGAGCGGTTCAAGGAGGCGCAGAAGAAGGGCCGAACCACAAGACCAGGGACGAGGTCCCACCTCGTGGAAGGAGCCGGAACCGACGGCTGGAACCAAGCACTGCAACAACTAGCGATGGCCTACCCCGAACGTATCGAACCGTATGTGAACTGATTGTTACGAAGCCCTAAATAACGGACATGACTAGGGGCTTACACAAACAAACTGACACGCTCTGCACAGAGCCCCACACTTTCCGCTTCATCGCGTGAATGAGTTCAGTCTTATACAAACCGATCGCCGATTCCATCAACGCGTTATCCAACGCGTCACCCACCGTCCCGATAGAACCCCGCACACCCGCATGTGACAAGGCATCTTTGAGTTCCGAGGACGTGTATTGAGTGCCGGCGTCTGAATGATGAATCAGCATTTTCACGCTGAAACGCTGCCCACTAAGCCGTCGAACCATGAGTGCATGATTCAACGCACTCGTCACCAACGAGGTACGCCGAGACGTATCCACGTTCCATCCCAGAATCCTGCGGGAGGCCACATCGGTAATGAACGCGACATACACAAACCCTGACGGGACACGCACATAAGTGAAATCAGCCACCCATACCGTGTTCAAATCCGTGACGTCCCACCCGCGTTTGACCAGATCAGGGAACCGGTGCGCGCTCCGATCGGAAACCGTGGTCACCGGCTTCTTGCCCCGAACGACCCCGTGAACACCGGCCAGTCGCATCAACCGTGCCACGTGATCACGTCCCACAACATGGCCTTCACGCTTGAGTGCATGCCACATTTTTACAATCCCATACACCCCGTAATGACGCTCATGCAGCTGCCTCACGACCGGCACAAGCTCACTATCACGTCGTGTTCTGGCGCTTATTGGTCGGGATTTGAAAGCGTAATACGTGCTCGGGGCGATCTTCACACCCGCATGACGCGTGAGCACCGTGCAGATCGGCTTGACCCCGTAGCGGTCCCGAAACTGATCAATGAATTTCACGATCAACCTCGTGGGCGGTCGAGCTCCGCCGCGAAAAAAGACGCGGCCGAACGCAAGATCTCGTTCGCCCGCTTCGCTTCCGCGAGCTCGCGCTTCAACCTACGATTCTCGCTCGCCAAATCCACACTCACAGCCCCTGCCAAACCAGGAGTTGATTGTCGATTCCATGTCCGCAACGTGTCATACGGCATCCCCACCACGCCAGCAACCTGACGAATCGACGCCGTAAGAGACTCTTCCTGATACTCCGAGCGCCGTTCCTGCAACAATCGGACCGCGCGCTCCCGAAACGCTGTGTCGTACTTCACTCCACTGGGCATAACTCATTCTCCAATCAATCATGAGTGTCTACCAAACCCAGTACGGTTCAAGGACTACCGCCAGAACACGCCAAACGAGCAGTGGAATGGTTCCTCTACCTGAACAGCGAGAACCCTTTACCGCCACACCAACTCATCCGACCCGAGCACTACAACCCACCCCCACAACACGCACGAACCCACGAAATCATCGGCCCCAAAGAACTTGAACTGTCCCAGGTTTAATGCCGCTGTTATGCGGGGAGCGGCTCTGGGGTGAGGGCCGCGTAATAGGTCGCCTCGAACTCGTCGGGGCTGACCATTCCAAGGCTACCGTGAAGCCTTCGGTTGTTATACCAGTCGACCCATCCAGCGGTCGCGAACTCGACGTCCGCGATCGTCTTGTAAGGGCCGTCGTGGAAGATCGTCGTGCGCACACACTCGGCCTTGTAGAGCCCGTTAACCGTCTCCATCAGCGCATTGTCATACGCATCACCCACCGACCCAATCGATGCGGCGATACCCTCCAACGCGAGATGCTCGGTGAGCATCACAGACGTATATTGAGATCCCGCATCTGAGTGATGCCGCAGCTGCCCAGGGCCGACTCGGTGGCCTTGCCGGTCACGTTCCCACAACGCCATGCGCAACGGGATCATGACCAGGTCGACATGCTTGGTGGTCTGGACATGCCAGGCCACGATGCGTTGCGAAAACACATCGAGGATGAACGCAACATATACCCAGCCCGTCCAGGTGCGGACGTAGGTGAAATCAGTGACCCACGTGTGATCAGGCCGCGGGGCAGTGAAGTCCCGGTTCAACAGGTCCCCGGCACGGATCCCGTCCTTCGCACGGATCGTCGTACGGATCGCTTTCGATCTCGTGACGCCCGAGAGTCCCAACGCCCGCATGGCGCGGTCGACTGCACCGCGGGAGACGTCTGGCAAGGCGGTACGGCGGATTAGCGCGGTCATCTTCTTCCGCCCGTACAACCCCTCCGGAGTCATCCGACGCCGTTGCGTGCCTGTCTGGTCGACGACGGTCTTCCAGGCGGCGTCACGGACCGCGTCCACGACCATCGCGTCGGTCACCGTACGAGCCGAGATCCGGGGGCGTTTCCACGCACGGTAGGTGCGTGCCGCGATCTTCACGCCCTGCTCACGCAGGACGCGTACGATCGACTCGACGGCGAAGCCCTCCGAACGCATTTGGTCGATGAAGCCCATCATCAGCGGTTGCGGGGGTCGAGTTCCCCCGCGAAGAAAGTCGTTGCCGCGCGCAGGATCGCTACGTCCTCACGGAGCTGACGGTTCTCGGCTTTGAGCCGCTTGATCTCAGCGTGCTCTTCGCTGGTCTGACCTTCCCGGGCACCGACATCGATCTCGGCTTGGATGACCCACCGGCGCAGCGACTCAGCCCCTACACCTTCTTGACGGGCAACGGCTGCGATCGCCTTCGCGTTCGATGGGTATTCCGCTCGGTGCTCAAGCACCAGCCTGACCGCTCGTTCGCGGACCTGGGCATCAATCTTCTTCGGCATGAAGCCATCCTCTCAACTCGAAAAGATACGGCATCAAACCTGGGACGGTTCAACTCGACACCGGCCTGGACGAAAACGAAGGACTCTGGCACCGAAAAGGATGGGCCGGACGCGCCTCCTAAAAGACACGCCCGACCCAGACACACATTTAAGGGGGTGCGGACTCTTTTTAGGAGTATTTCATCTTTTGTTCGGTCAAACGGCGGTAGGTTGCTATGCTTCGGCCGCCGAGGGACGTTTTGATTCTGTCATTGTTGTAGAACTTGATGTAGTCATTGACTGCTTTCTCGATTTCGGCCACGTTTTCCCACGGCCGGTGATAGAACATCTCGTTCTTGAGTCTGCCGAAGAATCCCTCGCAGGCCGAGTTATCCGGGGAGCACCCCTTCTTCGACATGGATCTGACCAATTTGGCTTCGCGAGCCAGAGCGATCCAACTATTCGAACGGTAATGAGTTCCTCTATCAGAGTGAATCACTCGGCGACGTTGAGTGGTTGGGAAAAGTTCGAGCGCATCTTTGAGCGAGTCATCAGCAAGCGCGGTGGTGGGGGTGGCGTCCGGTACGCCATCCCACCACCATCCCGTCATAACAATCGATGATCGCCGACAAGTAGAGCTTGCCGTTGTTAGCCGAGAATTCGGTGATGTCTGTCAACCACAATTCGCCAGGTTGATCTGCATGAAAATCGCGTTTGACAATGTTGCGCGGGGCTGGACTGATCTCACCCTCGTAACTGGAATAGCGTCGTTTACGCCGCGATGTTCGAACTTCTATCGCTTCCTCGATCATCAATCGTCTTATGACCTTTTCGCTGACGCGGATCCCTTCGTGGCGCAAGGCCCACCACATGCGGCGATACCCGTAGGTATACAGGCCGCGGCGGGCATGGTCATGCAGGCGTAACCTCAGCTCAGCGTAAGGCTGCGGCCCGTTCAAGACAGACTTTTGGTAGTAATAGCTAGAGCTACTCAACCCAAGATGTTCAAGCAGCATGAAGACTGGAAACTCGAGGCTCAGAGCGTCAACTACCTGGGTTTTCTGACGATTTGTCAGGCTTCCTGGCAGGACGCTCTCGTCTTTTTTTACCAAGGCCAACTCTTCAGCAAGCAAGGCCTTGTCCACTAATAGGTCGGCTGCGAGTCTGCGTAATTCAGCCGGATCATCAGGCAGTGATGCCTCCAGAGAAGCTCTCGTCGGAAACCCTTGAGCTTGTCTTCGCTCGCTCTTTGTCATCAATCCCCACTGACCGCCATTTTCACGAAAATTCTGAGCCCACTTGTAAACCAACATGCGGCTCGTCAGACTCAAACGAGTTGCGATTTCTTCCGGACGAAGACCTTCGCCTAGTAATTGGACTGCCTCTAACTTAACCGTCCAGGGATACGAACGCGGAGATTTCGACATTGTTTTCGCATTACGGACAGGCAGCAATGGCTCCCGCAACCACAAATGCAACGTCCAACGCCCCGGGTAACCAAGCCGGCGAACAGTTTTCACCACAGACCCAGTCCGACGGAAATCAGCCACCGCAGCCCGACGCTCTTGAAGAGAATAACGACGATTCACAAGTCAAAACCTTCCAGGAATACGTCCGCACCCCCTAATGTCCTATAACCCAGAAGGGGACCAGAAAAAACCGCCTCAGGAAACAACAAAACCCTGATGAAAATAGCTTCTCATCAGGGCTTCTCTGTCGGGCTGACAGGATTTGAACCTGCGACCCCCTGACCCCCAGTCAGGTGCGCTACCAAGCTGCGCCACAGCCCGTGGCATTCAATTTTCAGTTATTCGGGCCGTCCGGGAGGGGTAAACCCCTTAACCCCCAGTCAAGCGCGCTACCAAACTGCGCCATAGCCCGATGTCGGTTAGAAATTCTGCAATTCCTCGCCAAACAACCTGATAATACTATCCAAAGAGCGCTGACTTCGCGAATTGGCGCGCGCCTAAGAACTACCGAGCTTCCATCAATTTCAGTACATCTTGAACGCTACTGATGTAGTGATCTACGGATTCACGGACTTGGAGCGCAACGCTCAATGGCATCCCCTGAATCATCCCGATGGTCGCGGGAACAATTGAACGTGCGCGAGCGTCCGCGGTGTCACTGTCGAGGCCGCGTTCGGATGACAAATAGTGGCGGTAGTAATTCACCAGATAGTCGCCGAGCTCCGTGAAAATGCTGCTGGCAAGTGACTTCAGAGTCTCGTTATGGATCGCCTCACCCCACACTTGGACGGCCATGTTTGGGTAGGAGCCACTGCTGAGGAGTTCGCGGAAGAGCGCGGGGATCAGTTGGGACGGCGGCGGCACAGGGGTCTGCTGTGATGAGCTTCCAATGACGGCTAGCTTGATATCCAGAACAGCACGGCCCACGTCTACTACAAGAGCTTCTTTGTTCTTGTAGTAGAGGTACACGGCCCCGGCGGAAAGCCCTGCCTCGGCAATGATGTCCGCCATGGAGACGGATGAGAAACCTTTTCGCGCCACGCAGGCGAAAGCGGCTTGTTGAATCCGCAAGCGCATGGCTGCTTTGTGTTCCTCGGTAACTTTAGGCATCCCCCAGCGTACAAGAACCAGAACATTCATTCTTGATTTGGATTCTTCTGTGATGCTCATAAAGAACGATCGTTCCTTTTTAGTATTTCCAGGAGAACCATGACCCAACTCGACCCTGCCTCAGAGCACGCGGCGCCCGCATCCACAGCCACCGCTGAACACGCCACGGAAAGCACCGCCCGCGAAGAAAACAGCGGCCACCAAAAGACTCCCTTGGTTGGCAAGCACACCTCGTGGGTCCACGTCGCGCGAACCGCGCTCATTGCAGCAGCGGTTGTCTGCATTGTTCTTCTGGCTTTCGCCTGGCCCAGCGTGACCTCCAAGGTCCAGCATTTGCCCGTTGGCGCAGTGGGTAGCGCGGAGCAGATCGCACAGATCGAGGCACTCGATACCAACGATGCGCTGGAACTCCACACTGTCGCCTCGCGTGAAGAAGCCGTCAGCCTTATTCAAGAGCGCGACCTTTACGGCACCATCATCTTGGGCGACTCCCCCGAGGTGCTGACCGCAAGCGCGAGCGCTCCGGCAGCGGCAGCAACCCTGACTCAGATTGGTACGGGGCTGCGTTTGTCCTTACAGGGTGCGGCTCTGGCACAGATGGAGGCCGCTCTCAAGGCCAGCGCTGCAGGTTCGACGCTTGAGACGGGGAGCATTCCCAGCGACGTCGCGCAGGCTACGAACGTCACGATCACGGATGTTGTTCCTCTTGCCGAAACGGAATCGCGCGGCGCAGGCCTTGCCGTGTCCGGACTCCCCTTGGCGACGGGCGGCATGGAGGGCGGAGCGATGATCTCGCTGTTCGTCTCGGGCACGTGGCGTCGTCTGGCCGCCATCGCTGGCTACGGAATTCTTGCCGGTTTAGGTATCGCAGGAATCTTGCAGGGTTGGTTCCACATCTTGCAAGGCGATTTCATCGCGAATGCTGCTGCCATCACTTTCGGTACGGTGGCAACAGCCGCCACGATTGTAGGCTTGAATTCGCTCATTGGCCGCTTGGGTATTTTGGTGGGCGCCATCATCACCATCTTCGTGGGCAACCCGTTGTCATCGTTGCAGCAACCGCTCGAATTCCTGCCCGGCCTCTGGGGAAGCGTGGGCCAATACTTGGTTCCAGGCGCCAACGGAACCTTGGTGCGCGACCTCTCCTACTTCCCCGCGGCTGATACGTCATTCTCGCTGTGGGTGCCCACCGCGTGGACGCTGCTCGGCGCCATCTTGATGATGGTGGGTCACTTCCGGAACCAGCCGGCGGTTGCGGAAATCTAGGGCGCTACATTCCCAAGCGCCGCCTTCTCAAGCCCGGCGCCACCGCAGAAGCGGGGAAAACGCAAGCGGGCGTCGTCGTACTTTTTCAGGTACGACGACGCCCGCTTGCGTAAGCACTATTACTTGCGGAACAAACTACTTACGTGAGCGCTTCTCACGAACGCGCATCGACACTTCGATCGGCGTGCCTTCGAAGCCGAAGGTTTCGCGCAGACGACGCGTGATGAAGCGGCGGTACCCCGGATCCAAGAAGCCGGTCGTGAACAGCACGAAGCGCGGCGGGCGTGCCGAAACCTGCGTCGCGAAGAGGATTCGAGGCTGCTTACCGCCACGCACTGGGTGCGGGTTAGCGGCAACGAGCTCACCGAGGAATGCGTTGAGCTTACCGGTGGAGATGCGCTTGTCCCACGACTCAAGAGCGGTGTCCAGAGCAGGAACCAAGCGGTCCTTGTGCCAGCCGGTCTTCGCCGAGATGTTTACGCGCGGCGCCCACTCAACGTGTGCCAGATCCTGTTCGATCTCGCGCTCGAGGTAGCGTCGGCGGTCCTCATCCATGAGGTCCCACTTGTTGAAGGCCAGGACAATAGCGCGTCCGGCTTCGATAGCGGTGTTCAGGATACGAATGTCCTGCTCGGACAGGCGTTCGTCAACGGCCAACAAAATGACAGCGACTTCAGCCTTTTCGAGAGCTGCCTGGGTGCGCAAGGACGCGTAGTAGTCAGCGCCCTGAGCCATGTGCTGACGGCGGCGAATACCAGCGGTATCCACGAAACGCCAGACGCGGCCACCGAGCTCAATGAGCTCATCCACAGGGTCACGAGTGGTGCCGGCGAGGTTATCAACCACCACGCGTTCGGAACCAGCAAGCTTGTTCAGCAGCGAGGACTTGCCCACGTTCGGGCGGCCAATCAACGCAACGCGACGCGGTCCGCCGGAAGGGATCATGCCACCGTAAGCGGAGTGCTCGGGCAGCTTCTCCATGAGGTCATCAAGGAAGTCAGCCACACCGCGACCGTGAATCGCAGAAACCGGGTACGGCTTGCCCATGCCCAAGGACCACAGCGCGGCGGCTTCTGGCTCTTGGTTGAAATCGTCAATCTTGTTGGCGATCAAGAACACGGGCTTCTTGATGCGGCGCAGCAACTTCACGACGCCTTCATCGGTAGCCGTTGGACCCACGGCGGCGTCAACAACGAACACCACAACATCTGCAAGGTCAGCGGCAATTTCAGCCTGCTCAGCAACGCGAGCGTGGATGCCCTTGGCATCGTGCTCCCAGCCACCGGTGTCAACGATCGTAAATTCGCGACCAGCCCACTCAGCTTGGTAGGTGACGCGGTCGCGGGTGACGCCAGGGACGTCTTCCACCACGGCTTCGCGGCGGCCCAAAATACGGTTGACGAGGGATGACTTGCCCACGTTCGGGCGGCCAAGAATGGCGACCACGGGAGGGATGACTTCGTCCTCTTCAACGAAGTCATCATTGGCCGCAGCCAACAGGAGGCGGGCGTCTTCGTCTTCTAGTTCGTAGTCTTCAAGCCCAGCGCGGAGGGATTCCGCGCGGAGATTGGCTTCTTCTTCGGAAATCGCGTCGAGGCGCTCCGCGAGCTTGTCATCCCCTTCCGGGACATACTCCTCGCCAGGCGCGTCGTGGAACGTCGAGTCGGTCATTGGGTGTCCTTCAAATTTCGGAAAGGGTTGTCAATACTGTTCGTGCTCTGTCATCAAACAGGGCAGCACGGGTTGGCCGTCCAGTGAACAGACCTTCTAGTCTATCGGTTTTTGGCGGTAACTTGGCGCGCGACCGATGCCAACACCGCGTCCACCGTCTGAGCAAAATCTAGTTCGGTGGAATCCACCGTGTCCACACCGTCCGCGGCTTCCGTAAAACTCGTGGTTGCGGAGTCCTTTTTGTCGCGCTCGGTCACGATCTGCTTGAGCGTTTCTTTCGAGTACGACGACGCTTGCGCACCTTCCGCCATTGGCGTTGCGGTTGCTGATAATTGCAGTCCGCGACGAGCCAAGCGGGCCTCTTCGCTGGCGGTCAGCAGGATCCGCGCGTTGGCATCTGGAGCCACCACGGTGGTGATGTCACGACCTTCAGCAACGATGCGCGGTGCGGCCTCAATGATGGAGCGTTGCAGTGCGATCAAGTGATCGCGCACCGGCTGGATGCTTGCCACGGCGGAAACGGCCTGGCTTACCCGCTCGGTACGGATGTCCTCGGTCACGTCGATGCCGTTGACGCGAACAAACTCTTGGTCCGGACTCGTGGAAAACTCGAGCTGTCCGTCAAGAACGGTGCCGAGCACCAGGTCCTTGTCGTCCAGATCGATTGCTTGATCCAAGCACCACCACGTAGCAGCCCGGTACATGGCACCTGTGTCCAAGTACTGCGCGTGGAGTTGGCGGGCGGTCTCCTTAGAGACAGAGGACTTACCCGAGCCTGACGGGCCATCGATGGCAACGACCAAGGACTCCCGGGCGGCGGGATCTGCGATGTCCACCATTACTTGACCACTCTCCACTTCAAATTCTGCAAAACCTGTTCGAGTTCGGCTTCCTTGCCTGGAAGCACCGAAATCTCGACCATGCCCACAGGCCGGCCGTTGGCGTGATCCATGCGCAAGTCTTCAAGGTTGATGTTGGCGTCGCCCACATCTTTGAGCAAACGCGCGATCTGGCCCGGGGTGTCATCCACCAGGACGGTGACCACAGCGAAGGACTGCGGAGGCGCGCCGTGCTTGCCCGGAATCCGAGCATGGCCCGCGTTGCCCTCACCGAACAGCTCAGCCAAATCCAACAGCGCACCATCGGCGGATGGATCCTTGAGCGTGCTGATCAGTCGATCGATGTCCTCTTGCATGCCCTCGAGGTGGCCGACGATCTGCGGTGCATTGTGCGCCAAGATTTGAATCCACAAGCGCGGATCGCTTGCTGCGATACGCGTGGTGTCACGCAAACCGTTTCCGGCGAGCGCCAATTGTGAGGACTCCGCATTGAGCAAGCGGCTCGCCAACAACGAAGCAGTAATCTGCGGCATGTGGGAAACTAGCGCCACGGCGTGGTCGTGACTGAGCGGATCCATTGCTGTGGGCACTCCGCCCAAATCAGCAACCAAGGACCGAGCGGTGCGAATCGCACGTTCGCTCGCGCCGTCGTGCGCCGTAATCACCCAAGGGTTCGCCACAAAGAGCTCGCCGCGGGCGGCAGCCGGGCCAGACTTTTCACGTCCGGACATCGGGTGCGTCCCCACGTATCGGGACAACTGCTCCGACGTGAGCTGAGGATCCGCGAGCAGTTGATTCAAGATGCTGGATTTCACCGAAGCGATATCAACCACCACCGCGTGCGGGTAATCCCGAAGCGCTTGAGAAACCACACGAGCGGTCACATCAGGCGGGGCCGCACACACCACGAGCTCCGGCGACAGTTTCTCCCCCACGGGAAGAATGCGTCCGGCTCCCACATCTTGAGCAATCTGCTGAGCGCTCGGAGAAGGATCCTGAAGGTACACCTCAAGTCCAGCTCGAGTCAGGCCCAAGCCCACGCTCGCACCCAACAGGCCCGTTCCCACCACGAGGATGGGTCCCACCAGGTAGGTTGCTGCGGAAGTGGCGGCGGCGTCGTCGTCCTTGAATACTTCGCTCACTGCCGGCTTACAACCCCACGGAGGCCAACAAGTGGCCGACTTCCTGTGGTCCCAACAAACGCACGTTGCCCACCTTCGTGTTGCCCAGTCCAATGGGGCCCACCTGCAAGCGAACCAAGCGGACTACCGGGTGGCCCACGGCGTCGAACATACGGCGAACAATACGGTTCTTGCCCGAGTGCAAAACGACCTCGCACAGGACCTTGCCCGGGCTTGAGTCAACGAGCTTGAAGGAATCCACCTGCGCGAAACCGTCTTCAAGTTCAATGCCCTCGCGCAACTGCTTGCCAATACCAGGACCCATGGGGCCCTTGCACTGCACCAAGTACGTCTTAGGAACCTCGTAAGAGGGGTGCGTGAGACGGTTTGCCAGCTCACCATCGTTGGTCAGCAACAACAGACCTTCAGTGTTCTGATCTAGACGACCCACGTGGAAGAGACGCTCAGCCTGCTGCGGCTTGAGGTAATCCAGAATGGAAGGACGGCCCTCGGGGTCGCCCATAGAGGACACCACGCCCTTGGGCTTGTTGAACGCGTAGTAGCTCAAGCGCTCGTTGAGCTGAATGCGCATGCCATCAACGTGAATGGCGTCCGTCTCCGGGTTCACCTTGGTGCCAAGCTCCACCACGATCTCGCCGTTGACCTCAACGCGGCCTGCGGCAATGATCTCTTCACACTGGCGGCGGCTAGCCACACCGGCGTTTGCCAACACCTTCTGCAAGCGGACGCCATCAGCGGAATCCGTGCGGGAATCCCAGTTTGGCTCCGTCTTGCGCACCGGGCGCTTGGCATTCGGGGTGTTCGGGGTGGTTGCTGGACCCAAGTTGCGTCCAAAACGTTCCTTGCCGAACGCTACCGGGCCCTTGGGACGACCAGCAGAGGAGCGTCCTGCGCCCGACTTGCTGCCGCCCTTAGCACCCTTAGCGCCACCCTTGCCGAATCCTTGACCAGCTCCTTGACCTCTTTGTCCGCGTCCTTGACCGGAAGAGGGATTGGAGCGTGCTCCTTGGCTCATGAAAATTGTCCTTCGGGGTTGTCTTCGAATTCGTCGAGTGCGTCAATGCCCGGCAATAGCGGTGAAATGGGTGGCAACTCGGAAATACTGCTAATACCTAATCTTTCCAGAAAAGCGGGAGTTGTTTGATATAACGTGGCGCCGCTCTCAGGATCTACCCCTGATTCGGTGATTAAACCTCGTGTTACGAGAGTTCTCACCACTGAATCCACGTTGACGCCACGAATCGCGGCGACGCGGCTCCTGCTTACTGGTTGTCTATATGCCACGATAGCAAGCGTCTCCAAGGCGGCCTGCGTCAAACGGCTGGTTTGGCCCTCCAAAACGAACTTTCCAACCAGGTCGCCGAACTGTGGGCGAGAGAAAATGCGCCAACCGCCAGCAACCTCACGCAGCTCAAATCCGCGGCCCTCATAGTCCTGGACCAGGGTGCGCAGTGCGTCTTCAATCTCCTCGGAGGAGACTTCGAGCACTTCGGCGAAACGTTGCACCGTCACGGGAACGTCAGTGACCATGAGGATCGCCTCGAGGGCGGGGGTGAGCTCACTCATTTTGATCCTTCTCAAATTCATCCGTCACAGCATTCACGTCAAACTCTTTTTCGCCCGCGCTCCAGCGGACCACAAGATCTCCCAGCGGGGCCGCTTGATCAAATGCAATAAGGCCCTCGCGGAACAACTCCAAAATGGCAAGGAAACGCCCCACCACCACACTGAGAGAGTCAGCATCCGCAACGATCTCGCGGAAAGCCAACGGCTTCTGACCTTTGAGCATGTCCGCGATCAGCGCCGCTTGTTCCTTCACGCTGACCAGTGGCGCGTGGAGATGCGCTAGCGACACGTGATCCGGTGCGGCGGGCTTTGGCTCCAGTGCCTTGCGGGCGAGTGCC
Organism: Neomicrococcus aestuarii; assembly: GCF_014201135.1. Classification (NCBI taxonomy): domain Bacteria; kingdom Bacillati; phylum Actinomycetota; class Actinomycetes; order Micrococcales; family Micrococcaceae; genus Neomicrococcus; species Neomicrococcus aestuarii. The sequence goes on along the minus strand of NZ_JACHDR010000001.1, from coordinate 453,985 downwards.
CCAAAATCCTCGAGGCTAAGCTTCCAGACGAGTTCCGGCAACAACGCGGCGAAGTGGGGTTCGAGGCTCACGGAGCGAGGGAACCGCACGGATTCCGCCTCGAGCCGGCGCGAAATATGAGTAGCTGCGAGCTTGAACGCCTTGTACTGCAAGAGACGGGCGAACAGGAGATCGCGCGCTTCGAGCGCGGCCACGTCCTCATCATTCTCCGTCTCACCGCCGGGAATGAGCCTCGCGGCCTTCATGTCCAGGAGGGTGGCCGCGATGACGAGGAACTCGGTGGTTTCATCCAGCACGCGTGCGCCCCACTGTTCGCGCATAGCGCGGATGTGGGCCATGAACTCGTCGGTGACTTTGGCCAGCGCCACCTCGGTGACGTCCAGTTCATGCTTGCCAATGAGATTCAGGAGTACCTCAAAAGGACCCTGAAAATTCTCAAGTGACACGCTAAAGGCCGGAGCCTTGGGTGTCTCCGCTGCGGTCATCGAGAAAGTTTAGGGAGCGCCGCCGCGCGAAATGAGCTCGCGGGCCAGCTGACGGTAGGCTGCGGCACCCGAGTGGTTTGATGCGTAGGAGGTGATGGGCTCCGCGGCAACGTTGGCGTCGGCGAACTTGATGGTTCGGCTAATGGCGGTTTCAAACACCTGATCACCGAAGGCTTCCACCAAACGGCCGATCACTTCGCGAGAGTGCAGCGTGCGAGCGTCATACATGGTGGTCAGCACGCCATCGATCTGCAGCGCAGGATTCAAACGATCCTGAACCTTCTCGATGGTCTCAACCAGAAGCGCCACGGCGCGCAAAGCGAAGAACTCTGCAGTCAACGGGATGATCACGCCGTGTGCGGCGGTCAACGCATTCACCGTCAACAGGCCAAGCGACGGCTGGCAGTCAATCAGGATGACGTCGTATTCGTCCGCGACCTTGCGCAAAGAGCTAGCGAGAACCTGCTCGCGAGCGACCTCGTTGACGAGCTGAACTTCGGCAGCGGAAAGGTCAATGTTTGCGGGGAGGATGTCGATGTTCTCGTAGTCCGTCTCCAAGATGGCATCGCGGATATCCACTTTGCGATCCATGAGCACGTTGTACACCGTGACATCGAGTTCGTGCGGGTTGGTCCCGAAACCGGCGGAGAGTGCACCCTGAGGATCGAAATCCACGAGCAAGACTTTGCGGCCGTATTCGGCAAGCGCAGCGGCCAGGTTGATGGTGGAGGTGGTTTTACCCACGCCACCCTTTTGGTTCACCATGGCAATCACGCGGGCGGGGCCGTGGGATTCCAGAACCGGAGGTTCGGGGAACGTGGTGAGTGGGCGGCCTGTTGGACCCATGACAGGAGGCTCCTTCAGCAGACCCGCTTTCCGCTTTCGCGGCGTCTCTGCCGTGCCCTCCGTCATTGCTTCCACCACGTTTCCATCGCTGTTTTCTACGCTCATTTGCGATCAACGTTAGCCCGTTTTCCTATGAGCCGCGGGAAATTCCGAATTCTCACGGCGAGCCTTTACCTTAAAGTTGAGGTGGAAGGTTGAAGGCTCGGTGTTTTCCGATGTTGCACCCAATACTACAGGCCCAGTGTGACCTCTTCCACGTTGACGGCGTAGGTTGCTTAGAACAGTACCGGCCACCTACAAGGAGAATCCATGGCGCTCCCCCAGTCTCTCGTCCTGACCGACGAGGCATACGAAACCCTCGTGACCAACTACAAGTACTTGCATCAGCACCCTGAGCTCTCCATGGCTGAGCACCAGACCGTGCAATGGCTCGAGGAACAATTCACTGCTTTGGGGCTGGAAACGTTCCGCTGTGCCGGGACGGGGCTGGTTGCCGTCTTGAAGAATGGCGAAGGCCCGACCGTTGGCTACCGCGCCGATACCGATGGACTGCCGGTGCGCGAAGACACCGGACTCGACTATGCCTCGACCGCGACCGCCCTCACGGTAGAAGGCGAAGAGCACCCAGCCATGCACGCGTGCGGCCACGACACCCACATGTCCATGGCACTTGCCACGGCCACCCTTTTCGCGAACGCGAAGGATACGTGGAGCGGCACGTTGGTGTTCATCCTGCAGCCGGGCGAGGAAACCGCAGCCGGAGCCAAGGCTATGGTCGAGGACGGCCTGTGGGACAAGGCGCCCAAGGCGGAGATCGTTTACGGGCAGCACGTCATGGGCTTCCAGGCCGGCAAGGCAACGATCGTCCCGGGCGCCGCCATGGCCGTGGCCGATTCGTGGAAGGTCACCGTCAAGGGCCGCGGTTCCCACGGTTCCATGCCCGAGGCCGCCATCGATCCGATTGTCGCCGGAGCTGCCATGGTGACTCGCTTGCAGACCGTGGTCTCTCGCGAAATCGGCGCTAAGGACACCGCTGTGGTGACGATTGGTACGTTCCACGCCGGAGTCAAAGAGAACGTCATCCCGGACCAGGCGGTCTTCACGCTGAACGTTCGCACGTTCACTCCGAAGGTCCGTGAGAAGGTGCTGGGCGCCATCGAGCGCATCATCAAGGCCGAGGCCGCTGCGTCCGGCGCTCCGGAACCCCTCATCGAAGAGATCAGCCGGTTCCCGATGTGTTTTAACGATCCAGCGGAATCGGAGAAGTTCCTCGGGGAAGCTCAGCAAGAACTCGGCGAGGAAGCAGTCCAGATTGGGCAGTCCCTCATGGGTTCCGAAGACGTGGGAGCGCTTGCGGATGCGCTGGGCGTTCCACTCGTGTACTGGATGCTGGGCGGCTTCGAACTGGATCAGCACTCGGAAGAGAACCCGGTTCCTGGCAACCACAGCCCGTTCTTCGCCCCGGTCATCGATCCCACGCTGCGCACCGGCGTCCGTCTGGCCACCACCGCGCTTTACTCGAAGCTCGGCAAATAGCCGCCCCGTGCGGATCTAGGGCGCCCAAAAATAGCCCCAAAAAAACGGAATACGACGGCGCAGCGTGAGCTTGCGTCGTCGTATTCCGTTAAGTGCGCCCCAGCTAGGGGCGGCACCGGTTATGCCATTTAGTGCTGGTTTTCCAAGAGCGTCGACTCGTCGAATGGTGAGGCGCCGGAAAGCGCGGCGCGGGCCTGATCCGTATCAAGCTCGCCAGTCCACTTGCCGATCAAGAACGTGGCCACAGCGTTGCCCGTGAAGTTGGTCAGCGCGCGAGCCTCGGACATGAACTTATCGATACCCACGATCACGCCCATGCCATCGAGCAGCTCGGGACGGTGTGCCTGCAGGCCAGCGGCCAGCGTGGCAAGGCCAGCACCGGTAACGCCGGCGGCACCCTTAGAAGCGATGATCATGAAGACCAAGAGAGCGATCTGCTCGCCCAAGTTCATCGGCATGCCCATAGCGGTGGAAACGAACAGCGCGGACATCGTTAAGTAGATGGCGGTGCCGTCCAGGTTGAACGAGTAGCCCGTAGGAACAACGATGCCGGCAACGGTCTTGGAGACACCAGCGTGCTCAACCTTGGCCAAGAGGCGTGGCAACGCGGACTCGGAAGAGGACGTCGAGAAGATCAACAAGTATTCGCGGCCCAAGTACTTGAGCATCGAGAAGATGTTCAAGCCGGTCACCAAACGCAGCAAGGTTCCAAGGATCACCACGATGAACAGTGCACACGTGGCGTAGAAAGCGCCCATGAGGATGAACATGGAGCCGATTGCGGCCCAACCGGTAGCGCCCACCACGGCGGCAATTGCGCCGAAAGCGCCGATCGGAGCAACCCACATGATCATCATCATGATGCGGAAGACCACGGCCTGGATGTTGCGAATACCCGTCAACACTGGCTCGCCAGCCTTACCCATGGACTGAAGGGCGAAGCCCACCAAGAGCGCGAGTACCAAGGTAGGAAGCACAGGAATCGAACCCGGGATCATCTCCAGCAAGAACTGGACCGTGGGATCTTCCTTGCCGCCAGCAGCAGTTTCATACGGCTGAAGCTTCAGGCCCTCGCCCGGGTGAATGATGTTGCCCACCACGAGGCCGATGGCCAGTGCAAAGGTAGACATCACAATGAAGTACAAGAGGGCCAAGCCGCCCACCTTGCCCACCGTGGCGGCCTTGGCTACGGAGCCAACGCCCAGCACAATGGTGCAGAAAATGATGGGGGCGATGATCATCTTGATCAACGCGATGAAGCCCGTTCCCAGCGGCTTCAATGACTTACCGAGATCCGGAGCCAAGAGGCCCACAGCTGCACCCAACACCACGGCGGCGATCACCATGATGTAGAGCCAGTGAGTACGGTCCACGTTCTTTTTGGAATTCACGCGGGTGGGTTCCGCGTTAAGATCAGGACCGTTAGGGTCCCGCTGATCGATAGTGCCCAAGGTAACTCCTCATTGAGACAGGTGCGGTTGATGGGGGCAGTGACACTGCACTGCAATGCATCCATCTTGCGACTGGGTGTGTTCCAACTAACCTTTGCGGTCATAATGGTCATGATTCGAATCACAGAAGGACGGTGTTGTGCACCCTTGGAGCATCGCCCGTCGACTCTTCGTCGGGCAGCTAATGTTCATCTTGATCGCCACCTTGTTGGTGACATGGGCTGTTTTTGTGCATAACCGGGACACCGTCTTCAACCTCGAACAAGACCGCATGTTGCACACCGGCCGCCTCATGGAAGGCGAATCCGAGGTCATCCGCGGCTACTCGTCTGCAAATCCCACCGAGATCCTGCAGCCGTACTCGCTGCGCATCATGGAGAGCGCCAATCTGGCATTCGCCACGTTCATGGATACCGACGGGAAGCGACTCACGTATTGGGATCCCAGCTGGATTGGCACCCAGTACCCGGGAAATATTGAGCCAGCGCTGCGAGGCGAAGAATTTACCGAGGTCAGCTCCACGGGCCGCGCGGGCCTGGCCGCCCGAGCCGTCATCCCCATCCAGATCAACGGCGAAATAGTTGGCGTTTTGACGGTGGGTTCGCGTGTCTCCGAGCTGGATATTCTGGCTCAATCGCAAATCCCTGCCGTGCTCATCGGCGCGGGGGTTCTCCTGGTGTTCTCCTCACTCGCGAGCTATCTGTTGGCGCGCTATCTCAAGCGCGTGACATTCGGCATGGGCCCCGAACAGATGAGCACGTCTTTCAACTTCCTTGATACCGCCTTGCACAACGTCACCGAGGGAATTGTGCTGCTATCCCAACACGGTCGCGTGCGCTTGTATAACGACAAAGCCGCCGAGCTCTTGAACTGGCCCATCATCCGCACTAGCGAGCCAGCCATCGACGCGCCGCAGCTCGCACAGCCACAACCCAATGGCACCTCGGGGGCCATGGGCATGCTGATCAATGACACCGAACTTCCCGAAGCGCTCAAGGCCCTCATGATTGAGGGCCGGGACGCCGAAGACGAACGCTACTTCGCGAACGGGCGCATTCTGGTGGTCAATCAGCACCGCATTGACCCGTCTTCTCGCGCCGTTGTCCGCGGCGCCCTCTCCGGCACGGTCATCACGCTTCACGACGCGACGGACGTTCAGGCTCTCTCCGGCGAATTGGAGAACACGCGCTCCCTTACGGACGCGTTGCGTTCCCAAACGCACGAGCATGCAAACCGACTGCACACCGTCTTGTCGCTCTTGGAACTAGGTCAGTCCGATCAAGCCAAGAACGTGGTGAGCGAGGCAGTGGGTGCCGGCGATCAGCGCGAAGGCGCCGCTGGTGTAGCTCCCGTCATGGAAGCGGTGTTGACCGGTAAGGCCGCACAGGCCCGCGAGCGCGGCATTGATCTCGATTTTTCGATTGAGCTCACGCGGCGCACCAATCTGGGTTCGCACATTCTGATTACGATTCTGGGAAATCTCGTAGACAACGCGATGGACGCGATCGACACTGGTGTGGCTGAGCAAGATTCCGCCGAGGATGCCGAACGGTGGATTGAGGTGGATGTTTACGACTCCCCCGCTCAGAACGGCCGCTGGTTGACCATCATGGTGGCCGATTCCGGTCCCGGTATCCCCCAGCCCATCATCGAACGGATCTTTGAGCGCGGCTTCTCCACCAAGGACCACGGTGAAACCGGTCGCGGACATGGACTCTGGCTGGTCAATTCCACTGCGAAGCGCTTGGGCGGAACGGTAACGGTGGCACAAGATTCCGGTACCGTCTTTACGGTCGAGATTCCCATTCCGGATTCTAGAATTACTGGATTAGAAGTAGCGAGTCAGGAAGGTACCAACCGTGGCTGACTTACGAGTGCTGGTGATCGAGGATGATCCCACTACTGGTGCCGTGTACGTCGAGTATCTGCGCAAGGTTCCTGGCTTCGCTCATGAATTCACCGCCAGATCCGTGGCCGAAGCACAACGGTTTCTAGGAGCTCGACTTCGGGAAACGAGCACCTTCGGAATTGACGTGGTGCTCATGGATATTCACCTACCTGACGGCACCGGACTCGACGTCGTGCGATCCATGCGCAACGTGGGGTACGAAGGATCAGTGCTCGCGATGACCGCAGCAACGGATCGGGCAACCATCCGCTCGGCCCGCAATCTTGGCGCGGTCCAGTACCTCATCAAACCCTTTACGTTCGCTGACTTTGAGTCGCGCCTTGCCGCCTTCCGCCAACTATCCACCGAATACACCGGCGGCGGTGAAATCTCCGACCAAGCCGAAATCGACCGCATGTTTGGAGCGCGAACGGAAGCTGCGTCGTCGTCCTTGCCAAAAGGACTCACCGAATCAACGCTGGCCGCAGTGCAAGAGCGGCTCACGCACGCCACCGCGCCGCTCTCCGCCGGGGAGGTGGGCGAAGCCGTGGGCATTAGCCGCGTGACCTCACGACGTTATCTGGAGCATTTAACCCGACGCGGGGATGTCACACGGCAACCGCGCTACGGGACGCCGGGGCGCCCCGAGCACGAATACACCATCACCGCTCCGTAACCGTCTTGTTGGTGGAGCCGCTGTCTGTTCGGTGTGCGAATCCGATCTCCGAGTCTTAGACCGCCCGAAGAATGCTGAGTAGCTCCTCGATCACGGAGGGATCCTCGATGGTGGACGGCACCACGTATTCCTCTCCGTCAGCGATCTGACGCATGGTCTTGCGAAGGATCTTGCCGGACCGAGTCTTCGGGAGTGCCCCAACGATGGCGACGTCTTTGAAATCAGCGACCGGCCCGATGTCCTGGCGAACCAGCCCAATGAGTTCTTTGCGCAGCTCCTCTTCGGGAATGTCCACGCCGGACTTCAGAACCACATAACCGGACGGCCGCTGGCCCTTGAGCGGATCTGCCACGCCAATGACGGCGCACTCCGCAACCGCAGGATGGCTGGCAACTACCTGCTCCATGGCGCCTGTGCTCAAACGGTGACCGGACACGTTGATCACGTCATCCGTGCGTCCCATCACGAACAGGTACTTATCTTCGTCAACGTACCCAGAATCCCCGGTGGTGTAGTAACCCGGGAACGCGTCCAAATAGGAGGACTTGTAGCGGTCATCGCTACCCCACAAAGTGGCGAGCGTTCCGGGAGGCAACGGGAGCTTGATCGCGATATTGCCTTCGACGTTGGGTTCGGTGAGATCCTCGCCGAAAGCATCCAGGATGCGCACGTCGTAGCCGGGAACAGCGAACGTGGGTGAACCGATCTTGCGTGGAAGTTCTTCAAGGCCAAACGGGTTGGAGGCGATGGGCCATCCGGTCTCCGTCTGCCACCAGTTATCGATCACGGGAACGCCGAGAGCATCTTCAATCCAGCGGCTCGTGTCCGGGTCCAGCCGCTCGCCGGCCGCAAAGAGTGCTTTGAGGGTTGGCCTGGGAGTGTTCTGGATGAATTCTCCGGCGGGATCGCTCTTGCGGATCGCCCGGAGCGCCGTGGGAGCCGTGAAGAGCACCTTCGCGCCGTGTTGAGAGACCACTCGCCAAAACGCTCCAGCATCCGGGGTTCCCACTGGTTTGCCTTCATACAGCACCGTGGTGGCGCCAGCGATGAGCGGTGCGTAAACGATGTAAGAGTGGCCCACCACCCAGCCCACGTCTGAAGCGGTGAACATGGTTTCACCGGGGCCAACGCCATAAATATTCTTCATGGACCACTGCATGGCCACGGTGTAGCCGCCGGAGTCGCGCACCACGCCCTTAGGCTTACCGGTGGTACCGGAGGTGTACAGGATGTAGAGCGGGTCCGTCGCCAGCACCGGCACTGCCGGATGCGGGGCAGCCGCTGACACCACGGCGTCGTAATCATGCCACTGAGCGCCCGCGGACGGAACACTCGACAAGGAGTTCTCGAAACCCTCGCGGTCCTTCACGAGAACGTGATTCACCTGATGGGTGGACATTTCCATCGCTTGGGAAACGTTGGGAAGGTACTCAACGCGACGGCTCGGTTCAATGCCACCGGACGCGGTAACAATCGCCTTTGGCTCAGCATCTTCAATACGAGCCGCCAGCTCCTTCGGTGCAAAACCTCCGAAAACCACAGAATGAATGGCGCCCAAACGAGCGCACGCCAGCATGGAAATGAGCGCCTCCGGGATCATCGGCATGTAGATGATGACGCGGTCCCCCTTGACCACACCGAGTTCTGCGAGCGCTCCCGCGGCCTTCTCTACTGCGGACAGGAGTTCGCGGTACGTGTAGGTGGTGACGGTGCCGAGGACGGCCGAGTCGTAGACGAGCGCGGCTTGATCCGCTCGTCCGCCAGCCACGTGGCGATCCAGCGCGTTCGAGGAGACGTTGAGCTCGGCTCCCGGAAACCAGCGGTACATCGGGGCCGACGATGAATCGAGTGCTTCGGTGGGCGGCACAGTCCACTCGATGTCCGCCGCTGCCTCCAGCCAGAACTGTCCGGGATCTTCTTGACTGCGTCGGTAAGTGGCTTCGTAGGTGCTCATGTAACCCTCCATCGGTCTGGTGCGCCATTGCGTGAGGACCAGCCTCAACCATGAGTTCACTCTATGAGCAACATCACACTCACTCAAGAGGTGTGTATACAAATTTTTGCCGTTTGCGCCGAAAGGTATCCGAATTGGGACGAAAGGTGTAGACGAATGCCACCTTCTGTATACAATGGTGGCATGAGAGCGAGTGATAAAGCGTATGAGACATTGCGCGACGAGATCCTCGACGGCACCATTTCTCCCGGCACCGTCCTGGGCGAGGTAGAGCAGTCGGAGCGACTCGGTGTATCCCGCACTCCCCTGCGCGAAGCACTTGCACGGCTGGCCGCGGAAGGACTCGCCATCCAGCAACGTGGCCGTGGAACCGTTGTCTCTGATGTCTCCTTGGACCATGTGGAGGATCTCTTTGAGCTTCGCTCAGCCCTTGAGGTTCAGGCCGCACGTTTGGCCGCGCGCCGCGTTACGGCGCAGCAAGAGGCATCCTTCCTAGAGCTGGCCTTGCGGTTTAGGACCGCATCCCAAGTCGATGCCGGCTTTGTTGCCACGGACTACTACGCGCTCGCGGCCTCCCTCGACGCGGCCATCGACGAAGCTGTCCGCAATGACTATCTAGCGAACGCTCTCAAAGGCCTTCGCACCCACCTTGCTCGCGTCCGCCGGCTTGCCCAAGACCAACCCACCCGACTCGCCGCCTCGGCTAGCGAGCACGCACTCATTGCCGAGGCCATCGCTCAGGGTTCGCCTGAACTGGCCGAAGCTGCCACTCGAGTGCATTTGAACCAATCGCTCCAGCACATCCAAAAACAAACCGCTCATTCGTGAGTGCCAGCCACAACATCTCTACCGCGTTAAAGCAATCGGAAAGGCAACAATGAAACTGCACGAAGTCCGGGTCTACAAGTCCGAAGAAAACCTGCCCCGTGAGGATCAGCTCGCGTACAAGATCGCACAGGTCGCCGCTGACCCAGTTGCTGTGACCGAAGATGTCACGGACATGATCATCAACCGCATCATTGACAACGCCTCCGTGGCGATCGCTTCCTTGAACCGTGGCCCCATTGTTGCGGCACGCGCTCAGGCCCTCACCCACGGACCATCCACCGGCGGCCAGGGTGCGGCGGTGTTCGGAATCTCTGAGAAGGTGTCCCCTGAGTGGGCAGCTTGGGCAAACGGCGTTGCCGTTCGTGAGCTGGACTACCATGACACGTTCTTGTCCGCCGAGTACTCCCACCCGGGTGACAACATTCCTCCTATCCTTGCCGTGGCCCAGCACGTCGGCGCTTCCGGCCAGGACCTGATCCGCGGCATCGCCACCGGCTACGAAATTCAGGTTGATCTGGTCAAGGCAATTTGCTTGCACAAGCACAAGATTGACCACGTTGCCCACTTGGGTCCATCGGCATCAGCAGGTATCGGCACGCTACTTGGCCTTCCGGTAGAGCAGATCTTCCAGGCTGTTGGACAGGGCTTGCACACCACCACGGCAACGCGCCAGTCCCGCAAGGGCGAAATCTCCACATGGAAGGCACACGCTCCGGCGTTCGCTGGAAAGATGGCCGTGGAAGCCGCCGACCGTGCCATGCGCGGCCAGACCTCCCCCGTGCCAATCTATGAAGGCGAAGACGGTGTCATTGCCTGGCTGCTCGACGGCCCGGATGCCCGTTACGAGGTTCCTCTTCCCGAAGCAGGCGAGGCAAAGCGCGCCATCCTGGACACGTACACGAAGGAACACTCGGCTGAATACCAGGCCCAAGCGTGGATTGACTTGGCCCGAAAGCTGCACCGCGAGCACCCCGAGGCTGCCGATGCTTCCAACGTTGCTTCCGTCCTCATCAAGACCAGCCACCACACGCACTATGTGATTGGCTCCGGCGCCAACGATCCTCAGAAGTACGATCCCACCGCGTCCCGCGAAACCTTGGATCACTCGATCATGTACATCTTCACGGTCGCTTTGCAGGATGGCGCGTGGCACCACGTTGACTCCTACGCCCCTGAGCGTGCGGCTCGCCCGGACACCGTGGAACTGTGGCACAAGGTCACCACGGAAGAGGACAAGGAATGGACGCGCCGCTACCACTCACTGGATATCAGCGAAAAGGCTTTCGGCGGCACCGTGGTCATCACCCTCAACGACGGCACCGTCATAGAAGATTCGATCGCAGTAGCTGACGCTCACCCGCTGGGCGCCAACCCGTTTGCTCGCGAGCAGTACATCAACAAGTTCCGCACCCTCGCTGAGGGCCTGGTGGAGCCAGCTGAAATCGATCGCTTCTTGGACACCGTCCAGCGCCTTCCAGAACTGAAGGCCGGCGAGCTCGATCAGCTCAACATTGTTGCCGCTCCGGGTGTCATTGACCTTGAAAGCGCCCCGAAGGGACTGTTCTAAAATGCTGTACTCCACCGTGACGCCGAATGAAAAGCGCAAAGCTTTTCGCGCGGCCGTACAACCGGGAGCTGCGGTGCAGTTCCCGGGGGCGTTCACTCCCCTGTCTGCCAAGCTCATTCAGGAAAAGCAGTTCCCGGGTGTCTACATCTCCGGCGCGGTCTTGGCCAACGAACTCGGTCTTCCCGATGTTGGTCTGACGACGCTTTCTGAGGTTGCTCAGCGCGGTCGCCAGATCGCCGATGCCACGGACCTGCCCACGCTCATTGATGCGGACACGGGCTTCGGCGAGCCGATGAACGTTGCCCGCACCATTCAGGAACTCGAAAACGCGGGGATCTCTGGCTGCCACATTGAGGACCAGTTCAATCCCAAGCGCTGCGGCCACCTGGATGGGAAGAACATGGTGGACATCAAGACGGCCACCATGCGCATCAAGGGTGCCGTGGATGGTCGCCGCGATCCCGACTTCGTGATCATGGCCCGCACGGACCTTCGCGCCGTCGAGGGTCTGGACGCAGCCATTGATCGCATGAAGGCACTTGTTGATTCGGGTGCTGACATGATCTTCCCGGAAGCGCTCAAGGATTTGAGCGAGTTTGAACGCGTGTGTAATGAGATCGACGTGCCGATCCTCGCCAACATGACCGAGTTCGGCAAGAGCGATCTCTACACGCGCCAACAACTCGCCGACGCCGGCGTTGCCATGGTGATTTACCCCGTCACTTTGCTACGTATCGCAATGGGAGCTATCGAGCGTAGTCTGGACACGATCGCCACCGAGGGTACGCAGCAAACCAAGGTCGAGGAAATGCTCACGCGTTCTCGCCTGTACGAACTCGTTGATTACGAGGCCTACAACCAGTTCGACTCCGGAATCTTCAATTTCAAGGTTCCGAGCCTGGACATTCAGACGAACAACGCGAATCTCTAGGGACGCGGAACAGGTAAAAGGAGAAATCATGACTGCAACTGAGGAGATCAAGAAGGGACTCGCGGGCGTCGTTGTTGACTACACCGCGATCTCGAAGGTCAATCCTGAGTCCAACTCGTTGCTGTACCGCGGTTACCCGGTGCAGGAGCTGGCTGCGCAAAAGTCCTTCGAAGAAGTAGCGCTGCTGCTCTGGAACGGCGAATTGCCCTCAGCCGAAGAGCTTGCCGAGTTCACGAGCTTCGAACGTTCCAACCGTGCGTTGGATGCAAACGTGAAGGCTGCCATTGACTTGCTGCCCACGAACTGCCACCCGATGGACGTGGGCCGCACCGCGGTCTCCGTGATTGGAGCGAACCACCCCAAGGCGGAGGACTCCTCCCCTGAGGCTGAGTTGGAGAAGGCGAAGCACCTCTTCGCGAAGTTCCCAGCCGTGGTTGCCTACGATCAGCGCCGTCGCCGCAATCAGGAAGTTGTCGAGCCACGGGAAGATCTAGATTATTCGCAGAACTTCTTGTGGATGACTTTCGGCGAAGAAGCCGCCCCCGAGGTCGTCGATGCGTTCCGCGTTTCGATGGTTCTCTACGCGGAGCACTCCTTCAATGCCTCCACGTTCACGGCTCGTGTGATCACCTCTACCCTCTCTGACTTGCACTCGGCCGTCACCGGTGCCATCGGCGCTTTGAAGGGCCCACTGCACGGTGGCGCCAACGAGGCCGTCATGCACACCTTTGACGAGATAGGCATCCGTAAGGAAGAAACCCGTGAAGAAGCGGCCACTCGCGCGAAGGCGTGGATGGAAGATGCGCTGGCCCAGAAGAAGAAGGTTATGGGCTTCGGTCACCGCGTCTACAAGAACGGTGATTCCCGTGTGCCGACGATGAAGGGCGCTTTGGACAAGATGATCGCGTACTACGGTCGCGACGAAATGCTGGGTCTCTACGACGGTCTTGAACAGGCCATGGATGAGGCCAAGTCCATCAAGCCAAACTTGGATTACCCGGCCGGACCCACGTACCACCTCATGGGCTTTGATACGGAGATGTTCACCCCGCTGTTCATCGCCGCACGCATTACCGGTTGGACCGCCCACATTCGTGAGCAGCGTGCCGCGAATGCCCTCATCCGCCCGCTGTCTGCGTACAACGGACCGGAAGAGCGTCACCTTTCGTAAGCACTGACTTACTTCTTGAAGTACGACGACGCCGCCTCGCCTCGGATTTCCGGGCTGAAGCGGCGTCGTCGTTCTGTAAGGGGAAAAGCTTTACTGAGCGGAGTTACCTTCGATCGTGAGGCTCTTGGCGAACTCCAACGAGTCCTTCCAAACTTGCGAGGCAAGGAATTCTTCCTTTTCGGCGTCGCTCTCGAAGCCGTACAACGGGCGCAACGTCGTGTCGAAGAATTGGTCACCGCCGAGGCTCATATAGCGCGGGAAGTCGCAATATTTTCCGCTGCTAGGGGTAGACGAGGGAATCAGCGACACCGAGGTGAACTCATTACCGTATTCGTCCTCGCTCGTGACGAGTGCCAGGGAGAGGTCCTGGTTCTCAAGTTGCGTACCTAGCGGCTCCGCCTTGTCGATTTCGTACGGCAAGGACGTATTGGGGCACAGCTTCAGTTCAGCCTCAGACGGTGTGGCCACCCGGTAGAGATGAAAAGCCGTCGCACCTGTCTTGTCAAAGAACCAAGCGTGATCTTCCGTGGTGTTGCCGACCTCCGAGGTCTTTGCTGAGACAGTCCAGTCACTTCTCATCTGACCGGTAAAACCTTGCTTTGACGCATCGAATGCTTTCCAGCTCGACGTGCTTGGGAATGCCCAGGTGACCCGGTTTGGGCCTACTAGCTTCTCAGGATCTGACACTGTAATCCCCTGAGCCTTCAGCCGGCTCACCATGAGTTCGGATGCGGGCGTGTTGTCGCTTCCTTGGAAGGTTCGGAGGTTCGGGTAGAAGTTCACTGAGGTGTTGTACTGAGCACCATCTTCGTCTTGTCGGCTCTCAACAAGCCAGCGCTTGCCATCCCATTGAGCAATGAGGATGATGGTGGGCACGTCTTGAATCTGGTCCTGTTGTTCATGCGCTGTGCGATCCGAAAGTCCGACGAAAGCCGCGTAGTCCTCGATACACCCCACAACTGGATTATCGGCGGACGTGCCATTGAAGGCGACCGGTTCGGCGTCTTTGCCTTGTTGGATCATGACCGTTTTTACGTCGAACTCGCGGCATGCTTCAGAGTCCTCCCAATAGACCTCAGGGTACGCTGGAGCCAGCCCGTTCGGCAACGATGTCTGGCTGCCACTTTGAGAAGGAGCGGACGAGGATGCACTCGTGGTTCCAGTGGCGTTTGAGGATCCCGCGGTGCTCGATGAACCTGCAGCGCTTGAGGACCCTTCAGTTCTTGAGCTTGTGGTTCCGCTGGGATTTTCGCCAGTTTGCGAGCCACCGTTGTTGAAGCCTAGTGGGTTGAATGCCCAAATGATTCCAATGACGGCCGCCACTGCCACTGCGGCAATCCAGACGGCGGGTCTGGTGTACCACGCTTGCTTGTGAACTTCGCTGTCCATACGTTGATCCACCTTTTCTCGGAAAGTGGGAATGAAGACTTGTTCTCGGGATTGGTTGTTGAGTGAGGAGCTGAAGGTCGGGTAGGTCGGACTAAGGAGTCATACTCACGTACGTCAGGTCCTTGGCGAATTGCACGAGATCCTTCCATTCTTGGGAAGCGAGGAACCCTTCTCGTTCTGACTCGGTTTCGAATCCGAACGGTAACCGCAGTGTGGGATCCACGTAGTATTCGTCTCCGAAATTCAACGCAACCGGAAGGTCGCAAACGTTTCCGCTTGTCGGAGCGTTCGCCGGAATCAGCTGTACGCTCGAGTTCTCGCCCGTGGTTGAGCCTTCAACGGTCACCAGGGCAACTGCGAGCGCACCGCTCTCCGCGCGTAAACTGATCGGTTCGGAGACGTCTATTTGATAGGTGTCCGCTGTCCCACCGCACACGAACATCTCGTCCGGATTTGCAGCAGTTCTGCGGCTCAGCTGAATTGCTGTGGATCCGTAGACATCAAACATCCGCACCTCATCTTGGGCGAACGTCCCATAGTCATTCGAGCGAACGGCGACAACCCAGTCCATGTTCTTTCCTCCGGTAAAGCCTTGCTCAGATGCATCAAAGCTCGTCCACCCGTTGGTCTCCTGCGGCGCCCAAGAAGCCCAATTTGGGCCTACGAGCTTTTGGGGATCGGAAACTGATATCCCGAGCTCCGCGAGTCTTGCGTCCATGCGTTCTGCGGCGGTTCCTTCCGCACGCTTCGGAAACGCACGTACTTCCGGGAAGAAGTCAACCGATGTGAGCTCTTCTCCACCGGAGTCGCTGGGGTGAGCTTTAACAATCCATCGGTCACCATCCCATTTGGCAATGTTGATTACTTTGGCTTTCCCTTGGAGTTGTTGATCAAATACCGCGCTTTCAGGCATAGAGATAAATGCTGCATATCCTTCGTGGCAGCCCACCACCAGATTGTTGTAAGGAGTGCCGTTGAGCGCTGCGGGTTTGCCACCTGAGAGGCTTTCAACCATCACGGTCGCGACGTCGAAGGCGTTGCATGCTTCCGAGTCCTCCCAATAAAGGTACGAGTGTGCCGGGAGTTGTCCGTTCGGAAGGATGGCCGCTCCTCCGTTAGGAACCGCAGGTGTTCCGGAGGCGGAGGGGACAGAGACATCGGACGTTTCGGATGCAGGCGCGCTGCTGCTCACTGCGCCGCCGGTGGTGTTGCCGCCTGGCAAGGTGTTGTTGGCGTTGATTCCAAATGGATTGAACGTCCACACCACCCCCACCACGGCGGCGGCCGCAACGCTCGCTATCCAGGTGGAGGGCTTGGCGTACCACGGTTTGTCTACCGGGCGTGTGTCCTCGCTGTGGTCCGGGCTCTCCACGAAAGTGGGGATAAAGGGCTGGGAGGAATCGGTGTGAGGTGAATCCAAGATCAGAGGACCCGGTGCCGAGATTCCCTGGGCAGGATCAGAAGCTTTCATGAGATTTTCGATGATGTCCATGGAATTCAGGCCTCCTTCGCGCTTCGCTGAGCAGTGGATGTGGTGGATGGATTCATGAGGTGCGCCGGGGCCTTCTTGGCGAAGGCTTGCCGAGCCCTGTTAAGCCGAGTGGCGGCGCTGCCTTCACTGCAGTCCAGCACCTTCGCTAGATCTGCTGCACGCAGTCCGTCCCAGTACGCCAGGATGAGAATTTCACGGTCCTTCTCCCGCAGCTGGTCAAGTACTTCGCCCACTTCGCCGCTGATCCCCGAATCATGAGGACTCCCAGTGAGGAGCGCGGATTCTTTGAGGCGGTCGCGCAAGCGAACTTCGCGATAGGAACCGCGCTGCATGTTCAGAATCAGATTCTTAGCTGTCACCACCAGCCAGGCGATATCAATGTTCGTGCCGGCTTGCTGCTTTTGCCACGCCACACGGAACACATCATTCGTTAGTTCATTGGCGTCGTCGACGTTGAACACACGACGGTAAATGAACCGCTGAACAGTGACCGCGTGGGCTTGATACAGCGCATCGATGTCGTGAGTAGTTTCCATGTCCACCCCCTACCCCTTCAGATGTTTCCCTGACACAGTGGTGACGGCAATTGTTAACTGCCGTCACCACTGTTTATGTCCATCAAAAGCCAAAATCTTTCGACGTTTTCAAAAGATTTTCGTTACGACATCTCGTTACTGTGCTGACCCGCTGACATAGGTGAGGCTCTTGGCGAATTGGACGGAGTCCGCCCACTCAACTGAAGCAAGAAATTCTTCCTGTTCCCCCTCTGATTCGAAGCCATAGGTTGGCCGAATGATGGAATTGACGTATTCGTCATT
This sequence comes from Neomicrococcus aestuarii, assembly GCF_014201135.1. Lineage (NCBI taxonomy): Bacteria > Bacillati > Actinomycetota > Actinomycetes > Micrococcales > Micrococcaceae > Neomicrococcus > Neomicrococcus aestuarii. The sequence goes on along the minus strand of NZ_JACHDR010000001.1, from coordinate 436,953 downwards.
GCCGAAGCTGATGAATGCGGGAAGATCACAGGCTTTTCCGGTGCTCGGTGCCGAGGATGGAATGAGTCGGACAGCGCTGGTCTCTCGACCAAAAACGTCCGTGGTTGTTACCAGTGCCACGCTCAGTGCGTTGTCCTCACCACGCAGATCAATCTGCTGCTTGTCGTGCAGCAGGTAGGTCACGGCCGGATCGTTGCATTGAAGAAAGTCGTCTGGAGATGAAGTTGTCCAGCGTTCGAGCTGAATCGCGGTAGCACCGTAGGCGTCAAAGAGACGCACGCTGTCCACTTTGGGATCACGGACCGCGTTGGTTTTAGAGACGAGTGTCCAGTCGTTTCTCATATCCCCAGTGAAGCCTTGTTCAGAGGCTTCAAGTTCCGTCCAAACGCCTTCGACCTGTGGCGCCCAGGTAGCGGTGTTCGGCCCCACGAGCTGTTCAGGATCGCTCACCGAGATTTCCTGAGTCGCAAGCTGGGCGTCCATCCGTTCTTCAGCGGACTGTGCATCTGCGTCCGGGAATGATCGGAACTCTGGATAGAAGCCCACTGACGTCAAATACTCGGCGCCGTCAGCGTTCTGCCGGTATTTCACGACCCACTCTTCACCGTCCCATTCGGCAACGTAGATCACGAGAACTACGTCTTGCAGTTCCTGCTCGAAGTAGACCTTGTCCGTCAACCCCACGTACGTGGCGTATCCGTCGACGCAGCCAACAACCGGGTTATCTTCGGGAGACCCGTTAAGCGGTTCTGCCTCGCCCTGATAGCTGCTCTCCACCATCACGCTACCGATATTGAAAGCCTGGCACTGTGCCGAGTCTTCCCAGTACACGGAAGGATGCGCCGGCAACAGCCCGTTGGGAAGCGCGTTGACGCTCCCTCCAGTGGTGGCACTGGATGACGTGCTCGACGTACTCGCAGAACTAGCTGGCGCGGAGGAATTAGCGGAACTCGAGCTATTGGCGCTGGAGCCGCTTGTGCTCGAGCTATTGGTGACCGCGTCACCGGAGGCTGCCCCGCTTGTTGAGCTCACGCTGGAGTTATCTCCCGGCAGCGGATAGGTGTTGTTGAGACCAAAGGGGTTGAACACCCATACGGTTCCCACGACCGCGGCTGCGGCCACAGCGGCAATCCATACTGCCGGCTTCTTGTACCAAGACTTTTGTCCGTAATCGGTGTCTGTTGCCTGATCAGCGGTTTCCACGAATGTGGGAATGAAACCTTGCGATCCATCTGGGTGAGGTGGTTCCAAGTTGAGAGGACCCGGAGTGGGGATACCTCGAGCAGGATCTGAATTTTTCATAAGTTCTTCGATGCGATCCATGGTGTTACACCTCCTCCTTGCCGTGGCGCGTGGTGTGCGCGGTTGATGGATTCATGAGATGAGCAGGGGCCTTCTTAGCGAAGGCTTGCCGTGCCCTATTAAGCCGTGTGGCAGCGGTCCCTTCGCTGCAGTCCAGCACCTTCGCTAAATCTGCCGCTCGCAGTCCGTCCCAGTACGCCAGGATCAGGATCTCGCGATCCCGCTCGCGCAATTGGTCAAGTACTTCGCCCACTTCGCCGCTGATTCCCGAATCGTGAGGACGCGCTGTAAGGAGCGCGGATTCTTTGAGCCGGTCGCGCAAACGCACTTCGCGATAGGAACCGCGCTGCATGTTCAGAATGAGATTCTTAGCCGTGACCACCAGCCACGCGATATCAATCTCGGTGCCGGCTTGCCGCTTCTGCCACGCAACGCGAAACACGTCGTTGGTGAGTTCGTTCGCATCGTCAACGTTGAACACGCGGCGATAAATGAACCGCTGAACAGTGACCGCGTGGCGTTGATACAACGAATCAATATCCTGGACCGTATCCATGTCTGCCCCCTACCTCCTTCTCATCCTTGCAAAACGTGCGATGAAAGCAACCCCTCACGCAACGACGCAGCCCGCAACCCCTGACCAACTACAGCTGGCCTACGGTCGCAAGCTGCGCCGTCGTCATGAAGAGTGCACCTGAACTGAACTAACTGAATTGCAGGCTGCCAGCGAAGCGAACAATGTCCTGCCACGCAACTGACTTCGTGAAGGAATTGAGTTCTTTCTTGGAATCAAATCGGACACCACTCATGATGGTGGGATCCATGGAACCGTGGCCGTCGATGTTCAACCATCCGTTAAGGACACACAGTTCGCCGGACTTCGTTGCTGATCCAGGAAGCAACACCACTCGGTGGCTTACGATTCCCTCTTCGGTAATGGAAACGAGTGCCACTTTGACCTTCTCGCCGTTGGACGTCAGTCCCAACTCAGCGGATTTCACAATGCGGTAGTCCCCAATCGGCCCATTGCATTCGCTCGGAGTTTCTACCGAGGAATCGGTGTGGAACACGGACAGGTGATAATTGCCGAAGCGGTCCATGATCATGTCAGGTGTGCCCTCGGACCAAAGATTCCTGTAGATAGTCCAGTCATCACGAATCTCGGCGGACACGCCAGGCTGTCCGGGCAAATCTTGCCTCGACCACGAATCGGCCGGTTCGTTGGAGGTCCACATTGCGGTGTTCGGGCCCACAAGCTGATTCATGTTTGGAACCCAGATTCCCGCATTGAGGAGCTGGTCTTCCATTTCTTGTTCGAGCGCAGGTCCCGTGGCATTTGTTAAGGTGCGCAAGAACGGGTACGGCCAGACGTACGCAAAGTCCCCGTGCAGGGTCCATGCATCGCCGTCATGGTAGGCGAACATCACGCGAGTGTAGTCGCCGTCAATTTCATCCTCAGAGAGTTGCACGTAGTATTCCTCGCTCTTGTTGAGGAATGCCACGTACCCGTCAACGCAACCGAGCACTGGGCTGGAGGAATTCGTGTACGGACCATCGATGGACGCAAAGGAGAAGGAGGCGCAGGCCTCGTTATCGGCCCAGAAGACTGAGTCATGAGCCGACTGAAGTCCTTCAGGCAACTCGATGCCGACTTCTTCGACGGTCGCCGCCGGTGAGGAAGTAGAAGCTCCTGAAGCAAGTTGTGCCGGTGCAGTTGGAGCTGCAGCTGCTGCCGAGGGGATGAAGGATGCCGCGAGGAGCGAAGATACCGCTACGCCAGCAATGGCATTACGAATACGCCAATCTTGGGTGGAGTGTTCCGTCATGATCGTGCCTTTCAGAGAGAGCGCGAGGAGCTTTGTGTGCGCCCCGTCACTCTCTATATGTCTGACAAAAGTATTTTCTTGACACTAGCCAAGATAAATTTTTGATAACGACGACGACATCCCTGATTACCGCCGGGATCTACTGGGTGCGCTGCAGAGAATTAGCAAGACGAATCAGGTCAGCCCACTCCTGAGAGTCAACGAACTGGCTGACTTCATCCTCTGACACGAATCCGTAGAATCGGCCAAAATCCGCAGTCCACGAGCCGCTCGGTGTCTCGATAAGTTCCGGATAGTCGCACCCTGATCCCGTCACTGGCTGATCCTGCGGCAGGAATCGAAGATTCGTGCGCTCGTTGCCGTCAGTATCCGTGGTGGTCACAGCGCTAGATCATTGGACGCCGCAAGACCGTTAGTCAGAGGTGCTCGTGCGACCACACGGTCGGTGAGATCCTGGTTGAAGCATGGCGCTGATATAACGTGTTGACGTCTTGCTCATATTGAACGCTCACTACTCCCCCTTCGCTGGCGACCGGCCATCCCCATTGATAGCTACTCTGAGTCTTACTGCAGATATGTCCGACAGTCCGGAAAATCTGACAGTTCAACCCAAAGATTTTGGCGGCGATACTAGGGAGTGCGAAGGAGCGTGCTAGAGACGAGCTCTTGGGTGAGCGGACGCGTAGATTTCACGCAGCGTGTCCACGGTGACGTGCGTGTACACCTGAGTTGTGGTGACGGACGCGTGTCCAAGGAGCTCTTGAACCACGCGGACGTCCGCGCCGCCTTGAAGCAAGTGAGTGGCAAAGGAGTGCCGCATGGTGTGCGGGGAGACTTCCTTGCCGATCTGCGCGCGCTCGGCAGCGTGCTGAATGATGGTCCAGGCGGACTGTCGGGAGAGGCGCCCACCCCGGAGATTCAAAAAGAGCGCTGGGGTGCCTTTGCCCTTAGCAACAAGGAGCGGTCGCGTGCGCACCAAATAGTTATTGAGCGCCTCGAGGGCGAAACTGCCCATGGGAACAATGCGCTCTTTGGAACCCTTACCGCGAACGCGCACCATGCCAGGGCCAGGACCTTGCTGATCCACGAATACGTCATCCACATCCAGTGACACTGCCTCAGAAATACGTGCGCCCGTGGAATACAAGAACTCCAAGAGCGCCCTGTCACGAAGCCCGGCAGGCGTTTCGTTCTCGGTAGCTTCAAGAATGCGTCGCACTTCATCGATCGTCAGTGCTTTAGGCAGCCGCTGCCCCACAGAAGGTGGCTGGACCTCGGACGCTGGGTTATCCGTCGTCGTACCTTCGAGCACCCAAAATTTATGGAGCCCACGCACCGCAACCACCGTGCGCGCCGCCGAGCGTGCGCTCAGTGGGGCTCCCCCGTCCGCACCGTCGCGAATGTCTTGGGCGAACGTGGTGACCTCGGCGCGCGTGACATCTTCGGCGCGCTGAACGCCACGGTTCTCAAGAAACGCTACGTACCGCTCAAGATCGCGCCGGTAGGCGGCGACCGTGTTCTTGGCTAGCCCGCGCTCGATCGCGACGTGTTGAACGTAGGATTCAAGTTCGCGGCGCAGCTGATTCATGCGTCCTGAGCGCTGGGTGAAGTCTGATCGCGGAAGGCGGGGTGCGCACTCCAGTCAGCGTCCGGTTCGCGGAGCGCATCCAGGCCGCGCTGTTTGGCAACGAACAAGGCCATCAGTCCACTCACAGCGCTGGGGTTATGAATCCGGCCGTCCATCACTGCATCAAGCGCTTCGGCAAATTGCACCCAGCGAAGCTCCATGGAGGCTTCCTCACCGTCACGGGTGAAGCGCTCACTCTCTGGAATCTCATGGATTTCCTGTGCCAAGAAGATGCGCAACGCTTCGGCTGAGGAGCCCGGAGAGTTGAACTGATCCACCAGCACGTGCCACTCGTCGGCTCGAACATCGGCCTCTTCGAAGAGCTCGCGCTGCGCGGCGGTCAATGGATCCTCGCCGGCGATATCCAACAAACCTGCGGGCACTTCCCAAAGGTACATGCCCACGGGTTGCCGGTACTGCTCAATCATGAGGACACGGTCTTGCTCATCAAGAGCCACGACCGCCACGGCACCGGGGTGATCAATGTAGTCCCTGCCGAGAGTCTCACCGTGTCTGGGAACACGAACTTGTCATGAACAATGTTCCAGACACGGCCCTCATACACGACGGACCGCGAGGCCACTGGAAAGTTGACTGCGCGGTCCTGAATCGTCATGAGGAGAGTCTTCCTTGAGAGTTTTTGCAGCTGGCGGTTCTCACGTGGAAAACCGCCAGCGTCACACTACTTAGCTGCCGGAGCGTTGGCGGAAGTGCGGCTCTTCTGGTGAGCAAGGCCAGCCTTGATCAAACCAGCGAACAACGGGTGAGGACGCGTTGGACGCGAGCTCAACTCTGGGTGAGCCTGAGTTGCCACGTAGTACGGGTGCTTCTCAGCTGGAAGTTCCACGTACTCCACCAGCTTGCCGTCAGGAGAGGTTCCGGAGAAGACCAATCCTGAAGCAGCGATCTGATCGCGGTAGTCGTTGTTGACTTCGTAACGGTGACGGTGACGCTCGGAAGCTTCGGTCTTGCCGTACGCGTTAGCCACCACGGAACCCTTGAGAAGGTTTGCTGGGTAGAGGCCAAGGCGCATGGTTCCGCCCAAATCGCCGGCGCCTTCCACGAAGGACTTCTGCTCCGCCATGGTGGCGATAACAGGGACCTTAGTTTCAGGATCAAACTCGGTGGAGCTTGCACCCTTGAGGCCGGAGACGTTGCGTGCGTATTCGATGACCATGCACTGCAGGCCAAGGCAGAGGCCCAAAGTTGGGATGCCGTTTTCGCGCACGTACTTCAGGGCGCCGAGCTTGCCTTCGATACCGCGGATACCGAATCCACCAGGAACACAGACGGCGTCAACGCCAGCGAGGGCCTTCTTGGCACCTTCTGGGGTCTCGCACTCGTCCGACTTCACCCAACGAACATTGACCTTGGCGGAGTTCGCAAAGCCACCGGCGCGCAGGGCCTCGGTCACGGAGAGGTATGCGTCTGGAAGGTCAATGTACTTGCCCACCAAAGCAACTTCGATCTCATGCTTAGGGTTGTGCACGGCGTCGAGGAGCTTGTTCCACTTGGACCAGTTGACGTCCTTGAACTTCAAGCCGAGCGCCTGAACAATGTAGGCGTCCAAGCCCTGACGGTGAAGCTCTACGGGGATGTCGTAAATGCTCGGCGCGTCAGCGGCGTTGACCACTGCTTCTTCGTCGACGTCACACGTACGGCCGATCTTTGCGCGCATCTCATCCGGGATTGGACGGTCAGAGCGGATCACCAGAGCGTCAGGCTGAATGCCGATAGAACGCAAGGTCGCAACAGAGTGCTGCGTTGGCTTGGTCTTGAGTTCCTGGGATGGGCCGATGAACGGAACCAACGAAACGTGCAGGAAGAACACGTTGTTGCGGCCAATGTCCTGGCGGACCTGACGTGCGGACTCGAGAAACGGCTGGGATTCGATGTCACCCACGGTGCCACCGATTTCGGTGATGATCACGTCGGGGGCCTTCTTGCCCTCGGCTGGAAGGCGCATACGGCGCTTGATCTCATCGGTGATGTGAGGGATGACCTGCACGGTGTCGCCAAGGTAGTCGCCGCGGCGTTCCTTCTCGATGACCGTCGAGTACACCTGACCGGTGGTTACATTGGCGGAACCGTCAAGGTTCTCATCCAAGAAACGCTCGTAGTGTCCAATGTCGAGGTCAGTTTCAGCACCGTCATCCGTGACAAACACTTCGCCGTGCTGGAAGGGATTCATTGTGCCTGGATCCACATTCAAGTATGGATCTAGCTTCTGCATCGTGACAGAGAGTCCGCGTGCGCGGAGGAGATGTCCAAGGCTTGAGGCACTGAGCCCCTTACCGAGGGAGGAGGCAACGCCTCCCGTGACGAAGATGTGCTTCGTCTGCTCGTTGGAACGGGAAAAACGGGAATTAGTTCGTTGCACCACGGAATTCGAGCCTATCACTGTTGATTCTCCGCACGAGCATCCTGCAGGAGCTCTTTTGCGTGTGCTTGCGCGGATTCAGAGTCTTCTTGCCCGGCAAGCATGCGGGCAAGCTCACTAATTCTTTCATCTTCGGTCAATAATGCGATATCACTGGCTGTGACACCACTCTCACTCGAAGATTGCTTGATGACGCGCACGTGTCGATCCGCGTAGGCCGCCACTTGCGGAAGGTGGGTCACCACGATCACCTGAACGTGCTGTGCGAGCCGCGCGAGGCGACGCCCAATATCCACGGCTGCCTTTCCGCCGACTCCCGAGTCCACTTCGTCGAACACGAACGTCGGTACCGGATCAGTACTCGCGAGCACCACTTCCAGAGCCAGCATGACGCGCGAAAGCTCACCGCCGGAAGCTCCCTTGCCCAGCGGTCGCGGCCCGGCCCCGGCATGCGGTTTGAGCAGCATGGACACGGTGTCCGCTCCGTAGCGGTGGGGTTCGGCTTCTTCCACTACGACGACGAGGCTTGCGTCCGGCATGGCCAGCCCCCGAAGTTCGGTGGTCACCCGGGCAGCCAGATCCTCCGCGGCAGCTTGGCGCAACGCGGTAAGCGCCTTGCCGAGAGTGTCTCGTTGAGCCGTGAGCTCTTCGATACGCGCCGCGAGTTCATCGATGCGCAGTGTGTCATCGCCGAGCTCGAGGGAGCGTTCGCGAGCAAACCCTGACCATTCGAGGACCCCGTCGATCGTTGGCGCGTATTTCTTGGTCAGTCCGTTGAGCGCGGCCCGCCGCGTTTCCACTTCAGCAAGCCGTGCAGGTCCTTCGGAGTCCAGGGAGCTCGCGTAGCTTGCGAGGTCACTCGACAGATCCGCCATGAGGTAGCCGATTTCAGCAAGGCGGTCTGCGAGCGCTTTGATCTCAGGATCATCCTCGCTGACCATCTCAAGCACACGCTTGCCCTCGTTGACGAGCGAGGTGGCGTCGACGCCTTCGGCATACTCCTCGGCCACGAGTGCCGTGTGAGCGCTCATCGCGGCCGTGCGGAGGCCTTCTACGTTGGCTAGCTTGGTGGCCTCTGCTTTGAGTGCTTCATCTTCGCCGGGCTGCGGATCCACGGCGTCGATTTCTTCGAGTGCTACGCGAAGGGTCTCGGCTTCGAGCGCTCGTTCTCGGGCTTGCGTGACGAGTTCGTCGCGTAGCTGCTGAGCGTTTCGCAGCTCGTCCCAAACGTGCTGGTACTCGGCGAGCTTGGCAGCCAGATCTGGTCCCGCGAAACGGTCCAGAGATTCCCGTTGTTCGGTGGCACCTTTGAGGCGTAACTGATCGGACTGGCCGTGCACAGCCACTAGCGCATCCCCGATTTCGCCCAGCACGCCAATCGGAGTGGTGCGCCCACCCACGGTGGCTTTGCTTCGCCCCTCGGACGTCACGGAGCGTGAGAGCACGAGGTGAGCTACGGCGTCGTCCGCTTCCGAGTCAGTGTCATAGGTACCGCCCGCATCCGTCGCCCGCACAGCAATATCGCTGTTGGCGTGCGTCTGGATGATCGCTTCGACGGAAGCGTTCTTCGCTCCGTGGCGGACGGAGCCGGCGTCAGCGCGCTTACCAGTCAAGAGCGCCAAAGCTGAGGTCACCATGGTTTTGCCGGCGCCAGTTTCACCGGTCACTACGGTGTAGCCAGGGCCAAGCGGCAGCACGGCGTGCTCAATGACGCCGAGATCCCAAATACTGATTTCTTCGATCATGGCGTGTTGTTGTGATGCCCCGGTAGGTATTGGAGTCGTTCGGTGTTGTGCGGCGGTTCCACCACGTCAGCTTCGCGGATCACAGGAATTGCCGTGGTCGGCGTATCCCGTGACGTGGTAGGGACGGGTCCGCGCCAGCCCTTGATGGGCAATTCGAATTTGCGAACGAGGCGTTCGGCGAACGGTGTTTCGCTCAAGCGGGCTAGGCGCACGGGGAAGGCGGAGCGAGTCACTTCTACGCGGGCGCCCGGGGGTAATTCGACGGTGCGTCGACCATCGCACCACAAAACACCCTGAGCATCCGTCCGGGTGAGCACTTCGACCGCCATGGTGGAGGCTGGAGAGACCACTAGCGGCTTTGCGAACAGCGCGTGAGCCGCAATCGGGACCATCACCAACGCGGACACCTCTGGCCACACCACAGGTCCTCCAGCAGAAAACGCATACGCCGTGGAACCGGTGGGGGTTGCCATGACCACACCGTCGCAACCGAAGGTGCTGATGGGGTTGGCGTCTACTTCAATAACCACTTCGAGCATGCGCTCTCGGTCTGCTTTTTCGACGGTTGCTTCATTGAGCGCCCACGTGTGAGCGATCTTCTGGTGGTCAAGCCACACTTCCACGTCAATGGTCATGCGCTCTTCCACGACGTATTGACGATTGACGACTCGCTGCACGGCCTGAGTGAGCTCAGTGTGCTCGCTCTCCGCGAGGAAACCTACGTGCCCCAGATTGACGCCCAACATCGGCGGGTTGGCGTCGCGAACGATCTCAGCGGAACGCAGAATGGTGCCATCTCCACCAAGGACCATGCCGAGTTCGATCTCGTCGAGTGGCACATCCCGATCCAGAACTTTAACCACGTCAACGAGGCTCGGTTCTGCTTCCAGAATGCAGTCAAGATCAGCGGCGCGAATCACGGGCATCAAACCGGCGGAAACAAGCTGGTGGCACGTGTCTACGGCCGATTGAACTGCCTCGCTTCGACCAGTGTGCGCGAGGACCAAAATGTGCCGCATTCGTGCCTTTCCATTCGAAGCTACGTTCCATTCAGTATGAAACTCTAACCTCTGTCAGTTTCGATCCGGGAAATCTGTTGCTCGTCATTCAGTTCAAGCGTGGTTCAGGTCAAGAATAGTCAAGTTGTTCCAGCATTAGGCTGAGATCCGCTTCGGGCCGCGTTTCTGTGGAAACCGTGAACCAGGCAAAGAATTCACGGTTGCCATCTTGACCCGGCAACGGGCTTCGCTCGAGCCGGTTCACACGCAATCCAACCTCCTGAGCGCGCGTCACCACTCGTTCTACGGCCCGGCGGCGCTGTTCGGGCGAGCTGACCACGCCGTCTCTTGCGAGAGCCTCGCGGCCCACTTCAAATTGGGGCTTGATCATCAGTACGACGTCGCCGCTCGGCTTAGTTGCCTTCGCTAGCGGCTCCAGGACAAGGTTGAGCGAAATAAAAGAAAGATCGCCAACCGTCAGGTCTACTGGCCCGCCGATATCTTCCGGGTTCATGTAGCGAACGTTGAGTCCTTCGTACACATGAACACGATCGTCGTGGCGAAGTTCGTCCACGAGCTGCCCGTGCCCCACGTCCACGGCTGCGACCTCCCGAGCTCCTCGTCGGAGCAACACATCCGTGAATCCGCCCGTGCTGGCCCCCGCGTCGAGGCACCGCTTTCCTGCCACGGTGATGTCTTGAAGTGCTTCGAGTGCTCCGTGGAGTTTGTGGCCGGCGCGAGAGACAAACTGGGTCGTCTCATTCTCGGCGACGTCTAGGACGTCAGATTCCTCGACGGACTGCGATGCTTTCGTTGCGGTCACACCGTTGATGGACACCGTTCCCTCGGCGACGAGTTTCGCCGCAACCGTTCGAGAGCGCGCGAGGCCTCTCGCCACGAGCGCTTGATCGAGGCGTTCATTCACGGTGATCCTTACAACGAAAAGTGCGGTCAGGGATGGGTGGCTGCAGGTTCGCTAGGGTCGTTCTAGCTAGAAGCGTGTGGACCCTGTGGGGATCGGTTCAGGTGAGCCTGGAGGTCATCGAGGATCTTGTGATATTCCTCAGGACGGCCTTCCAAGGGGCTCTTTCCTAGTTGGTTTGCACGGTCGATCAGTTCACTGAGTGCTGGATCGTTAATGCGGATCGCTTCCTTTTACTGCGAGTTCTTATGGGACAAAAACTATGTGGGGACTGCGTTGCTCCGGCTGGTGCGGAACGGCATTCCAGTACGCAGCACACGCTGCGCGCCAGGCTCTGACGTCCTGCTTGCCGGAGTTCGGTGAATCCCCCACTAGCGTTATCGTTTCACTTTCAGGATCGAATTCCGCCGTCCAGGGCCCGCATGTCCAGGAATTATGAGCGTCTTCGGAGGCTGGTTCGGCGGGCTCGTACGTTTCGAAAAGCTCGGTGAGGGTGTTCAGGATGAACGTGGGACGCTCTTCCGTAACAGCTGCCAGTGCAGTCTCCACCGAGTCGATGCCCGTGAGCACTAAGACGGTGGGAATGTTGGCAGCATTGCCGCCCCTGATGTCCGTATCAAGTCGATCGCCCAAAACCACTGGCTTCGAGGCATTCAGTTGTCGAGCAGCCTGATTGAACATGACGGGTTCCGGTTTTCCGGCGACCACTGGCCGCTTTCCCGTCGCCATCGCCACAGCGTTGACCAGTGCTCCGTTACCGGGAGCGATGCCTTCCGCACGTGGAATGGTGAAGTCCGTATTGGTGGCCACCCACAGCGCTCCGCGGTTGATGGCGAAGGAGGCGTTCGCCAAATCTAGCCAGGACAACGACGGATCAAAGCCCTGAATCACCGCGCCGTATGTGAGGGTGCCGTCAGCCTCTTGAGCACGCACCGCGGTAAACCCGGCTTTTCGCACCTGTTGTTCTAGGTAGGCGGAGCCGGCCACCACAACGGTGCCGAGCTGTTGCGGAGTCTGACCGAACCGTGCAACTTCATCCACCAGTAGTTGTACGCCAGCATCAGCTGAGCCAAGCACGGTGTCCTCAGTAGCCGGCGCACCAAGCTCTTGCAGATGTTCGGCCACTTGACGCGGTGAACGCGACGCGTTGTTCGTAATGAAAGCTACGTGCAACCCGCGCCGGGCGCATTCCTGAAGCGCTTCAGGCGCTCCAGGAATTGCGCCGGCACCGGCGTACACCACCCCGTCCAAATCGGACAGAACGGCATCAAAACGCTCAATCAGAGCATCTGATTGAGTCACTTTTCAGTAGGCTCGTCTGATTCAGGAGCGGCCACGAAGCTCTCCGAGTCGTCCTCAGAATCATCCTGATCAGACTCTTCATCGTCAGATTCCTCGTCATCCGAGTCTTCATCCTCTGAATCTTCGTCGTCAGATTCTTCACCGGACAGGACGTCGTCGGACTCGAAGTCGTCCTCGTCCTCGTCCTCAATGTCATCGCTTGACGCGTTGTCGCCTTCGTAACCGTTGCCGTAAGCGGAAGGAGCGCCGGTAGCTTCGGCATCATCCGACTCGCCCGGCGTGTCCTGAGCGCCTTCGCGGTCTTCAGCTGCGTCGTCGTCCTCAACGAGGTCAACGATCTCTGGCTCCTCAAATTCACCCATACCCAAAGCAGACTCGGCCACCTTGATCTGGTTACGCCACTTCACGGCGTCCTCAGCGCGATCAGCTTTCTCAAGGACGTCTGCGTAAGCCTCAAACAAGCGAGGGCTGAAAGAGAATGCGCGGTTGATATCCAACTGAGGAATCTCCAGCTCGGCGATGGCAGCCTCAAGGTTGCCAAGGTCCTGCTGAGCACCCGAAGCAACAATCGCAAGCTCCACCTTGGTAGGAACGTCGAGCTCCTCCGCAGCCTCGCTGTGAATCGTCTCGAGAGCCTTTTCAGGTCGACCCAATCCGCGTTCGCAATCGGCCATGAGAGCCAAGTGAATGTTGGAGCCGCTAATGCGACGGAACGTGCGCAGTTCGCGCAGCGCCTCGTGGTAATCGCCCTTGTTGTAGGCCGTGAGGCCCACAGCTTCGCGAACCACGGCAACGCGGCCGCCACGGCGGCTTGCAGCAATAGCGTGCTCGTACGCCATCTCCGGATCTTCATCCATGAGACGGCCAGCCATCACGAGGTGCTTAGACACCCACTCAACGTTCTTGTCATCGAGGTAACGAAGCTCGGCGCGCGTAAAGCGGTCAAGCTCCTTGCCCGTCACGTCAGCATCAATATCTGGGGACTTGGGACGGTCCGGACGGTTGGACGAACGCAAATCCGCTGGATTGTGCGTGCGCTGGCCCCGCTCGCCATCATCGAATGGACGGTAGCCTGGGCGGTCTTCGCGAACGAAGGTCGAATCCCGATCATCACGGTTGAAATCATCGCGCGAACGGCCTGACTCCTGCTTGCGGAATCGTGGCTGCTCAGGGCGTGAACCGCGCTCTTGGTCATCGCGAGGAGCGAAGTTGCGTGGGCCGCGGTTGTCACGATCACCAAACGACGGACGGTCACCGCGGTCTTCACGGCGCTGGAACGGACGATCTCCACGATCCTCACGCGACTTAAAACCACCACGGTCATTGCGATCACCGAAAGATGGACGGCCGCCACGGTCATCACGACGAGGGCCACGGTTGTCGCGGTCACCAAACGACGGACGGTCACCGCGATCGTCACGACGAGGGCCACGGTTGTCGCGGTCACCAAACGATGGGCGGTCACCGCGGTCTTCACGACGCTGGAACGGACGATCCCCACGATCCTCACGCGGCTTGAAACCACCGCGGTCATTGCGATCACCAAACGACGGGCGATCTCCACGGTCTTCACGACGCTGGAACGGACGATCCCCACGATCCTCACGCGGCTTGAAACCACCGCGATCGTTGCGGTCACCGAAGGACGGACGGCCGCCGCGGTCATCGCGACGCTGGAAACCTTCACCACGGCTGTCGCGGTTACCGAACGAACGGCGCTCTCCCCCACCGGCACGATCATCGCGACGCTGGAAGCCACGGTCGTTGCGGTCGCCGAAGGACGGACGCTCGCCACGATCTTCACGCGGCTTGAATCCACCACGGTCGTTACGATCACCAAACGACGGACGGCCACCGCGATCATCGCGACGCTGGAACGGACGATCTCCGCGATCCTCACGCGGCTTGAAACCGCCACGGTCGTTGCGGTCGCCGAACGATGGACGGTCGCCACGATCGTCGCGGCGCTGGAAACCTTCACTGCGGTCATCGCGACGCTGGAAGCCTCGCTCGCCGCCGCCTTGGCTTTCTCCGCGGAAGCCCTGACCGCGATCTTCGCGGCCACCTTCACGTGAGCCGCTGAAGCCGCGGTTTCCGGAGAATCCACGACGATCGTTGGACTCGTTGCGGTCGCCTCCGCTTCGTTGCGGGCGATCTCCGCGTGCTACAAATTCTCGCCTCGGCCGATCCGAGCGGGAATCACCCGACTCTCGACGCCGCTCGTTGGCGGCGTCGTTATTCTCGGAATCGTGACGTGACATGTAAAACCTTTCGAAGGAAAACGGGAAAACTCCCGGTGAACTCCCTAAATTCTAGTGCACTGAGCGAATTTGCGCCGGGGAACAGCCGTTCGGGTAAAAGATGCATCGCTTCTCACAGCCATGTCCGATTTCCGCTAGCGCAGATCTCTCTAACAACGCACACTTGAATAGTGATGATTGATCAGGAACTGGATCCAGAGGTGTGCTTTGCCGCGGTCGATAGCCGCGACAGCCGTTTCGATGGCCGTTTCTACCTCGGCGTTCGCACCACGGGAATTTATTGCCGCCCATCGTGCCCCGCCCGCACGCCGTTGCCCCACAATTGTCACTACTTCCGCACTGCTGCGGGAGCTGTGGCCGCAGGCTTTCGAGCGTGCAAAAGGTGTCGTCCAGACGCATTGCCAGGGTCTCGAGAATGGGATTCGGGATCCGACCTTGTCAGCTGCGCAATTCGAGCTATCCGTGCAGGGTTCGTAGACACTCAAGGAATTTCGGGACTGGCCGAGAAAATGGGTGTGAGCGAAAGGCATTTACATAGGCTCTTCATTGAAAAGGTGGGAGCGACGCCTTCGCAACTAAATCAGACGCGCAGGTCTCAAATCGCGCGCCTATTAATTGAGCAAACGCACCTTTCCATGACGGAAATCGCCTATGCCGCGGGCTTTGGCAGCATTCGCCAGTTCAATGACACCATGGCTCTGGAATACGGTACGACGCCGTCTCAGTTGCGTCGCGCTTCTAGCGCCCAGGAGGCGACCGTTCAGAAGGGGACGGCCGAGTTGCGGAATGCAAGCAGCGAAAGCCTTCAGCTATCGCTTCGCCTGAAATTCCGGCCCCCGTACGATATAGACGCAATGTTCGGATTCTTTGAAAGGCACACGGTTCGCGGACGGGAGATTTTTAGCCCAGCGAGCAACGACGGCACGCCAGCTACCTTCACCAGGGTTCTTGATCTTGAGAACGGCATTGGAAAAGTGTCCCTACCCGCTAACGTCAGCGGAGACAGTGTGCACGTGCAGCTCGAAGTCCCGGACCTCAGTGGACTTCCACCCATTCTGCAAAACCTCAGGAGATGGCTGGACCTCGATGCGGACCCCACCATCATCGGCACAGCACTGAGATCCAGTGAAATTCTTCATCCGCTGGTTTCCGCTCGTCCTGGAATTCGAATACCAGGATCACTTAATCCTTATGAGACGTCGATCTTTACAGTCCTGGGCCAGCAAGTTTCCCTCGCCGCAGCGCGAACGTTCCAGACTCGATTTATAGAAAATTTCGGACAGAGTTCACGGGATGGCTGGTATGCATTTCCGGCTCTTTCAGATCTTCAAGCGATCCCGCCGCTAGAGTTTCAGGCAGCAATTGGACTCACGAGAGCCCGCTCGGAGACCCTCTCGACGCTCATTCGAGCCCTCGTAAAAGATGTCTCGTTTGATACTTCTGAAGATCCCGCCTCAGTGAGGCAACATCTTCATGCGATTCGCGGAATTGGTCCGTGGACAGTGGAGTACATCGCCATGCGATGCCTCGCTGATCCCGACGCCTTTCCCGCGAGCGATCTGGTCATTCAGCGAGCACTAGGGGCACCCTCCTCCCGAATCGTTGGAACCATGGCAGAAGCGTGGAAACCCTGGCGCGGATACGCCGCCATGCACTTGTGGGAATTCGAACTTCAGAGAAAGAAGAGCACCGAGCAGTGAATGCACTCATGATCATCACCGAGCCTTTGTTCAACGAGCCATTTCACATGGTGCTGGATAGTTCCGACCGTGCCGTGCTCGCTTCCGGGTTCGGCTCTCTCGAGGAGCTCATCGCCCGGATGCCATCGGCTCATCAGCAATTGCCGCAGGTAGACGAGGCGGCGGAAGCCCCTGAACGAGCTTGGATTCAGGATTACGCAGCGGGGAATCTAGAGGCGCTGAACCGTTTCACGGTGCGTCAGTCGGGAACTGAATTCTCACAGCAATGTTGGAAGACGCTTCGAAGCATCGCACCCGGCGAACCACTAACGTATAGCCAGTTCGCGGCAGAGGCGGGCCGCCCCGCTGCTGTTCGCGCAGCGGCAAGCACGTGCGCAAGAAATCTGGTGGCCCTCGTGGTTCCGTGTCACCGAGTGGTGAGAACAGACGGATCCGCCGGAAACTATCTCTTCGGAACAGAACTCAAAGAGAAGATTCTCCGTTTTGAAGCCACGAACGCATAGAAAGAGGGGCGTCGGCGGCTTTCGACGTACCTCAAGAAATTTCCCTGAACTATTTGCCGACGTATTCGAAGTGCCACGACTCAGCATAGGGATTCAAGGAACCGTCGGCGCGATACTGCTCAAGGTTGGTCCTATGAATCCAGTTGCACTTGTAGGAGTTTGCCTTCAACCACTTGTAGTACGCCCCGTCGAAGGAATACTCAAAAGTCTCTGGAACATCAATTGCCATGCCCCAACCATGGTTAGAGGTGCCAGGTTTGGCCGCAATATAGGGACCTAAATCCTCATACAGATAGCGCTGCGTACCGAGCGTACGGTTCGCAAGATCGACATCCAGATTCTTCGCGAATTTCACTTTGAAAGCGTTGTTCAACCGCGTCAGATCAGCGAGGGCTGGTGCTGCAATCAGGGTCTTTTCTGGATCCCAGGGGATGGCGACCAGATGCTTTGCCGCAAGGGTTCCGTTTGGAACGCTCAGAATCAGAGTTCTGGTCCACCCTAAAGTGTTACTGGTGCGTGCTGTGCTGGTCCGTGCCAAGACGGACGCTTCCATCCAACCCGATGCACCTTGTGTACGGACAAAGAACCACCCAGGCACTTCGCCTCCGAGCTTTTCGTTGACCGGATCGCGGTAAACCACTGAGTTCGCCGGGACATCGCTGATACGAACTGCTCCAGCGACCGACACCAGAAGCGGTGTCAGGGACGGCGTCGTCCAGTACCGATCTGTCAGGCCTGCTCTGTTGGAGGTGTAGTGAACCGTCCCGGGAATCATGCCGCTTGTTTGTTGGCGGCGTCGTCGGGTAACGAGCTGGTTTGTAGATCATAATATGTCTGCTCGTATTCCTCTGGCGTTTGGTGGTCCAGGGCGGAATGCAGGCGTTCGTTGTTGTACCAGTGGACCCACTCGAAGACGATTTCCATGACGTCGGTTTCGGTCTTCAACGCCCCGCTGCGGAACGGTGAATCCTTCGCAACGGCCTCGTTCTTGAACAACCCCATCACGGTCTCGGCTGCTGCGTTGTCATAGGCGTCACCAACGCTGCCAATGGACGGTTGTAGGCCCTCCAAGGCCAGGGTGTCGGTGTACCGGATCGAGGTGTACTGGCTTCCGGCATCGCTGTGGTGAATTAGTCCCGTCGGTGCCGGGCGGCCGGTGTGTTCGCGCCGCCACAAGGCCATCCGCAGGCAGTGTTCGACAAACGCGGTGTCCTTGACGGTTGAAGTTTCCCAGCCGAGGATCGCCCGGGAATACAGGTCGATGACCAGGGCAACGTAGACGAATCCGGAGTAGACCGGGACGTACGTAAAATCAGTGACCCAGATCTGGTTCGGAGCCGCGGCGGTGAAGTCCCGGTTCACCAGGTCCCCGGCACGGCGGCCGTCCTTGCCGGGGATGGTGGTGCGGGTCTTGCGGCCTCTGACGAGCCCGTTCATGCCTTCTTCGCGCATGAGCCGGTCCACGGTGTGTTTGGAGGCTTCCGGGAAGCCGTTACGGCGCAGCCACTGTGTCATTTTCCGCCGTCCGTAGATGATCTCGGGACGGGGGCGTCCCTTCGCGTCGGGGACTTTCACAGCACGAAGTGCATCGGTGAGGCGGGCGTCTTCGATGGTGCGCAGGGCTGGAAGGCGTTTCTTCCACGCCCGGTAGGTTCGTGCGGCGACCCGCACGCCCTGCTCCCGCAGGACGGCACAGATCGACTCGACCGCGTAACCTTCAGCGCGCATTTCGTCGATGAATCGACAGATCAACGGCGGCGAGGGTCGAGCTCCCTCGCGAAGAAAATCGAGGCCTGTTTCAGGATCTCGTTAGACTCTTTCAAGTCCCGCACCTCAGCCCGGAGCCGCTTGATTTCCTCCAACTCATCAGTGCTTGGTCCGGTCTTCTCACCGGCATCGATCTGAGCCTGGACAACCCAGCGCCGGAGCGATTCAGGGCCCACCCCGAGCTTCGGGGCCAGTGCCTTGCAGGCAGCATAGACAGACGGGTATTCGGACAACCGATCCATGGTCATGCGCACTGCACGGTCACGAACTTCGGGCGGGAACTGCTTGGGCATAGTCACTATCTTTCTCACAGAAGATAGCGGCATCAAACCCGGGACGGTTCATAGTCCTCTGTAATTTCAACTTCGCGACCGCCCACCACGGTCGTCGGTGTGCTGACGTACTTTGCGGAGACCCAGCCAAGTTTTACAAGATAGTAGATCTTGTGCCAGACGTTGTAGGTGAGATAGGGGTAGACCACAGTTCCCGCCGGCACTACTGCCAAAATCGTGGAGTTTACCGTATAGGAGGAACGCAGATTCAGACCTGTGATCGTGGTTCCTGCCGTCAGTGCGCCACTGGGCGTCGCCAAAACAACGGCGCTTGCACCCACTACTGCCGCGCTTCCTATGCTTTTCAAAAGCACACGACGCGAAGTGACCATACGTTTCTCCCTCTGAAATGAACCGCTAACTCGGATTCGTAGCACCATCGTCCTGGCAGCGTCAACGGACGACGGACCGGTTGATCGAGTTGCTAATGTGCGTCTCGAAATCAGCGGGCGTCTAGTGTCCGAAGACAGATTACAGGTGGCACAGAAACTGACAATAGACCTGTCTGGAACTCACCCCGAATATGACAAGCGCTGGGCAATCGTACAAGAATAACGTCGTTGACAAGGCCTTTCTCAGTCCCGGTAGAAACCGCATCCAATACGACGACGTGGCTTGGGTTGGGCATCAACCTGCCAGTTACGCCCAGCTTGGGAAAAGACTTTTTGGCTGATTTGCCGCTGCAGCAGGTTACGCACGAGGGAATAAGAACGCTGCGTTGCACTAGTTAAACGACAATGAGCACCCAAAAAAGGATGCTCATTGCGGTCTGTTTCCAGTGGTTACAGTGTGGAAGACCCTCACGTCGTTGTGGGGGTCTTCCTGTAAGGGTTGTCCGGCGGTGTCCTACTCTCCCACACCCTCCCGGGTGCAGTACCATTGGCGCTGTGGGTCTTAGCTTCCGGGTTCGGGATGGGTCCGGGCGTTTCCCCCACGCTATGGCCGCCGTAACTTTGGCGAACCAGCAACGTTCCACATGTTGTGGTGTTGGGTTCAAGTATTCACACATGGTGTGGTGTCTACCCCTCACTGAACCGTTTGCACGGTTCCCGTTCACACGTTGTGTGTTCGGGTGTGGGGGTGGTTTGTTGTTTCGGTGCTGTATGGTGGACGCGGCAGCTTTTCTGCTGGAATGTTCTCCCCCATTTTTCACACGGTGTGTGTTGGGGTGTGTTGTAAGTTGTTGGCCTATTAGTACAGGTCAGCTTCACGAGTCTTTGGTTCTCGCTTCCACATCCTGCCTATCAACCCAGTGGTCTAGCTGGGGGCCTTCAACACTCTAGGTGTATGGAAATCTTATCTTGAAGGAGGCTTCCCGCTTAGATGCTTTCAGCGGTTATCCTGTCCGAACGTAGCTAATCAGCGGTGCACTTGGCAGTACAACTGACACACCAGAGGTTCGTCCGTCCCGGTCCTCTCGTACTAAGGACAGCTCTTCTCAAATTTCCTACGCGCGCAGCGGATAGGGACCGAACTGTCTCACGACGTTCTAAACCCAGCTCGCGTACCGCTTTAATGGGCGAACAGCCCAACCCTTGGGACCTACTCCAGCCCCAGGATGCGACGAGCCGACATCGAGGTGCCAAACCATGCCGTCGATATGGACTCTTGGGCAAGATCAGCCTGTTATCCCCGAGGTACCTTTTATCCGTTGAGCGACGGCCGTTCCACAACGTGCCGCCGGATCACTAGTCCCGACTTTCGTCCCTGCTCGAGATGTCTCTCTCACAGTCAAGCTCCCTTGTGCACTTACACTCGACACCTGATTGCCAACCAGGCTGAGGGAACCTTTGGGCGCCTCCGTTACTCTTTAGGAGGCAACCGCCCCAGTTAAACTACCCATCAGGCACTGTCCCTGACCCAGATTATGGGCCGAAGTTAGGAATCCGGTACGGTCAGAGTGGTATTTCAACGATGACTCCACGAGCACTAGCGTGCCCGCTTCACAGTCTCCCACCTATCCTACACAAACCGCACCGAACACCAATACCAAACTATAGTGAAGGTCTCGGGGTCTTTCCGTCCTGCTGCGCGTAACGAGCATCTTTACTCGTACTGCAATTTCGCCGAGTTCATGGTTGAGACAGCGGGGAAGTCGTTACTCCATTCGTGCAGGTCGGAACTTACCCGACAAGGAATTTCGCTACCTTAGGATGGTTATAGTTACCACCGCCGTTTACTGGGGCTTAAATTCTCCGCTTCGCTTACGCTAACAGGTCCTCTTAACCTTCCAGCACCGGGCAGGAGTCAGTCCGTATACATCGTCTTGCGACTTCGCACGGACCTGTGTTTTTAGTAAACAGTCGCTTCCCCCTGGTCTCTGCGGCCCTGATCCGCCTCCACCCAGCAAGTGGGTTTCACGGTTAGGGCCCCCCTTCTCCCGAAGTTACGGGGGCATTTTGCCGAGTTCCTTAACCATGATTCTCTCGATCGCCTTGGTATTCTCTACCAGATCACCTGTGTCGGTTTGGGGTACGGGCGGCTAAAACCTCGCGTCGATGCTTTTCTTGGCAGCAG
The DNA here is from genome assembly GCF_014201135.1 of Neomicrococcus aestuarii. Classification (NCBI taxonomy): domain Bacteria; kingdom Bacillati; phylum Actinomycetota; class Actinomycetes; order Micrococcales; family Micrococcaceae; genus Neomicrococcus; species Neomicrococcus aestuarii. The sequence continues at coordinate 415,771 of NZ_JACHDR010000001.1, read as the reverse complement.
AGGATCACCGGATCACCCACCAATGTGGGCGCCTATCAGGTCTCAACCTCTATGAGTCACGGATTTGCCTATGACTCGGCCTACACCCTTGGACCAGGTCATTTCCATTGCCTGGCCCGGCTACCTTCCTGCGTCACACCTGTTAATACGCTGACCTCACATTCCCGGGTCCCACGCCGCCAACACAACCATCCTCCCGAAGGAGAACAACAGTATCTTTGGGGTGGTTAGCAGAAAACGATATTGGTATGGGACGGTTTTTCGCCGGTACGGGAATATCAACCCGTTGTCCATCGACTACGCCTGTCGGCCTCGCCTTAGGTCCCGACTAACCCAGGGCAGATTAGCTTGACCCTGGAACCCTTGATCATTCGGCGGACGGGTTTCTCACCCGTCATTCGCTACTCATGCCTGCATTCTCACTCGTGTACAGTCCACCACACGGTTACCCGGCAGCTTCACCCCGTACACGACGCTCCCCTACCCATCCAATCAATAATTGAATGATGCGACTTCGGCGGTGTGCTTGAGCCCCGCTACATTGTCGGCGCGGAATCACTTGACCAGTGAGCTATTACGCACTCTTTCAAGGGTGGCTGCTTCTAAGCCAACCTCCTGGTTGTCTAAGCAACTCCACATCCTTTCCCACTTAGCACACGCTTAGGGGCCTTAGTCGGCATTCTGGGCTGTTTCCCTCTCGACTATGAAGCTTATCCCCCACAGTCTCACTGCTACGCTCTCACTTACTGGCATTCGGAGTTTGGCTGACGTCAGTAACCCGGTGGGGCCCATTAGCCATCCAGTAGCTCTACCTCCAGTAAGAAACACGTAACGCTGCACCTAAATGCATTTCGGGGAGAACCAGCTATCACGGAGTTTGATTGGCCTTTCACCCCTACCCACAGCTCATCCCCTCCATTTTCAACTGAAGTGGGTTCGGTCCTCCACGCGCTCTTACACGCGCTTCAACCTGGCCATGGGTAGATCACTCCGCTTCGGGTCTAGACCGTGCCACTCAAACGCCCTATTCAGACTCGCTTTCGCTACGGCTTCCCCTCACGGGTTAACCTCGCGACACAGCACTAACTCGCAGGCTCATTCTTCAAAAGGCACGCCATCACACCTACAAGGATGCTCTGACGGTTTGTAAGCACATGGTTTCAGGTACTATTTCACTCCCCTCCCGGGGTACTTTTCACCATTCCCTCACGGTACTAATCCGCTATCGGTCATTGGGTAGTATTTAGGCTTACCAGGTGGTCCTGGCAGATTCACACGGGATTCCTCGAGCCCCGTGATACTCGGGTATCACCACAAAAACATGCATGCATAGACCAGCTACCGGACTCTCACCGTCTACGGTCAGGTTTCCCAACCTATTCGCCTCAACACACACACATTTCACGACCCAAAACGGTGATCGTACGTGGTAACCCCACAACCCCCATGATGCAACCCCCGTCAGGTATCACACACCACAGGTTTAGCCTCTTCCGCGTTCGCTCGCCACTACTAACGGAATCACTTTTGTTTTCTCTTCCTGCGGGTACTGAGATGTTTCACTTCCCCGCGTTTCCCCCAATACCCTATGTATTCAAGTATTGGTCACACGTCATAACACGTGCGGGGTTTCCCCATTCGGACATCCTGGTATCAACGCTCGGTTATCAACTCCACCAGGCTTATCGCAGATTCCCACGTCCTTCATCGGCTCCCAATGCCAAGGCATCCACCATGCGCCCTTAAAAACTTACAAACACAAAAAGCTCATAAGCAAAGAACAAACACAAAACAAACACAAGAAACAATCAAAAAATGGTTTACTCGATTTATTGCAGAAAACAACAACCACACACAAAAATGTGTGATTGTTAGATGCTCGCGTCCACTATACAGTTCCCAAACAACAACCCACACACCCCACACCACGACCCGGGAAACCCCGAGAATCGCTGTTAGCAGCGTGCAGACACCAAAAACAACACCCAACACCACTCACGCAGTGCCGGCCTGTTGTTTCAGGCCCCAATAATGTGTCATACACCCCCCGACTCGAACCACCCCCACCCGCGTTCCAGACCAGAAAACCTCGAAAGATTCACAGTCGTACTAACCGGTGGTGATCATCCACTACGCCAGGAAATTATTTGTTGATATTCCACCCATGAGCACCACGACCCTGTAACACAAGTACAGGAAATCGGGATATTCTCTACCACCACACAAACAAACCCATTAGAGCATGCTGGTGGTGTTAGTTGCTCCTTAGAAAGGAGGTGATCCAGCCGCACCTTCCGGTACGGCTACCTTGTTACGACTTAGTCCCAATCGCCAGTCCCACCTTCGACAGCTCCCTCCCACAAGGGGTTAGGCCACCGGCTTCGGGTGTTACCAACTTTCGTGACTTGACGGGCGGTGTGTACAAGGCCCGGGAACGTATTCACCGCAGCGTTGCTGATCTGCGATTACTAGCGACTCCAACTTCATGGGGTCGAGTTGCAGACCCCAATCCGAACTGAGACCGGCTTTTTGGGATTAGCTCCACCTCACAGTATCGCAACCCTTTGTACCGGCCATTGTAGCATGCGTGAAGCCCAAGACATAAGGGGCATGATGATTTGACGTCGTCCCCACCTTCCTCCGAGTTGACCCCGGCAGTCTCCTATGAGTCCCCACCATAACGTGCTGGCAACATAGAACGAGGGTTGCGCTCGTTGCGGGACTTAACCCAACATCTCACGACACGAGCTGACGACAACCATGCACCACCTGTGAACCAGCCCCGAAGGGAAACCACATCTCTGCGGCGATCTAGTCCATGTCAAGCCTTGGTAAGGTTCTTCGCGTTGCATCGAATTAATCCGCATGCTCCGCCGCTTGTGCGGGCCCCCGTCAATTCCTTTGAGTTTTAGCCTTGCGGCCGTACTCCCCAGGCGGGGCACTTAATGCGTTAGCTACGGCGCGGAAAACGTGGAATGTCCCCCACACCTAGTGCCCAACGTTTACGGCATGGACTACCAGGGTATCTAATCCTGTTCGCTACCCATGCTTTCGCTCCTCAGCGTCAGTTACAGCCCAGAGACCTGCCTTCGCCATCGGTGTTCCTCCTGATATCTGCGCATTTCACCGCTACACCAGGAATTCCAGTCTCCCCTACTGCACTCTAGCCTGCCCGTACCCACCGCAGATCCGGAGTTAAGCCCCGGACTTTCACGGCAGACGCGACAAACCGCCTACGAGCTCTTTACGCCCAATAATTCCGGATAACGCTTGCGCCCTACGTATTACCGCGGCTGCTGGCACGTAGTTAGCCGGCGCTTCTTCTGCAGGTACCGTCACTTTCGCTTCTTCCCTACTGAAAGAGGTTTACAACCCGAAGGCCGTCATCCCTCACGCGGCGTCGCTGCATCAGGCTTTCGCCCATTGTGCAATATTCCCCACTGCTGCCTCCCGTAGGAGTCTGGGCCGTGTCTCAGTCCCAGTGTGGCCGGTCACCCTCTCAGGCCGGCTACCCGTCGTCGCCTTGGTGAGCCACTACCTCACCAACAAGCTGATAGGCCGCGAGTCCATCCCTAACCAAAAAATCTTTCCAACACCCACCATGCGATAGATGCTCATATCCAGTATTAGACCCAATTTCTCAGGCTTATCCCAGAGTCAGGGGCAGGTTACTCACGTGTTACTCACCCGTTCGCCACTAATCCACCTAGCAAGCTAGGCATCATCGTTCGACTTGCATGTGTTAAGCACGCCGCCAGCGTTCATCCTGAGCCAGGATCAAACTCTCCGTAAAAAAATACAGACACCACCACACCACACGGGAAAACGCGTGATCGATGGCACCAAATTCAAACCCAGCAATAAAAAACCAACAACAAACCCAAAACGGATTCATCATCAGCAGTTATTACCGAAAAAACTTCGGTATCAACAAACATGACACACTATTGAGATCTCAAACAACAGACATCAGCCAAACATTCACGGATAATTCTTTTTTCCGTTTCCGCCTTGGCGACTTATCTAATTTACAACCCTTTTTCGTTTCCGTCAAATTCACTTTATGTGAGCCTGACCTCAACGAAAAACCCCGACAATCTCACCCCCACCACCCATAAAAGGCAACAAGAACTCAACCCTCAAAGATTTTTAGTGGATTGGCCACCCGAATCAACAAGCCTTCCGACCCGTTCTCCTCGCGGCGACAGATGAAAACTTTACCCACTTTCCACCCACACCACAAATCACACAACACCCCGGGCGTGTCGCACCCACCCCCACACCCCAACAAGCCCCAAAACACGCGGAAAATTGGGGGTTCGCTTCTTCGTCTGGGTGCGCGGGCATCAGCTGCCAAACGCCATCCCGCTTGAACTCTTTGATTGCGAACTGGATCACAGGCTCGCCGCCTGCAGCAGTTCGGGTTTCGATTGGGCCAGTCCCCCAGGTTCAAGGGCGTGTTGATGAATCGGGTGAAAGTGCGCAGCGGCAACAAAAACGGCTGGGCCGGCGGTTCATTCTCCGCCGGCCCAGCCGTTGTAGTTACGTATTTCTATTTCGCTTTATATGAAACAGATTATGTTTTGCGCTTTCTTAGGAAGCTTGAACTTCCACAAAAGCAAGGTTCTTCTTTCCGCGACGGATCAGCAAGTACTTGCCGTGCAGCAAATCCTCGGTGCCGATGACCTGTTCAGGATCAGAGATCTTGTTGTTGTTGACGTAAGCTCCGCCTTCGCCCACCGTGCGGCGAGCTTCCGACTTAGACTTCGAAAGACCTGAGCTCACCAAGAGATCAATAATTCCGGTTTCGTTCACGGGAACAACAGCAAAAGGAAGTTCCGCCGTAGCTGCCTTCAAGGTATCAGCGTCAATTCCAGCAAGTTCACCCTGACCGAATACAGCTGCCGATGCAGCGATCACGTTCTTCGTTGCTTCAACGCCATGAACAAACGCAGTCACGGCAAAGGCCAAAGCGCGCTGAGCTTCACGCGTGTGTGGACGCTCTGCTACAGCGGTCTCGAGCGCCTCGATTTCTTCGCGGGTTTTGAACGTGAAGACCTTGAGTCGAGAGATCACATCAGCATCGGACGTGTTAAGCCAGAACTGGTAGAACGTGTACGGCGAGCACATCGTCGGATCCAGCCAGATGGCGTTGCCCTCGCTCTTACCGAACTTGGTGCCATCGGAGTTAGTGATCAACGGGGTACCCAGGGCGTGAACATGCTTGCCCTCGACCTTACGGATGAGCTCGGTTCCTGAGGTGAGGTTGCCCCACTGATCGGATCCACCGCTCTGCAATACGCAGCCGTACTGACGGTGCAGCTCCAAGTAATCCATGCCTTGCAGGATCTGGTAGCTGAACTCGGTGTAGCTAATACCTTCATCGGAGTTCAAGCGCGCCGCAACAGTTTCCTTCTTGATCATGGTGCCCACGCGGAAGTTCTTTCCGATGTCACGCAAGAAGTCCAAAGCAGACAACGGAGCCGTCCAGTCCAGGTTGTTCACCATGCGAGCAGCGTTCTCCCCTTCAAAGGAGAGGAAGCGCCGTACTTGTGCCTGAAGCTTCGCGACCCACTCGGCCACGGTTTCCTTGGTGTTGAGCACGCGCTCTGCCGTCTGGCGGGGGTCACCAATCAATCCAGTAGACCCACCTACGAGTCCAAGTGGCTTGTGGCCGGCAAGCTGCAGCCGGCGCATGACCAAGAGCTGGACCAGGTTGCCAAGGTGCAAGGAAGGCGCCGTGGGATCGAAACCGCAATAGTAGGTGATGGGCTCTCCGGACAACGCTTCTTCAAGCGCGGCCTCATCCGTGGAAACGTGGACCAAGCCACGCCACTTGAGTTCTTGCCACACATTCGCAAATGACGGATCATTGCGAATTTCATCTTCTACCAAGGGGATTTCGTTCACTGACACGCTTTCTAGGGTACCAACGAGGTTTACAAAACGAGCTATTCCTTAACGATGCCCGCTGGAATCTCTTGCTCAGCCAGAATGCGCAGTCGCTGAGTAGGACGGGTCATGGCCACATAGAGTGATCCCACTGACCCACCGGACTCCTCAACAATTGCGGCAGGCTCAAGAATGATGACGATGTCATATTCGAGGCCCTTGGCATCGCTCGTCGATGTCACCACAATGTCCTGATCCAAGGCACCGGAACCAGTTCCCACACGTGCGCCAAACATCTCGGCCGCAACCGCGCGAGTCTCGCGCAAAAGCTGCTGTGGAGCAATGATCGCCACCATGCCGCCCTCAGCGAGTTCAACTTCGACTGGCAATGCTTCACGGAGGGTCGCCATCAGCTCACCTTCGGAGGCAAGGGTGATGATCGGCGGCCAGTCGCCCTTGCGGACAGCTTCGGGCGCAGACACGGACAAGCCGGCGGCCCGGGCCATGCGAGTTGCGGACTTCGCAATCTGCTTCGGCGTGCGGTAGTTGACGGTCAGTTCCTCAAGGCGGAAACGGTCCTCAACAAATGGCTCGAGCGCTTGAGACCAGCTCTTTGACGCACTCGCGGAGCTTGCTTGCGCAATATCTCCCACGATCGTGAAGGACTTCATGGGGCAACGGCGCATGAGCAAACGCCACTGCATCGGCGAAAGCTCTTGAGCCTCGTCTACCACCACGTGCCCGTAGGCCCACGTGCGGTCCATCGACGCACGCTCGGCGGCGGTAAAGGACGTCTCCGAAACCTGGTTGAACGCAGCAAGCTCTTCGGCGGACAAGACGCCGTCGATACCGTATTCGGCAAGCATGGCATCAACGTTCCGCAGTGCTTGCTCAGCATTTGCCAAGTCGCGGGCATCATCGGATTCCTGGTTTGCCTTTTGGCGGCCGTTGGAAGAGTCGTACTCCCCCAACAACTCAGCAGCTTCGTCCAACAACGGGACATCGGCTTCGGTCCAGGCGCTGCCACGCTCGCGGTACAACGCCGCGCGTTCCTTCTTCTTCAAGAACGGGGCAGCCCAAGCCAAACGCTCGGGATTCGCATAGATGTCAGACAACAGCTTTTCAGGCGTCAACGGCATCCAGCACAAGTTCAGCGCGATGCGCACATCCCGTGAGGCGCGTACGTCCTCGGTGAGGTACGAACGGTCCACATTGTTGCCGCCACCAGAGGACTTCTCGAGCTTGTCCTTGAGCTGGTCCGCGAGTTCGCGCACCATAATCTTGACGAAGGTCTCACGGGCCTGGTTATGCGGCTTGCCGGTGGCTCGTGCTTTGTCCCGCGCACGCTTGACCAGCTTTGGCGAAATCTTCAAGGTGGTTCCTTCCACCTTGACGAAGCGCGCGGAAGGGAACGTCCGTTGACGTTCGGCCACTGCGTTTGCGACGAAATCCACCATCTCGAGGCGTCCCTTGACGCGGGCTGTCAGGCGGTCCTTTTCGGGGATGGCCTTGATGCCTGGCATGAGTCGTCCAACGCTCGCCATCACCACGCCGGTCTCACCGAGGGACGGCAGCACGCGCTCAATGTAGGTCATGAAGGATGCGGACGGACCCACCAACAGCACGCCTGCGGACTTCAAACGCTCGCGGTGTTCGTAGAGCAAGTACGCGGCACGGTGCAACGCCACTGCGGTCTTACCGGTTCCCGGACCGCCCTGAACCACCAGCACACCTTGTTGTGGTGAGCGAATAATGCGGTCCTGTTCGGACTGAATGGTGGCAACGATGTCCGCCATGCGTCCGGTACGGCGTTGGCTCACAGCCGCCAGCAACGCTCCACCGCCCTGCAACGATTCACCGTCGGCAAGGAGGGAGGAGTCGAGGACGTCGTCTTCAACGCCAATGACGTCGCGGCCCTTCAGGATCAGGTGCCGGCGGCGGCGCACGTTGCGTCGTTCGAAAGCTGTGGCTTGGTAGAACGCACTGGATTCCGGTGCGCGCCAGTCCACCATGAGTCGCGTCTGATCCTCGGAGGTCAACCCAATGCGGCCGATGTATCGCGGATCCGGGGTGGCGCCGTCGTCCTTCGGATCGAAGTCCAACCGGCCAAACACCAAGCGATCTTCCACCGCGTTGAGTTGCGTCAGGCGGTCCTCGTACATGGTGGCGAAGGCGTCGCGTTCGGTGGCGTTCTGCATGGTGCCTACGGCGCCAGCCTTACGCACCTTCGCGAGCTGAGTTTCCTTCTCCGCGCGCAACTCGTCGAGTCGCTCATAGAGGCCGTGGACGTAGGTCCGCTCTGCCTCTATGGATCGCACGTGATCGGTGGGCAAGCTTTCGATGCGGTCCATCGTTCCCCTTTGCTCATGCTCGCGGACAGTCAATTTTACGCGCCTCAGACTGCGCTTAAGGAATGGATGTGACGGCCCGGCAATCTTCCGCGTCCGCCGAGGTCTTCAAGTTCCATCACCACGCCGATTCCCACGACCACTCCGCCTGCTCGTTCAATGAGCTTGGTGGAGGCGTTGAGGGTTCCGCCGGTGGCGAGCACATCGTCCAAGACCAGCACGCGAGTGCCGGAGGGGATGTCATCGCGGTGAACCTCGAGGGTGGCTTCGCCGTACTCGAGTTGGTAGGACTCGGCCAGGATCTCGCGCGGGAGTTTTCCCTTTTTGCGAATGGTCAGCATTCCGGTTCCGGTGGCATAGGCTGCCGCGGACGCCAAGATGAAGCCGCGTGCCTCAAGACCAGCGATCAGGTCAAAGGTGCCGCGGAAGGGATCCACGATGGAATCCACGATGCGGCGAAAGCCGACAGGATCCGCAAACACGGGTGTCAGATCCTTAAAAGAAACCCCCGGTTCTGGATAATCCGGAACAACAGCGGCCAGCCGATCAATCAGCTGCGAAATAGACTCGGTCTCGAATTGCACCCGTCTACCCTACAACCATTAGTCAAACGGGCGGTTTACCTGCAATTCACTTGGTGGTCACTTAGCGCAGACAGGTGATAGGTACGCAGTATTTCTAGTACGACGACGCAGCTTACTCGGGTGCCAGGGTTCGCTCTTCGTCCGGCGTCAGGAGGTGCGGTTTTGGCCACGGCAAGAGCTCGGGTAGGGCGACGCCGTCTGCTGCTGCGGTGGCGCGAATTTGTCCTGAGGGGTTTCTGCCCATGAGCCATGTGGCGATATCAAAGTCCAAGCCTTGCACCACGATGGTGCGATCGCCGTGGCCGATTACGTGGGACTGACCACCGAGGCGCTGCAGGTTGAGCTTGATGGAGTCGGGCACTCGCTTCTCACCGAAGTCGATGTAGTGGCGGACCATCTCTTGCGTCCAGTCGATGGGCTGGGCGCCCTTTTTGAGATCCACGGAGTGAATGCCGTACTCGCGAATGCAGGCGAGCATGATGCGGCGAATGGAACCTTGAAAGCGTGTGGGCTGATCCAGATAAGCATCGTCCGCCGTTGACAGCGCCTCGAAGACTCCTGTCATGGATTCAAGTGCTCGCGTCCGCAACGCCTCTGGCTGCATGAGCGCCCCGAGCTCAATCCTGCGATTTCGCTCGTCCTGACCGCCCTCGTAAAAGTCGCGGAACTCGCCCAGCTTGGCTGCTTCGAGCTGGTTCAGAACGCCGCGCGAGAAGTTATCAACGTGCGCAATGACATGGGCGTTCTTCCACTCGGGCAAGTTCGAAGGCTGGCCGAAGGACTCCGCCGGGAGCTTTTCCAAGTGTCGCTTGTACAGCGTGAAAGCGTGGTGGAACGTGTCGATCACTTGCGCGGTAGCGGACGGATCAAAAAGTACGGCGGTAGTCATGACCACAGCCTAATCAATCAGGACTGTGATGTCCGCAACGCGACCGCGTGGGCCGCGCTGCGTCGTCGTACTCCTTAGAACTACTCCCCTACGAAACCGCGCACGTCGTCCAGTTCGTGCTTGAGCTGTGCGAGCTGCAAAGCCACCGCAGACGGAGCCGTACCGCCCTGACCGGAACGCGCATTGAGCGATCCCTCAGTGGACAATACGGAGCGAACCTCGGGAGTGAGGTGCTCGGAAATGCTCGCGAACTCCTCATCCGTGAGATCCCACAGTTCCACGCCGCGCGCCTCGGCAATGCGAACGCACGCGCCGGAAAGCTCGTGAGCTTCGCGGAACGGTACGCCCTGACGGACAAGCCACTCGGCAATATCCGTCGCCAATGCGAAGCCAAGCGGCGCCAGCTCGGCCATGCGCTCCGTGTTGAACGTCAGCGTTTCGATCATGCCGGAGACCGCAGGCAAGAGCACTTCGAGCGTGTCAGCAGAATCGAAGACAGGCTCCTTATCCTCTTGAAGGTCGCGGTTGTAAGCCAACGGCAGCGCCTTGAGCGTTGCCAACAAACCGGTCAGGTTACCGATCAAACGGCCGGACTTTCCACGAGCGAGCTCCGCAACGTCCGGGTTCTTCTTCTGCGGCATGATCGACGAACCGGTGGAGAACGCGTCATCGAGCGTGACGAAAGAGAATTCCTTCGTAGCCCAAATGATGATTTCTTCGCTCACGCGGGACAGGTCAACGCCGAGCATCGCAGTAATCCACGCAAATTCTGCGTAGACATCGCGGGACGCCGTGCCGTCGATCGAATTCCAGACCGCAGAATTGAAGTTCAAATCCTGGGCGACAGCCGAAGGGTCCAGACCCAAAGTATTTCCGGCAAGAGCACCCGAGCCGTACGGGCTGATGCCAGCGCGCTTATCCCAGTCCTGGAAACGCTGAACGTCCCGCAACAGGGCCCACGCGTGAGCCAGCAAATGGTGCGAGAGCAACACGGGCTGAGCGTGCTGCAAGTGCGTGCGTCCGGGCATCGCCGCGTTGGGGTGCGCCTCGGCCTGATGAATGAGCGCCTCAACCGTGGCAATGGTGCCGCGGGCGATGATGCGCGCGTGATCACGCAAGAACATGCGTCCCAAGGTCGCGATCTGGTCATTGCGGGAACGTCCCGCGCGAAGCTTGCCGCCCAACTGTGCGCCGGCGCGCTCAATGAGGCCGCGCTCGAGCGAACCGTGAACGTCCTCGTCACTCTCGGCGGCCACGTAGGCACCGGACACCACGTCAGCTTCGAGCTGATCCAGAGCAGCGATCATGCCGTCGAGCTCTTCAGCGGTCAGCAGGTTGGCACGGTGCAAAACGCGAGCGTGCGCACGCGAACCTTCGATGTCATAGCGAGCCAAACGCCAGTCAAAGTGAGTGGACTTGCTCAATGCAGCGAGAGCGTCTGCCGGTCCCCCGGCAAAGCGTCCGCCCCAGAGGGAGCCCTCGTTGGTGCTGGCCGTTTTCTGGTTGGAATCCTGCATGCGTGCTACTACTCCTGCTGCTATCTGGCTGCGGTGTGGGACGTGAACGGTACGTGTATAAGTTACGCCTCGACGCAGCGCTTTGAGTGCACTATGTCGAGGCGTAACGAGGTGGCGCTACGGAAGCGCCGTTGCATCACTAAAGTGTTGCGTTACTTAGCTTCGTTGGACGCTACGCGCTCATCGCGCTCGGTAGCAACCTTGGAAGAGAGGCCGTAGATGTCAATGAATCCACGAGCGCTGGACTGGTCGAAGGCATCGCCTTCGTCGTAGGTAGCCAAGTTGAAGTCGTACAGCGAGCTCGAGGAGCGGCGGCCCTGAACCGTGGCGCGTCCACCGTGCAGTTCAAGACGGATTTCGCCGTTGACGTGCTGCTGGGTGTCTTCGATGAAAGCATCGAGGGAGCGCTTGAGCGGGGAGAACCACTGTCCGTCGTAAACCAATTCGGTCCAGCGCTGGCCAACAGTCTTCTTGAAGCGGGCGAGCTCGCGCTCCACCGTGACGTTCTCGAGTTCCTTGTGCGCTGCAATCAAGGCCATGGCGCCTGGAGCTTCGTAGATCTCGCGGGACTTAATGCCCACGAGGCGGTCTTCAACGATGTCGATGCGGCCCACGCCCTGAGCGCCTGCGCGGCGGTTCAGTTCTTCGATGGCCTGCAGCGGGGTGACAGCGTTGCCGTCGATGGCAACAGGGATGCCCTGCTTGAATTCGATCGTGACGACATCCGGTGCCGGCGGGAATTCTGGGCTGGCGGTGTAGTCGTACACGTCCTTGGTAGGACCGTTCCAGATGTCTTCGAGGAAGCCCGTCTCAACGGCGCGACCCCAGACGTTCTGGTCAATGGAGAAGGGGTTCTTCTTGGTGGTGACGATGGGGAGGTTGTTCTTCTCCGCGTAGTCAATAGCCTTCTCGCGGGTCAGCGCGAGGTCGCGAACCGGTGCGATGCACTTGAGGTCCGGGCCGAGGGTCTGGATGCCCACTTCGAAGCGAACCTGGTCATTACCCTTACCGGTGCAACCGTGGGAAACCGTGGTGGCGCCGAACTGCTTAGCGGCCTTCACGAGGTGCTTGACGATCACGGGGCGGCTGAGCGCGGACACCAATGGGTAAGCGTCCATGTAGAGCGAGTTCGCCTTGAGCGCTGGCATGCAGTACTCCTCAGCGAATTCATCGCGAGCGTCAGCCACGTAGGCTTCCACTGCACCGCAGCCGAGGGCGCGCTGGCGGATGGTCTCGAGCGATTCGCCGCCCTGTCCCACGTCCACCGCAACGGCGATGACTTCAGCGCCGGTTGCTTCAGCAATCCAGCCGATGGCGACTGACGTATCGAGTCCGCCTGAGTAAGCGAGGATTACGCGATCCTTCACTCCACACCCCTTTGTTGAGTAACTTGTTTCAGTAAGTAGTACAGCAGTTAATTCAGTGGCTTCATTCGGCACCGAATCGCCACCGTATTGTTATGCACGATTATACATATATATGCAGTCCGCGCGTCAATTGACGCCTCTCGTGCCGTAATCTGGAGATATGACGACAGCGGATTCACAGCACGATGACGACTTCGAACGCGCAATCAGCATGCCTAACGACAATCCTTCCGGACTTTCCCCGGAACAGCTAGCCTTCGTCCAACAAACTTTTGACATGGCTCGAGCCGGCGACGAACGCCTCGCCGAACTCATTCGACAGGGCATTCCCGCAGACATCAAGAATGACAAGGGTGACACCTTCTTGATTCTGGCCGCTTACAACGGTCACTTGTCTTTGGTTCGTGCTCTGGTGCAAGTGGGTGCGAACGTCAACGAGATGAACGCCCGCGAGCAATCAGCCCTGACCTGTGCGGTCTTCCGTAACGATCGCCCCATGATGCAGTTCCTCATGGACCACGGTGCTGATCCCGATCTCGGAGCCCAGAGCGCCCGCGCCACGGCTGCCGCCTTCGGAGTGAGCGCCGAGGATATTTTGGGGAAGTAAAACCAAAAAATTACCGGGGACGACGACGCAGCTTGAGTTGCGTCGTCGTCCCCGGTTCCGTTTAAGGCAATTACTGCATGGCAGCGAGTTCGAGGAATCGGTTCGCCATGGCCTCGCCCCCGAGCGGATCGCGGGTGATGACCATAACAGTGTCATCGCCGGCGATAGTGCCCAGGATCGCGGGCAGCACCGAATGATCGATCGCGAGCGCCAGGAAATTGGCGGCACCCGGCGGCGTCCGGAGCACCACGATATTTCCCGAAGCCTCAGCCGTAACCAGCAGCTCCGCGCACAATTTGGCGAGTCGTGCGTCGAGAACCTCTTGGCTCACGCCGGCCTTAGGCGTGGGATCCCCGCCCTCGGAGCGCAACGCGTAGACCAAGCCGCCGTCTTCACCGCGGACGCGGATAGCGCCGAGCTCCACGAGGTCGCGAGACAGCGTGGCTTGCGTGACCTGCACGCCGTCCAACGCCAAAAGTTCAGCGAGTTCGGACTGCGAGCGCACATAGGTGGCTTTCAACAGTGCCTTGATGCGTGCTTGGCGGGCCGTCTTGGTGGCTGGCTGAGCGTTAGCCGCTGGCGTCGCGTGACCTGGTGCGCCACCAAGTCCGGTTGTGCCCAGTCCGCCCGCGCCCAGTCCGCCCGCTCCGCCGAGCATCATGCCGCCGAAGATGCTGAGGTTCTCGTCGGGTTTCATCGGGCCAACCCAGACTTTTCCATGAGCCACACCATGAGCGCTTTTTGAGCGTGCAGGCGGTTCTCTGCTTCGTCCCAGACCACCGATTGCGGTCCGTCGATGACGTCCGCTTCAATTTCGTAGCCGCGGTAGGCGGGAAGGCAATGCAGGACGACGGCGTCTGCTTTCGCGTGCTTCATCGCTTCCGTCGTCACGGCGTAATCGCTGAAGAGAGTGAGGCGAAGTTCCTTCTCCGCTTCTTGCCCCATGGAGATCCAGGTGTCCGTGGCAACGACGTCTGCGTCTTTGAGTGCTTCGACGGGATCCGTGGTGATGAGCACCGAACCGCCAGTTTCCTTCGCGCGTTCTTCAGCGGCCTTCACCACGTGCTCGGCTGGCAAGTAGCCCTCGGGGCCAGCAATGCGCACGTGCATGCCTGCGGTGACACCGGCGAGCAAGTAGGAGTTCGCCATGTTGTTGGCGGCGTCCCCCAAGTACGTCATGGTCAGGCCAGCTAGTTCGCCCTTGTGTTCGCGGACGGTCACGAGGTCCGCCAGCAGTTGGCACGGGTGGTAGTCATCCGTGAGGGCGTTGATGACGGGCACCGTGGAGTATTGGGCCATCTCTTCGACGTTGGATTGTTCGAAGGTACGCCACACCACGGTGGACACCATGCGGGAGAACACGCGAGCGGAGTCCGCGATGGATTCCTTAGCGCCCAGCTGAGCTTCGCCGGGGTTGATGATGAGCGGCTGTCCACCCAAGTCGGCAACGCCTGCCGTGAAGGACACGCGCGTTCGAGTGGAGGTCTTATCAAAGATGATCGCGACCGTCTGGGGACCCTTGTAAGGGGTGCGAGCCCAGCGGTCCTTCTTGAGCTCGAGTGCAAGGTCAAGGACTTCGCGCTGCTCCGCTGGGGTGAGGTCCGTATCTACCAGGAAGTGGCGGACGGCAGGTGCCGTAGTTGCTGCGGTTGTAGTCATGAGCGAGTCTCCCCTACTTCTTGGATGCGGATGGTGCGGACAGGTTGGCCGTGGCGCGGCGGTAGATCATCGGTAGCTCGTCGATGAAGGTTTGCGCCTCTTCTTGAGTGAGTACCAGCGGTGGCGCCAAGCGGATGGTCTTTGGCGTGGGCGCGTTGACAATGAACCCGTGCTCGAGCGCCGCGGTAACCACGGCAGCCGATGCGTCAACGTCCAGGTCAAAGCCAATCAGCAGGCCGCGTCCGTGGACGTCCGTCACGAAGTCCAGCTGCTCGAGCTGAGCGGTGATCCACTTGCCAAGCTGTTGAGCGTGATCAATGAGGTTGTCGTCTTCGATCACCGTAAGTGTTGCCAGTGCGGCGGCGGAGGCCAGAGGGTTTCCACCGAACGTGGTTCCGTGCTGGCCGGCGGAGAGCAAGTGGGAGTTCGTCTCTCCGAAAGTCACGAGGGCTCCGATGGGGAATCCACCGCCGAGGCCCTTCGCGAGCGTCATGGCGTCCGGGACGATGTTCGATGAAGCGAACCACTGTCCCGTGCGGCCAATGCCGGTTTGCACTTCGTCCACAATCAACAAGGCGCTCGCCGCAGTGGTGAGTTCGCGAGCGGCCTCAAGGTATCCCTCAGGAAGTTCCACGACACCGGCTTCACCCTGGATCGGTTCGATGAAAACTGCTTGAACAGTGTCATCCAGGGCCGCCGTGAGCGCGTCGATGTCGCCGGCGGGGATGAACTCGACGCCACCGGGCAGTGGTTCAAAGGGGGCGCGGTACGCTTCCTTCCAGGTGAGCGCGAGAGCGCCCATGGTGCGTCCGTGAAAAGAGTTTTCCAGCGCCAGAATGCGGGTGCGTGGCTTCTCTTCGGTTCCGGCGTTGCGACGAGCCAGCTTGAAAGCGGCCTCGTTCGCCTCGGTCCCCGAGTTTGTGAAGAAGACTCGAGAGCCCTCGGGAGCTTTCGCGAGTTCGAGGATCTTCGTGGCGAGCGCGATTTGTGGCTCGGAGGCGAAGAAGTTGGATACGTGGGCGAGCGTGGCGGCCTGATCGCTCACGGCTTTCACCCAGCGGGGGTGGGCGTGACCCAGTGCGTTGACTGCGATACCGGCCAACAAGTCCAGGTACTTGTTTCCGTCTGCGTCCCACACCTTGGCGCCTTTGCCTTTGGAAAGCACGCGCTGGGGAGTGCCAAAGACACCCAGAAGGTGGTCTTGGTATTGCTCGGTCAGGGCTGCGTTGGTGAGTTCAGCGGAGGTCATGCGTTGGCACCATTTTCTGCTTGTGAAGAGTGTTCTTGCGAAGTCTGTCCGCCGGCGACGGCGGAGTGCGCGTCCGGGACCACGAGGGTTCCGATGCCTTCGGCGGTGAAGATTTCCAAAAGGATGGAGTGCGGCTGGCGCCCGTCCACGATGTGCGTTTGTGGGACGCCGGAGTCGATGGCTTTCAGGCACGCAGCCATTTTGGGGATCATGCCGGATTCGAGGCTTGGCATCATGTCTCGCAGCTCGCTGGCGCTCAGCATGGAGATGAGTGAATCCTTGTTGGGCCACTCCGCGTACAGTCCCTCGACATCCGTCAGGATCACGAGCTTCTCAGCGCCAAGTGCTGCCGCAAGTTCAGCGGCAGCGGTGTCCGCGTTGACGTTGAGCACGTCGCCTGTGAGGTTTCCATCCGGGCCGATCTCCGGGGCGACGGAAGAGATCACCGGGATACGCCCGGAATCTACCAAGTCCACGATGGCGCTGGGGTCCACAGAGGTCACTTCACCCACGAGGCCCAAATCCACCTCTTCGCCGTCAACCACAGTGCCGGTGCGCTTGGCGCGCAACAGTCCTGCGTCTTCCCCGGAGAAGCCCACCGCGTAGCGGCCGTGCGAATTGATCAATCCCACGAGTTCACGGCCCACCTGGCCAGTGAGCACCATGCGGACCACGTCCATGGCCTCGCTCGTGGTGACTCTCAGGCCACCCTTGAACTCCGATTCGATGCCCAACCGGTCCAACATGGAGTTGATCTGCGGTCCGCCGCCGTGCACCACAATCGGGTGAATGCCGGCATGGTGCAAGAACACGATGTCCTCAGCGAACGCACGTCGGAGATCATCGTTGATCATGGCGTTGCCGCCGTACTTGATGACCATGCGCTTGCCGGAGAATCGCTGGATCCACGGAAGCGCTTCAATGAGCGCTTGCGCCTTCTTTTGCTCTTGCGTTTCGTGGGAAATATCCATGATTCTTTCCAAAGATGTTCGTGGGGTGGCGTCCTTCACGGACCGGTGGGCTCGCTTCGGCAGACTCTCAGCTGGAGTAAGCGGAGTTCTCATGCACGTATTCGTGCGTGAGGTCGTTGGTCCAGATGGTGGCTTCCTCGGAACCCGCTCGCAGGTCAATATCCACCGTGACGTTGCGTCCGCTCAGGTCCACGAGCGAGCGGTCCTCGCCCAGTCCACCGTTACGGCAGACCTGGACTCCGTTCATGAACACGTTGAGGTTCTCGGGCTCAAACGCAGCCTTGGTAGTGCCCGTAGCGGAAAGCACGCGGCCCCAGTTGGGGTCATTACCGAAGATCGCCGTCTTGAACAGGTTGGAACGGCTCACTGCACGAGAAACCTCGAGAGCATCATCCACGGAAGCCGCGTTGAAGGTCCGCACGGCGATCTCGTGAGACGCGCCTTCGGCGTCGTGCATCAACTGCAACGCCAAATCAACGCACGTGGCCGTCAGACCCTTCGTGAATTCTTCGACATCCGGGGTCACGCCTGACGCGCCCGAGGCCATGAGGATCACGGTGTCGTTGGTGGACATGCAGCCGTCTGCATCAGCGCGATCAAAGCTCACAGCGCAGGCTGCCCGCAAAGCCGCATCCAACTGGGCCGGCTCCAGCACAGCGTCTGTCGTGATGACCACGAGCATGGTGGCAAGCGCAGGGGCGAGCATTCCAGCACCCTTGGCCATTCCGCCAATGAGGTAACCGGAGCCTTCGAAACCGGCCCGCTTGGACACAGTATCCGTGGTCATGATGCCAGCAGCGGCGGCCGCGCTCGCTTCTTCACCGGAGGCCAGCCGCGCGTGAGCGTCAGTGGTACCGGCGAAGATCTTATCCATCGGCAACTGCTCGCCGATCAAACCGGTAGAGCACACCAATACGTCCCCGGCGGAGATGCCCAAGAGCTCAGCGGTCTTTTCGGCGGAGGCATGGGTGTTCTGGAAACCCTGCGGTCCCGTGCACGCGTTGGCGCCACCGGAGTTCAACAGCACGGCGTCAGCACGGCCGTCCGAGACCACCTGGCGGGACCAGATCACGGGCGCGGCGGCAACTCGGTTGGAGGTGAAAACGGCGGCGGCGTGGTGCTCGGGGCCGTCGTTCACCACCAGGGAGACGTCCGGCTTACCGGTCGACTTCAAGCCGGCTGGCACACCCGCGGCACGGAAGCCCTTCGGATCTGCGACGCCCAACAGCGTGGTGGACGGCAAGTTGTTCTCTGCGAGGAATGATTCTAGGAAACTCATGGGGCGAGTCCTACTCCGTTCAAGCCAAGGGTCTCTTCAAGGCCCAGAGCGATATTCATTGATTGGACGGCACCTCCGGCGGTGCCCTTGGTGAGGTTATCGATCACGGTGGTCACCACAACGCGGCCCACGCGGGAATCGACGGCAAGCTGAAGCGCAACGTGGTTGGAACCCAACACCATCTTGGTGTTCGGCCACTGCCCCTCTGGCAGGACATGCACGAACTGTTCGTCCGCGTACGCCTCCACCCATGCCTGACGCACGCGGGCTGGGTCTACCGTTTTGTCCTTAAGGCGAGCGGTCGCCGTCGTAATAATTCCTCGCGGCATCGGCGCCAACGTAGGAGTAAAGGACACCGTGACCGGCTCGCCGGCAGCGGCGCTAAAGCCTTGCTCCATTTCGGGAGTGTGACGGTGAACGCCACCCACGCCGTACGGGCTCATGCCGTTCATGACTTCAGAACCCAACAAGTGGGTCTTGAGGGACTTTCCCGCCCCCGAGGTTCCGGAAGCGGAGACAATTACTACGTCTTCGGGTTCCAACAAGCCAGCCGCGAAGCCGGGCACGAGGGAAAGTTGAGCGCTAGTGGGGTAGCAACCGGGCACGGCGATGCGTGTGGTGCCTCGAAGTTTCTCGCGCTGGCCAGGAAGTTCAGGCAGACCGTACGGCCACGTCCCCGCGTGAGGAGAGCCGTAGAACTGCTCCCATGCGCTCGCGGATTCAAGGCGGTGATCGGCACCGGCATCGATCACGAGGGTGTTCTCTGGCAGTTGTGCAGCGATTTCGCCGGAGGCTCCGTGCGGCAGTGCGAGGAAGACGACGTCGTGTCCAGAGAGGACCTCCGCCGTGGTGTCTTCGAGCACTCGGTCTGCGAGCGCGAACAAGTGCGGTTGGAGCGTGCCTAGCTTTTGGCCCGCATTGCTATGCGCGGTGATCGCACCGATCTCTACGGCGGGGTGTTGCAAGAGCAATCGCAACACTTCGCCGCCTGCATAACCAGAGGCCCCGGAAACAGCAACCCTTAAACTCATAAATAAACCCTACCCGAATTTATGCACGACTACTAATATTTATGCATTGAATGACTCGCGCGGGCTACTCGGATAAGTTGAGTGCATGAAAGCAATTCATGTTTCTCAAGCGGGCGGCCCCGAGGTCCTCGAATACGTCGACGTTCCAGAACCAACTCCAGCACCCGGTCAGGTACTCATCGAGACCGTCGGCACTGGCGTCAACTTCATTGAAACGTACGAGCGCAGTGGCGTCTACAACATTTCGTACCCCGCGATCGTGGGAACTGAGGGCGCCGGGCGCGTCGTGGCGCTCGGGGACGGCGTGAAGAACCTTGCTGTCGGCGCCCGCGTGGCCACTGCTCAAGGCGTCAGCACCTACGCGGAATACTTCGTGGCGGACGCCGCTCACGTAGTAGCGGTCCCGGACGGCGTGAGCGACGTCGAAGCTGCGGCACTCCCCTTGCAAGGTATGACGGCGCACTACCTCATCAATTCGAGCTACCCGGTCAAAGAAGGCGACGTTGTCTTGACGTACGCGGGCGCTGGCGGCGTGGGTCTGCTGTTGACGCAATTGCTCAAGATGAAGGGCGCCACGGTGATTACGACGGCGTCAACCACGGAAAAGCGAGAACTCGCGAAGGGCGCCGGCGCGGATTATGTCCTTGAATATGACGACATTCCCGGCACAGTGCGCGAGATCACGAACGGGCGCGGAGCGGACGTGGTGTACGACGGAATTGGCAAGGATACCTTTGACGGTTCATTGGCCTCTTTGCGCCGCCGCGGCATGCTAGTTCTCTTTGGTGGAGCGTCAGGACAGGTGCCGCCGGTGAACCTACAGCGCTTCAACGCCGCGGGTTCTCTGTTCTTCACGCGTCCCACGCTCAAGGACTACCTTCTGGACGCCGAGGAAGTAGAGTGGCGCGGACATGAGCTGTTTTCCCTAGTTGCAAGCGGTAAACTTGATGTCCGCATTGGCGGGCAATACCCGCTAAGCGACGCGAAGAAGGCGCATCATGACCTTGAGTCACGTGGCACCACTGGCAAACTAGTCTTAGTACCGTAACTGTTTACGCACGATGTTCTTGAGCTAGTCCCCCGGCTGGTAGCTACGGCCGCCGGTTGGAGTTTCACTTTTTTCGCGTAACCGTGATCCCCGCCGGGGCAACTTCAACAAACAGCTCAAGCGGTTTGCCGAAGCGCCACGGTCTGGGACCTTTGACCAAGGATTGCTTTCGTGACCATTTCGCCCGTTTATTCGCCTCAATTTCCGGGTTCCGAGCGTGCCCCAGAACCACGCACGCTCGTCGATATTCTCAACGCCACCGCTACCGCGCACCCTGACGCGCCTGCCCTTGATGACGGAAAGACGGAGCTGACGTACTCCGAGCTCATCAAAGCCATCAAAGCGACAGCCCGAAACCTGCACGAGGCAGGAATCGGCGCCGGTGACCGAGTAGGTATTCGCATCCCCTCGGGCACGAAAGAGCTGTACATCGCCATCCTTGCCACTATGTGGATCGGCGCGGCATACGTACCGGTGGACGCCGATGATCCAGACGAACGTGCCAAGACCGTGTTCTCCGAAGCCAAGGTCAAGGGCATCATGCGCGGGGAATCCGCGAAGATTGTGGTCCCGAAAGACATCGTGAAGCCGCACCCTGCGCCACGAATGCCCGAAGGCACGGACGACGCGTGGATCATTTTCACGTCCGGTTCTACGGGCACCCCCAAGGGCGTTGCGGTGTCCCACCGTTCCGCCGCAGCTTTTGTTGACGCCGAGGCCCGCATGTTTTTGCAGGCCGAGCCGCTGGGTCCAGGCGACCGTGTGCTGGCCGGATTGTCCGTAGCTTTTGATGCTTCGTGTGAAGAGATGTGGCTCGCATGGCGCCACGGCGCATGTTTGGTTCCCGCCCCGCGCTCGTTGGTTCGCTCCGGCATGGACTTGGGACCCTGGCTCATCACCAAGGGCATCACCGCAGTCTCCACCGTGCCCACGCTGGCTGCTTTGTGGCCCGCCGAAGCGCTTGAAAACGTTCGACTACTGATCTTCGGCGGCGAAGCATGCCCGCCAGAACTTGCCGCCCGCTTGGCCACCGAGGACCGCGAACTGTGGAACACCTACGGCCCCACTGAAGCAACCGTGGTGGCCTGTGGCGCGCAGATGACCGGTGAGGGACCAGTGCGGATCGGCCTGCCGTTGGACGGCTGGGATCTCGCCGTGGTCAACGAAGAGGGCGTGCCGGTGGCTGATGGCGAATCCGGCCAGCTCATCATCGGTGGCGTAGGGCTTGCCCGCTACTTGGACCCGGCGAAGGATGCTGAGAAGTACGCGCCTTTCCCCACGCTGGGCTGGGAGCGCGCCTACCGTTCCGGTGACCTTGTGGTCAACGATCCCGCTGGACTTTTGTTCGTCGGTCGCATGGACGAGCAGGTCAAACTCGGCGGACGCCGCATTGAACTGGGCGAAATTGACTCCGCAATGCAGGCGCTGCCCGGAATTCATGGTGCCGCGGCTGCCGTGAAGACCACCGCCGCTGGTAACCAGATTTTGGTGGGTTACTTGGCGCCCGAGGCCTCACTTCTTGATTCGTACGACGTCGGCGCAGCGCGCGATCAGCTCTCCGAGGTCCTCCCAGCTCCCTTGATCCCGTTGTTGACCGTGGTGGATTCGCTCCCCACGAAGACCAGCGGCAAGGTGGACCGCAACGCGCTTCCGTGGCCTTTGCCGGGTGCGGCGTCCAACGATTCTTCGTTTGATCTCAACAACCTGGACGAGGCATCGCGCTACGTGGCCGAGTCCTGGGGCAATATTTTGGGCACGCCGGTGGCGAGCCTTGATGACGACTTCTTCACTGCAGGCGGCGGTTCGCTCTCGGCGGCCCAGCTGGTCTCCGTCTTGCGTCGCCGCTACCCCGAGGTCACGGTAGGCGATATCTACTCGCACGCTCGCGTGGGCTCACTCATCGAGTTCGTGACCGGCTCGACCGTCTCCGCCCCGGTGGAACCGCGCGACGTTGCACGCACGACGCGCAAGGCGCAGTTCTTCCAGACACTCATGAGCGTCCTGCTCTTCGTCTTGGTGGGCATGCGTTGGCTGACCTATTTGATCGCCGGCAACAACTTGCTGGGCATGTGGGGAATCCTTCCCGGCGCCCCAGCGATTTCTTGGTGGTGGGTCCTCGCGCTGTGGATCGTCTTCGTCTCGCCGCTGGGACGCATGGGCCTGGCCGTGATCTCCGCGCGTTTGCTCTTGCGTGGACTCCAGCCCGGAACCTACCCGCGCTCGGGTAAATGGCACTTGCGCTTGTGGCTTGCTGAGCACATCGCCGATTTGATCGATCCAGTGTCACTCGCGTCAGCACCGTGGGTGCCGTACTACGCCCGCGCCCTCGGAGCGAAAATCGGCCAAGACGTGAACTTGCACTCCGTTCCGCCCGTCACCGGCATGCTGACCGTGGGCAAGGGCGCATCCATTGAACCCGAAGTTGACCTGTCCGGTTACTGGATTGATGGCGACAAGGTGCACGTGGGACCGGTCAAGGTGGGTTCCTTCGCGAACATTGCCACCCGCTCGACTCTCATGCCGGGTTCGGTCGTGGGCGACTTTGCGGACGTTCACGCGGGCTCCGCCGTGGAAGGTCACGTCAAGGGTGGGTTCGCCTACGCGGGTTCGCCTGCTCGCCGGTCCGGCAAAGCCAAGACCCCGTGGCCGGAGACGGCCGCCCCGGGTGGTTGGTGGCGCACGGCGCTCTTTGGCGCGGCAAGTGCAGTCCTTGCGATGGTTCCGTTCATCTCCGTGGTGGCTGCTATCGCGGTGACGGTTCCGTTCTTGAGCGGTCACGAGTCCCTTGCCGAAGCGTGGGTTCAGGTGTTCATTGCTGTGCCTTTGGCTGCCATCGTCTGGTTCCTGGTCAACGCGCTGGTCATCCTGGCGACCGTTCGTTTCTTGGGTGTCTTCATCAAGGAAGGTTGGCATCCTGTCCGCAGCACCACCGGCTGGGCAGTGTGGGCCACCGAGCGTCTTTTGGACATGGCACGCGATCTTCTCTTCCCGATCTATGCTTCCCTCTTCACCCCTATCTGGCTTCGCCTGCTCGGCGCCAAGGTGGGACAGAATGTCGAAGCATCTACCGTCCTCTTGATTCCCAAGATGACGACGATTGGTTCCGGCGCCTTCTTGGCTGATGACACCATGGTGGCTTCCTACGAACTCGGCGGCGGTTGGATGCACGTGGCCCCGGCGAAGGTCGGTAAGAAGTCCTTCCTCGGTAACTCGGGTATTGCGGCAGCTGGCCGTCGTGTCCCGAAGAATTCCCTGGTGGCCGTCTTGTCCGCCACGCCCAACAAGGCCAAGGCAGGCTCCTCCTGGCTGGGCTCCCCTCCCACCCGTCTGCGCCGTACCAACGTGGAGGCGGACGTGGAGTTGACCTACAACCCGCCGCGCAAGCTCAAGCTCATGCGCGCTGCGTGGGAGATCTGCCGCGCTATCCCCATGATGGTGTCCGTGGCGGTCGCCGCCGGAGTTCTGCTGGCCCTAGATTTCGTGGCCGAATCCACGAACTATCTGATCGCGGCAGTGCTATCCGGCGCCGTTCTGGTGGCTGCTGGCGCAGTGGCTGGAACCATTGCGATCATTGCGAAGTGGGTCTTGGTGGGACGCATCAAGGCCGGCGAACACCCCTTGTGGAGCTCCTTTATTTGGCGCAACGAAGTGGTGGACGTGTTCATCGAAATGGTGTGTGCTCCGTGGTTCGCGCGCAGCGCGTCCGGCACCCCAGCGCTGGTGTGGTGGCTTCGCGCTCTTGGCGCCAAGATTGGTCACGGCGTGTGGTGCGAAAGCTACTGGCTGCCCGAGGCTGACCTCGTTACCCTCGGCGATTCCAGCACCGTGAACCGCGGCACGGTGGTTCAGACGCACTTGTTCCACGACCGCGTCATGGCGATTGATACGGTGGTCTTAGACGACGGCGCCACGATGGGTCCGCATGGGGTGATCCTCCCGGCCGCCGAGCTTGGAAGTTCAGCCACTGTGGGACCCGCATCCTTGGTGATGCGCGGCGAGTCAATCCCCGCCTCAACGTACTGGATGGGTAACCCTGTCCACCCGTGGGGCGGCCCGATGACCCTGAATCCTCAGACCGGAGACACCCTTCGCGGATGAGTCCCAAGAAGAAAGCAACACGAGCCCACAACGTGCCTCTCATTCCAGACCCCTATCTTCCGTCCGCCGGTAGCAACGCCTACACCGTGGCGCACTACGCGCTTGAGTTGGAGTGCTCACTGGCCGGGAATCGGCTGGATGGTCGCGCGGTGATTGTGGCACGGGCAGAGGAAAAGCTCTCCAAGATTGAGCTGGACCTTGCCGGACTGTCCGTGATCAAGGTGGCCGTTGACGGCAAGAAAATCAAGAAGTTCACGCACAAGAATGACAAGCTGGTCATCCACGTGCCGTCATCGCTGAGCGAAGGCGAGAAGTTTGAGATCGACATCCGCTACGGTGGCAATCCCAAGCCCCGTCGCGGCACCTGGGGCGAAGTAGGCTGGGAAGAACTCACCGATGGCATCTTGGTAGCTGGCCAGCCCGACGGCGCGCCCACGTGGTTCCCGTGCAACGATCACCCCAGCCAGAAGGCTACGTACCGCATCACGATTGCTACGGATACCGGTTATCGCGCTATCGCTAACGGCAAGTTGATCGATCATTCGCGCAAGTCCAGCCGCGAAGTGTGGTCCTATGAGGTTCACCAGCCCATGGCTACCTACCTCGCCACGCTTCAGATTGGCCGCTACGAGGTCGTCAATCTTGGCCGTTCCAAGGTGGGCGCAAAGACCACGCAGCAGTACGCCGCGGTCTCCCCTGGGCTGACCTCGGCTGCAAAGCGAGCGTTCGCGAAGCAAACGGACATGGTTACGGCGTTCTCGAAATTCTTTGGCCCGTACCCGTTCCCGAACTATCAAGTGGTGGTTGCCGATGACAACCTAGAGATCCCTCTAGAGGCTCAGGGCATGTCCATTTTCGGCAAGAATCACCTCACCACGGGCTGGGAGTCGCAACGCCTCATTGCGCACGAGCTCTCTCACCAGTGGTTCGGCAACTCACTCACAGTGGGCCGCTGGGACGACATTTGGTTGCATGAAGGCTTCGCGTGCTACGCAGAGTGGTTGTGGTCGGAAGCGTCCGGCTCCACGAACGCCCACGGTCGCGCACACCGGGCGTGGTCTGCTCTGTGGTTGCAGTCTCAGAACATCACGGTGGGCGATCCTGGCCCCAAGGATCTCTTCGACGATCGCGTCTACAAGCGCGGCGCTCTGGCTCTTCATGCGCTGCGCCGCACCATGGGCGATCAGCGGTTCTTTGGCATGCTGCGTGATTGGACGCGCCGCAAGGCGCATGACAACGTGACCTACCGCCAGTTCGTCAAGCACGTGGATTCTCACGGACCGCGCGGCTATTCCGCGAAGGCCGTGCTGAAGCCGTGGCTATTTGAGGAAAAGCTGCCGCCGTTCCGTTTCTGAGCCGTTTCGGTCTGCGATTTCGCTATGTGCTGACGTTTCGTGGGCATACTTTTGCAGTACGACGCCGCAGCTTACGTGCCCGGGAACGCTCGGTAATACTGGGCTGCGGTGGGCGGAGGAGATCTCCGCAGTGCTGAACCCTTGCGGCCCCAAAATGTTAGGGACGTGAGGAACGATTCCTGTTCCCTGTGCCTTCCCGAACGCCTCTTTCATAGCCCACCACTGAGCACGAGTTGGGACGTCCCAGAGTTCTTCCTCTTCAAAGAAGGAGGGGTCTAGCTCGGCCAGGATTCGCTCATGCCGGGCGTCCGTACTCGTCAGGTCCACCCCGATGGACACGCGGCCCGCAAGCTCCTGAACTGGTGTCAGGACCACACCCAGTATCACGTGCGTATCACTTCGCGACAGGCTCGAATGCCATCGCGTTGGTTCGCCACGGTGGAGCGGTCCCACAATTTCCGGAACCCCGTGCTCGTCTGACCCACAGCCTTCGCAGCGCGAGACGATACGCAACTCAGGTGCAGGAAGGCCGAGGATCACGCTAGCCATCTGACGAGCCGCAAGCCTGCCCGCCACAAAGCGCTCACCGGCCGCCCCCAGCTGTTCCGCACGCCGTTCTTCCGCCCTCGTAAGCCACGCAGACGGCAAGATATCAGCGAGAGCCAAGGCTGCGGCGTCGTATTGGGAAGCGGGGAAACCCTCAGAAGCTAAGTTCACCTATTGTTCATATCCTTTTTCTACCATCAACGCTTGTGACCGTTTCTAAAACTATCGCCCCCACACTCGATCCTAAATTCTTGGGCTACACCGTTGTTGACGATGACGACGACGATCCCGTCTTGCTCACGCCAGAAGGCAACATGGTGGAGACTTGGCGCGAGGGTTACCCGTACGAGGAACGCATGCCGCGCGACCAGTACG
This sequence comes from Neomicrococcus aestuarii, assembly GCF_014201135.1. NCBI lineage: Bacteria > Bacillati > Actinomycetota > Actinomycetes > Micrococcales > Micrococcaceae > Neomicrococcus > Neomicrococcus aestuarii. The sequence continues at coordinate 388,956 of NZ_JACHDR010000001.1, read as the reverse complement.
AGTTCGAAAAGCGCCAGCTCCAAGTGGAGCTCATCAAGCTCCAGAACTGGGTCAAAGAATATGGCCACCGCATCATTTTGGTGTTCGAAGGCCGCGACGCTGCCGGCAAGGGCGGCACCATCAAGCGTTTCACCGAGCACCTAAATCCGCGCGGCGCCCGCGTAGTGGCGCTGGAGAAGCCGAGCGAACGCGAAACCACGCAATGGTACTACCAGCGCTACATCGAACATTTCCCATCCGCAGGTGAGATCGTGATGTTCGACCGCTCTTGGTACAACCGCGCCGGCGTGGAACGCGTGATGCGCTTTTGCACGCGCGAAGACTACGACCTCTTTGTGCGCCAGACTCCTGCGTTTGAGAAGCTGATCGTGGATGATGGCATTTCGCTGGTCAAGTTCTGGTTCTCCGTTTCCAAGCAAGAGCAGCTCACGCGCTTCACGATCCGCCAGATCGATCCCGTGCGTCAGTGGAAGCTCTCCCCCATGGACATCGCGTCCTTGGACAAGTGGGACGACTACACCGAAGCCAAAGAGAACATGTTCGTTCAGACGGACACGGATCACGCGCCGTGGACCGTGGTGAAATCCAATGACAAGAAGCGTGCGCGTTTGGCTGCGATGCGCCACGTCTTGAGCTTGTTTGAGTACACGGGCAAGGACCACGCAATTGTAGGTTCCCCGGATCCCAAGATCCTCGGTCCGGCCGCGAACGTCATTGCCGAAGGCGAAGAGTTCTAAGGCCAGCCTTCTCAGCAGCACGCTTAAACGCGGACCGCCCGCTCCCCCTGTATCAGTTTGGGGGAACGGGCGGTCTTCGCGTATTTGGAGCTGCTAGCGCTGGACGGCACCGAATCGCTCAGCGGCAAGCGCTACGGCTGCCGCACGAGACTCGGAGGCCTCGTCAGCGGTGAGCGTGCGATCGTTGGCACGGAAGCGAAGGCCGAAGGCCAAGGACTTCTTGCCTTCGTCGATGCCTGGGCCTTCGTAGACGTCGAACAAGGACACGTCTTCGAGGAGCTCGCCGGCGCCTTCGCGCAAAGCGCTGAGGACGTCTTGAGCCACCACGCCACGATCCACTACCAGAGCTACGTCCTGGGTGGTCGGTGGGAACGTGGAGAGCGGAGTTGCCACGATGACATCCGCGGCAGCCTCAAACATCGCTTCAGCGTTCACTTCCATGACCACGGTGCGAGCCGGAAGATCCAGCTCTTGAAGAACCTTCGGGTGCAATTCGCCTGCGTAGCCAACGACGTCACCGTTAGGCAGCGACAGCTGCGCGGTGCGTCCTGGGTGGAAGGCATGGTGCTGACCCTGAGTGACCACGAGTTCTACGCCGAGGACATCGCCCACGGAGCGGGCAACATCGAGCGCGTCAGACCACTCAAACGGGCGAGGCGTCAGTCCTGCGCCCGGAGCGGTGTCGTGACCGATCAGCACGGCAGCTACGTGCCATGGCTGGTCTGGAACGCTCGAGAACAGGTCCTCGAGGACTTCCTCCGACGGCAGCTGCCCCAGTGGGGGCAACGTGGCGGTTCCTACGGTGTCGCCAGGCAAGAACACGAGTCCGCCCTCGTACAGGGCCAGATCGCGGAAGCCGCGCGAGTAGTTGCGTCGCGCAGTGTCCAACAAGCCCGGAAGTACGGAGGCACGCATGAAGCCGAACTCTGCGGAGATGGGGTTCACAAGCTTGATCGCGTTGACTGACTCATCGGCCGTTGGCGTGCCGAACAGGTTGTTCTGTGCGGCGGACACGAACGGGTAGGCCAGCGTCTCGGTCAAACCTTCATCTGCCAACGACTGGAGCACACGACGACGCTGTGCTTGCGCACGCGTCAATCCGCGGCCCGGAGGGGCGGTGGGAAGAGTTGCCGGGATCTGGTCGTAGCCCACGAGTCGCGCGATTTCCTCAACGAGGTCTTCGCGGGTTTCCAGGTCAGGACGCCAGGATGGAGCGGTCACGCGAAGGGTCTCGCTTGACGCGTCACCCTCGACGGTTGCGCCCAAGGAGGTGAGGACGTCGATAATCTGTGCTGGCGTGTAATCGACGCCGATTAGCTTGCCTGGGAAGGACATTTCCAGATCAATCGTGGTGGCTTCGGGACGAGCACCTGCATCCGTGATGGCTGCATCCGGCGTTCCACCGGCGAGCTCTACCAGCAGGTCGATGGCACGCTGAGCGGCCTCGTCTGCAATCTCCCAGTCCACGCCACGCTCGTTGCGCTTTGAAGCTTCGGAAGGAAGCTTATGGCGACGGCGCGTGCGGCCCATGGATACCGAATCGAAGTGTGCGGATTCGATCAGGACGTTGACGGTAGAGTCTCCGACTTCCGTCTCAGCCCCACCCATGACGCCTGCAAGGCCAATGGCCCCGCGATCATCCGTGATGAGCAGATCTTCGGTGCTCAGCTCGCGGACCTTCTCATCGAGCGTGGTGAGCTTTTCGCCGGCGTTTGCGCGGCGCACCACGATGGGTCCTTGGAGCTTGTCTGCATCGTAGAAGTGCAGTGGCTGACCGAATTCGAGCATGACGTAGTTGGAGATGTCCACGATCAAGGAGATCGAGCGCATTCCTGCCAAGCGAAGACGGGAGGCCATCCACGGTGGGGTTGGCTTGCTGGGATCCACGCCGCGCACCACTCGGGCAACGAAGCGATCGCAACCGGGAACGCCGTAGATCGGGTTCTGGTCTTCGAGGCGTACTGGGTAGCCGTCGGTGGTGGCTGCAGGGGCGGTGACCTGGGCTACGGGATCGGTGAAGACCGTGTTGGTGGCGAGTGCGTACTCGCGGGCGACGCCGCGGATCGAGAAGCAATAGCCGCGGTCAGGGGTGACGTTGATTTCTGCAGCTTCATCGCGAAGTCCCAAGAGTTCCAGCACATCGGTGCCGAGCTCCGGGTCAAGACCGATGCGTGAGAGCACCAAGATGCCATCGTGGTCATCGCCAATACCGAGTTCACGGACGGAAGCGATCATGCCCGCAGAAACGTGTCCGTAGGTCTTACGGGGTGCAATGCGGAAATCACCTGGCAAAACGGCTCCGGGAAGGGTGACAACTACCTTGTCCCCGACCTCGAAGTTGTGGGCTCCACACACAATTCCCTGCACACCGCTCGGGTCAATACCGTCGCCGGTGAGGGTCTGCTCTTGGCCTTCTGGAACTACGCGGACGTGGCACCAGTTGATGGTCTTGCCGTTGCTCTGCTCTTCCTTGACGAGGTCAAGGACCTGGCCCACCACAATGGGGCCAGAGATTTCATCGAGAGGTCGGTGTACGTCCTCTTCTTCGAGGCCAACCTTAACCAGGTCAGCCATGACGTCTTCAGCAGTTGCGTCTGCTGGTACCTGCGCGTATTCGCGCAACCATGAAAGTGGAATTCGCATGAATTAGATCTCCATCCCGAAGTGCTGGCTGAAGCGGACATCGCCTTCGATCATGTCGCGCATATCAGAAACGTCATTGCGGAACATGAGCGTGCGCTCGATGCCCATACCGAAAGCAAAACCGGTGTACACGTCTGGGTCGATTCCCGAAGCACGCAACACGTTGGGGTTCACCATGCCGCAGCCACCCCACTCGATCCAGCGAGGACCGCCCTTGGCACCTGGGTGCCAAATGTCTAGCTCGGCGGATGGCTCGGTGAACGGGAAGTAAGCCGGGCGCAGACGAATCTTGGCTTCTTCGCCGAACATCTGACGAGCAAAGTGCTCCAGCGTTCCGCGCAGATCCGCCATGGTCAGGCCCTTGTCAACGGCAAGGCCTTCAAACTGGTGGAACACCGGGGTGTGAGTGGAATCGAGCTCGTCGGTGCGGAACGTACGTCCCGGGCACAACACGTAGACCGGGAGTTCGCGCTCAAGCATCGAGCGGGTCTGCACCGGTGAGGTGTGCGTGCGCAGCACCAAGTGGGCCTCTGGTGGATCCACGAAGAAGGTGTCCTGCATTTCGCGCGCAGGGTGATCCGGCTTGAAGTTCAAGGAGTCGAAGTTGAACCACTCGTGTTCTACTTCTGGACCTTCGGCAATTTCCCAACCCATACCCACGAAGATGTCGGAAACGCGCTCTTGCAAGACGGAGAGCGGGTGGCGTGCACCCACACGACGACGACGCGGCGCTGCGGTGACGTCCACGGTTTCCTCAACCAAGAGCTTCTCAGCGTGCTCAGCTTCAAGAACTTCGGTGCGAACTGCAAGCGCCTTTTGCACTCGACCACGTCCTCCACCCAAAAGCTTGCCGGCGATGGCCTTGTCAGACTTCTCCAGCTTTCCGATTTCACGGTTGGCGAGAGTCAGTGGGGCCTTCTCCCCCGTGTGAGCGAGACGAGCGGCTTTGAGCTCTTCGAGATCAGTGGCCGCCTCAAACGCCGCAATCGCTGCCTCAACCGCCGCGTTGATGGCTGTTTCGTCAGTGGGATGCGGAATTGTTGCTGTGGGGTTTTCAGACATGCGTCAGTAGCCTTCGAGACGTGGATAGATGCGTTTCAAGTTTAGTCGCGCGGAGGGGCCGCGCTAAATTCGTGCCGCCGAAAGCGCTGAGTATCTCAGCCATCAGCTGCACAATCTGAGATTCAGCCGTGAACCGACTGATCGTCGCGAGCCTGAGCAACCTACTTGGCGTCGTGAGCGTCAGTGTCAGTATCGCGAGGCTTCACAGTTGGTGCGTGATCCGGAACAGGCGGAACCACGGTGGCTGGAGCGTTAGTCGGGACCGCCGGAACGGTAGCGCCTTCAGCAACTGTAGCTGCGGCGTCGTTCTTCGCCTTGCGGCGCGTCAATACCCACACGAGCGCTGCGAGCGCCAGCAGAACAACGCCACCCAGGACCCACCACAACCAGGTGAGGTTTGGTCCGCTGGAATCTTCTGCCTCGATGGAGAGAACGGCGCCGTCTTGAAGATCGAAAATATTGTAGGTGACCTTGTTGCCTTCGATCGTGCCGCCATCCGTCGCGGACACAATCTTTCCAGGGAAGGTGAAGGACATAGTGGCTTCGGTAAACACCAAGCGCGCTTGGCTGGAATTCTCGCCCAGGTCCATAGGGGATGTTTCCACGAAGAACTTGCCGTCGCGGTGCTCGATCTTGCCCGAGGTGCTCGTGGTCGATTCGTTCAGGACGTCCGCAAGCGGCTGGTCTTCAAGACGAACCCGGTAACCTTCGAACTTGTCATCCGAATAGGCTTCCTTGGTGGCGTTCTCAGGCAGTCCTTCGAATGGATCGGATCCACCCGCGTATTGGTTCAGAAAGTCGTCAAAGGATTGCCCGTCCAGCGTTTCCTTTTCGACGGCCATGATCATGGACAAGTCGGCAGTGTCGTCAGCGTTGACCACAAAGTCCATGTTCATCTTGACGCAGCCAGTGAGCAAGAAGACCATCGCTAGCAAGAGCGGGACTATTTTCGCGGACTTTTTCATGTTTCCCCTGTCATAGGCCCAAGATTTTCCTTGGAATTCCAGACTAGTAGACATCCGCAGTTCGGTCTCCCTTTATCCACAGATCCTTCTCCGGGACCTCGCTTCCCCTGTTTTGGCATCTTGGACCTATCCAACGTGAGCGGCTCTAATCTTCGGTTCCCGCAGTCACCTTGACGTCGTCTAGCTGCGCGCGGTGGGCAGCGAGTGTTGTTTCAACGAGTGCAACGATTGCTCGCGCGGCGTCCTGCTCACTGATGTTCTCCGCCACCGGAACGTGGACGAATCCGGCCGGAACTGCTGGCCGATCCCGCAACAAATGCATCAGTTCGTAGAACACGTGATTGCACACGTACGTGCCTGCAGAGTTTGAAACCTCCACCGGCACCCCAGTGTCTTGAATTGCTAAGAGACCGCGTTTGAGCGGCAGTCGCGAGAAGTACGCTGCCGGACCGTCAGGGACGATGGGCTCATCCACGGGAGCGGCGCCGTCGTTATCAGGAATGCGCGCGTCATCCACGTTGATCGCTACGCGCTCCAGGCTTACCTTGTCCCGGCCACCGGCGACGCCGACACACACGATGAGCTCCCACTCTTGCGCTCGCGCTTGTTCTTGGTCCCGCTCTCGCCCTGGCTCTGGCTCTAGCTTTAGCTCAGAGCCCTTCACCAAATGTTCGAGCGCCATCGACGATCCTTCGAAAGTGACGGGCAGTATCTCGGCCCTCGCACGGATACCTCGTTGCGACAACACCTCGGCTGCGAGGCGCACAGCCTCCGCACTGGGATTGGTGGAATGATCCCCGAAAGGTTCAAATCCGGTCAGAAGAATCATTTCTGAAGCATACTGTCTCGAAGATTTGAAAGGTCTGAGCCCTCTCCACAAGTGAACTTGTCGTGAATTCATATCGAACACGGCCCAAATGGGTCATCCTCGAACGAGCGGCTGTTTTAGGCTCACTGTATGGCCATCCTGCAATCGTCCGCAGCAGTCTTTCCCGTTTCTGACCTCGAACGCGCCGTGCGCCACTACGAGCTCCTAGGCTTCCGCGTCACTACTTACGCCGGTGATGAAGCCTATGCTTACGCTCGTCGCGACCACATCAATCTCCACTTTTGGGAGTACGACGATCTGGATCCGGAGATGAACTTCTCCTCGGTGTTCGTGTACGTCGACGATGCTGATGTGCTGGCGAATGAATGGCAAGCAGCCACCGCCGATGTGGGCTACGAATGCCCCACCATGACGCCGCAGGACACCGAGTACAACCTGCGCGAAGGCGCCCACGTGGATGGCGACGGGAACTTGATCCGCTTCGCGCACTCGCTCGAATCAGACTAAGCACCCCAGAGGGTACGTGCACCTACCGAGACGTGACCTGCCCGTGCCAGTAGGGCCGGTGCTAGTAGGGCTCGTAGTAGTAGGGCTCAGGCAAACCCCGCTTCCTCTACTTATGGCTCCCTATACTGAACACGTGCAGACTCGTCACGCTCTGAGGGCGGTGCTTAACACCGTGAATCTGGCAACGCCATTGGGGCTGATCATGGCTGCGGTGTCCCGGTGCGATCTCGAGTGGGGCCCCGAGGGCTTGATCCTCGCAAAGAATTACCGTCCCCGACTGCCTATCGCTGGGGCTTTCACGGTGGGCAACGTCATTTTCTTCCGGCCTCACTTTGCAGAACCGCGGGAAGTCCCAGCTTTGCTGGCTCACGAGGCGCGGCATTCTTGGCAGTACGTTGCGTGTTTGGGGCTTCCGTTTTTCCCTTTGTATTTCGCGGGCGTCGCTTGGTCTTTGTTGCGTACGGGCGATCCCGCCTCCCGCAATCCTTTTGAACGCTTCGCCGGCCTTCAAGCGGGCGGCTACCGCGAACAGCCCACCAGGAGCCTCGTCGCGGCTCTTCGTTCCCGTCAGCACAGCTCTCATCCACACAACACGAATGGAAGGCGGCCTCTTTGAGCTCGAACAACACTCCGCAAGATCACGCGTGGGATCCCAGCACGAGCGGTTCTTCCTCCCACACTATTTCGGTCCAAGGTGTTGGCGTTGGCCCCACGAGCCCCGATAGCGCCACTGTGTTCATTCCCCTCGAAACGCGTGCTGACACCGCGGCGGGCGCTTTTCAGAGCGTTTCGAGCGTGGCTCAGCAGGTGATCCCCGCCGTTCGCGAGGCGGCACCGAACGCTCGGATTTCCACGGCGTCCATCGGCGTGAACCCTGATGTTCAGTGGCTCGAGAACCGTTCTGTGGTGGTGGGCTACCTTGCCTCGGTCACGGTGACCGCCACGGATGTTCCTCTTGATGCGGTGGCCGCGGTACTTTCTGCGGCGATATCCGCTGGTGGGGATACCGCGCGAATTGGCGGCGTCGAGTATTACACAGCCTCGGTTGGCGATGCGATCATCACGGCTCGCGAGATGGCGTTCGCCGAAGCGCTCGCGAGGGCCACGCAATTGGCGGCTTTGGCGCAGCGGAAGCTGGGGGCTGTGGTCTCCATCAAGGAAGGTGTCGAAGATTCCGCGCCCGTTCCGTTGGCGCGAGAGTTCAAGAGTGCTGCGGTTCAGTCCGCAGATATGCCTGTTCTGGGCGGGGAAATTTCTCACACGGTGAGCCTGCGGGTGGAGTTCGCGCTCGTGTAGGCGGCTGGCAGGACGCAGCTAGTACGACGACGCAGCTTACGTCCCCTGCCACTCTCGCGGAGGGCGGGGGTCACCATGATCGAAATCATGTTCTAGATATACTTGACTTCTCTTAGAACATGATTTCTAATAGAAGTGTGAGAAGGGAAGCTCAGCTTCTACGGTGAAAGCCTATGAAGCCGGTGGCGGTCCAGTAATTGCCGAAAGGCTGTGTACTGGACCGCCACTGCACTTTAAGAGCGCCGGATAAATGTCACCGAGCGAAAGAGAATGAAACTTCAGAGTGATCTGAGGAGCTCACGCACAATCGGGTAGTCGGCTGGAATCCAATCCAGCTCGAGTGCTTCTTCGCCGGCCAGGTCAATCCAGCGTAGCTCGTCGTGATCTTCGAGCGCCTCAGGGACTCCCCCGTCAGTCACTTCAGCAAACCACACGCGCATCACGGCGGATTCGTTGAGGGGCCAGCCCTGATCAATCGGCCCAACAAGCTCTGCACCCAGGGTCACCGTTACCCCGAGTTCTTCGCGGATCTCCCGGAGCAACGCGTTTTCACACGTCTCTCCCGGTTCCACTTTCCCGCCCGGAAATTCCCAGAGTCCGGCAAGGGCGGGCGGTGCGGAGCGGCGGGCTACTAAAAGACGCGTGGGCGCCGCGATCGAATCAACAATCGCAGCGCCCACAATCTGCTTGAGATTAGCCATGCGTGACAGTGGCGTCTTCGGTCGCAGGAACGTGACCTTCACGCTTGATGTCAGGCTCGAGGTAGATCACGCGTGCAATAGGAACCGCCGCACGGATACGAACCTCGGCGTCATCAATCACCTGTGCCACCTCAGCGCCGGTCGAGTGCTCCGGCACGGAGATCTTTGCGGCAACGAGGAGTTCTTCTGGGCCCAAGTGCAAGGTCTTGAGGTGAATGATGTCGGTGCCATCGCTCTGGATAGCATTCTCAATCTCACGCACGTTTTCCTTGGTTGCAGATTCGCCCAAGAGCAAGGACTTCGTCTCCACAGCCAGGACGATGGCGATGGTCACGAGCAAGAGACCAATCATGCCGGTGCCGATCGCATCCCAGATGCCGTTGCCGGTCACGAGTGTCAAAGAGACACCAGCAAGCGCGAAGACCAAGCCCAACAAGGCGCCAAGGTCTTCCAACAAGATCACGGGAAGTTCAGGAGACTTTGCGGTCTTGATGAACTTCACCCATGAACGATTTCCACGCACGTGGTTCGATTCGATGATTGCGGTGCGGAAAGACAGGCTTTCGGCGATGATGGCGCCAACCAGCACGGCGAGGGGAACCCACCACCACTGTCCTTCGATAGCGTGCGGGTGGCTCCACTTTTGGTACGCCTCGTACAGTGCAAAAAGGCCACCGACGGAGAACAGCACAATGGAAACGATGAACGAGTAAATGTAGCGTTCGCGTCCGTAACCGAACGGGTGCTCTGGGCTTGCTTGCCGAGCGGCGCGTTTACCACCGAGCAACAGCAATACCTGGTTGCCGGAGTCAGCGAGCGAGTGGATCGCTTCGGCCAGCATCGATGACGAAAACGTCAAGAAATACGCAATGAATTTGAACAGTGCGATGGTCAGGTTGGCGGCGAGTGCCGCGACCACCGCTTTGGTGCCCCCTGAAGCAGCCATGTGATTCCTTGTCTCTTAGTGAAAAGTTCGTCCTGTGAAATGCTATCGGTTTGAGCGGCGCTGAGCGCGCGCGGAAGCGTACAAGCACACGGTTGCGGCGGTTCCCACATTCAATGACTCTGCAATTCCATACAGAGGCACGGCAACGCGGGCGTCTGCTAGCGCCAATTCTTCGTCGTTGAGGCCTTGCGCTTCGTTTCCGAAAAGCCAGGTCGTCGGGTTTTCTAGGACGACGACGCTGCCTTGCGTTTCGGAGTCCCCTTGCGATCCGGAGCCGTCTTGCGTTTCCACGGCGTCGATCGAAGGTGCGGCACCGGACGCAAGCGTGCGTCGTCGTACGCTCTCTTCTTGCAGCTCATCCAAATCGAAAGAACCGTAGCCGTCGGCAGCCAAAATCTGTACGCCTGCTGCCTTGAGCGCAGCCACGACGTCTTCGGTGCTCGCACCCGTGACTACTGGCATGTGGAACAGCGAACCGGCCGTTGAACGGACCGCCTTAGGGTTGAAAATGTCAACGCTTCCAGCGGTAATCACCATGGCGTCGGCGCCGGCGGCATCCGCGGCGCGCACGATCGTGCCAGCGTTTCCAGGATCCTGCACGCGGCACAACACCGCGACCAAACGTGGCGCCCGCGCCACCATATCCTCGAGCGAGGACACATCCATGCGGCACACTGCCACCATGCCCTGCGGGGTCACGGTATCAGCCATCGCCGCCAACACTTCCGGCGTCACTTGGCGGACCAGGTCGCTGTTGTTGGGATCTGCGAGTTCCTCAAGACGCCCAATGCCCACGCTCGTGGCGTAGACCGTGTGAACCACACCGGTCTTCCCAGCTGCCTCGAGCTCGTGGTGGCGACGCAACGCCTCCCGCACCGCTTGCGGCCCTTCGGCCAAGAACTCACCGCGCTTGGAGCGTTCCCGCGCGTTGCTCAGACGAGCGATATCGCGCACGCGGTCAGCACGCGGGTTGGACATGATTTCGTGATTACCAAAGGACATACATTCACCTTAAGTGAGGATCCGCGCGGACGCGGACAAGAGGTCGGGGCTATGGGCAGACCCGGGAAAATTTGTGTGGCTGGACAAAAGCAAAGGACGAAACCCCCGAAGGGATTTCGTCCTTTACGAAAGCGTGTAGACGCTAGAGCCTAGATACTCGTGAAAAGTAAGCCTTAGGCCTGTGGCATCTGCTGGCGGGACTCGCCACCGGCAGGCTCGAAGCCTGCAGCCTTAGCGGCTTCGATGGTCTCGAACCAGTACTCAGCCTGGGTCTGCTCGTACCAGGTGGAGCCCGGAACGTGGTACTTGTTGGACTGTGAGTTGCCCTTGATAACAAAGCCCTCAGGAGCGGCTTCGCCTTCAACAGCCTTGACGGCGCCAGCGATCTCAGACTCCTTGGAAGCAGCTGCAGGAGCTTCTTCCTTGGCAGGAGCCTCAGCCTTTGCAGGAGCTGCGGAAACAACCTTCACAGCAGCAGCCTTCGTAGCCTTAGCGGAAGAAGCCTTCTTTGCGGACTTATCAGCTGGAGCGTTAACGTCTGCTGGAAGAGCGGACTTTGCAACCTTCACCAATGCAGCGAATGCAGTGGCGTCAGAAACAGCCAACTCAGCAAGCATGCGGCGGTCAACCTCAACCTCAGCAGCCTTCAGGCCCTGGATGAGACGGTTGTAGGTCATGCCGTTGGCGCGGGATGCAGCGTTGATGCGCTGGATCCACAAGCGACGGAAGTCGCCCTTACGCTTACGACGGTCGTTGAAGCTGTAGACGAACGAGTGAAGCAACTGCTCCTTCGCCTTGCGGTACAAGCGCGAACGCTGACCGCGGTAACCCTTTGCGCGTTCCAGAACGACGCGACGCTTCTTGTGGGCGTTGACCGCCCGCTTCACACGTGCCACGTGTGTACTCCTTTGACTTTGGCCTACTCAGTCCCGCGTTATTGCTGGTGACCTTCGGCGATCGAATGGGCTGGGGCAAACACCCCAAGGTTTTTGGACTTAGAGACCGAGCATCCGCTTGATGGTCTTGGTGTCTGCCTTAGAGACGATGCGATCGCCGGCGAGGCGACGGGTCAACGTCGATGGCTTGTGCTCGAGGTAGTGACGGCGGTTTGCTTGCTGACGCTTCAGCTTGCCGGAACCGGTTACCTTGAAGCGCTTCTTAGCGCCACTGTGAGTCTTGAACTTCGGCATATCCGCCGTTCTCCTTACGTGTTCTCAGTACTGCAGGCAGTACCGAGGATCTTGAGCGATTCTCGCGCGAGGATCGCTTGGTCTATCGAGGAATCAGATTCCTCTGGAAAGTCCGTTTTCCCTCAAGCGGGCCACCGCTTTGCAGCGGTGGCCACACCGATTAGGAATCCGACTTAGGCTTTGGTGCTGGCTTCGTGGCCGGTCGAGCTGCAGGCTTAGCTGCACCCGCTGGCTTCGGAGCTGGCTTTGGTGCGCCGCCCGGCCTTGGAGCGGCTGGCTTTGCAGCGCCCGTTGCTGGCTTTGGCGTCACGCTTGGCCGTGGTGCTGCTGCGGCTGGGCGAGGTGCACTGCCCGGTGCCGGAGCGGAGCCGCTTGCTGCACGTGGAGCAGACGTTGGACGGCCGCTGCTCTGTGGACGGTCACTGCTTGGACGATCGCTACCGGAACGGTCGCTGCTCGAGCGATCGCTGGTGGGGCGATCTGAGCGATCCGAACCTGGGCGATCGCTTCCGTAACGATCTCCGGAGCGTGGAGCGCCGGAACCCGAACGTGGGCCCGAAGAACGTGGGCCGCCGGAGCGGGAGCCACCCGGTGCTGCCTTCGTGACGCCAGCGGCACGCGGTGAAGCGGCTGCAGGTCGCGAGGACGGACGGGTCTGCGGGCGAGGAGGCAGTGGCGGCAAGGACGGATCGAGTTCGAACTTTGGAATCTCGACAGCCTTTGGCTTCTCTTCCTCAGCAGCAGCTTCTACTGGTGCTTCGGTCTCAACCGGTGCTGCAGTTTCCTGCTGCTCGGTTGCTACCTCGGCAGGAACTTCTGCATCAACCGCGTCAGTTGCGGCGTCGGCGTCTGCTCCGGAAACTGCAGCAAGCTTTGCCTTCATGTCCTCAGAGAGCGAATCCCCCATGGACTGCCCGATGCTTTCCGGGTTTTCCGTGTCAAGCTTCACCTTTTCGCCGTTAGCCTTCGCGCGATCATTCTCACGCTGTGCCTGGCGACGAGCTTCTGCCTTAGCTTCAGCCTTGTTCTTGAGCGGACCAATCACCATGACCATGTTGCGGCCATCGATGCGTGGGCTGGACTCAACAATGCCTACGGCTGCGACATCTTCTGCAAACTTTTCAAGCAAGCGAATGCCCATTTCGGGGCGCTGCTGCTCACGGCCACGGAACTGAATCATGGCCTTGACCTTGTCACCTGCAGCTAGGAAGCGTGCGGCGTGACCGGTCTTGGTCTCGTAGTCGTGCTTGTCAATCTTCAGACGGAAACGGATCTCCTTGAGGACCGTGTTCGTTTGGTTCTTACGCGCCTCGCGCGCCTTGACAGCGGCTTCGTACTTGTACTTGCCAAAGTCCATCAACTTGCACACGGGAGGGTTGGCGTTAGGCGCCACCTCCACCAAATCAAGATCAGCCTCAAGGGCCAGGCGAAGAGCTACTTCAATCGGCTGGATGCCGGCCTGCTCGCCGTTTGGCCCAACCAATCGAACCTCTGTGGCGCGGATTCGATCGTTAATGCGTGGATCGCTGATGTGAACTCCTGTTGTTCGGTACAGTTTTAGTACTTTTCCTGCAACGGGAAAGGCCCCCGGCTGCAGTGCAGACGAAGGCCTCAAGAAAATCGGTGGTGACTATTGTCAACCGCCAGCATCTCAGCTGGTCCGAAATGACCCGGACGCCCGGGGGCGACTGCGGGTGGGAGGAGGCCTCCACTTGCTCGGTCAATTCTACACATAACTTCACGTGCGAGCGAATTAGGGGCTGGGAGCGTGCCGTGGGACACCTTGCGTACATCTTCGCTTCAAGATTGTGAAAAACTGGGCGGCATGACTTCACCTTCCGCTTCTCACTTTGAGTACGACGCCGCAGCTCACCAGGAGCCGCACGCTCACAACACTCCACACCCTTCCGCTTCAGCTACCGATGCGGACAAGATCCGCGATATCGCTGAAGTTCCGGCGGTCGAGGTGATCACCACCGCTGCTGTGCACCTCATGAGTGCCGCTGCTGTGAAGCTTGGCTTGGCTGAAGGCCCAGACGCTGAAGAGCTTAAGGACCTCGACGAAGCCCGCAAGCTCATCACCGCTCTTGCCGGTCTGATTACCGCTGGTGCTCCAGAGGTGGGCAACCAGCACGCTCGTCCGTTGCGCGATGGCCTCCGTACGCTTCAGTTGGCGTTCCGCGAAGCTTCCCTGATCCAGGACGAGCCAGGCAAGGGCCCGGGCGAGAAGTTCACCGGACCAGTTAACTAATCTTTCGTAACCCCTACGACGCCGTCGGTTTCGCTCACGAAGCGAGCCGGCGGCGTCGTACTTTAACGGCCAGGAATGAGAACAAGCCAAGGATCACGCCCGCTATACCCACGGCCATGAAGCCGTAACCAGGACCCATCAGGTCAATGAAGATTCCGGCACCCGGGGCGCCCACGGCAGAACCGGCGGTCATTGCGGAACCGTACCAGCCCATGGCCTCACCACGTCGTTCCTCATCCACGAGCTCAGCAATGTTCTCAGAGGCGGAGGACAACAGCGGGGCGCAGACAAGACCCGGAAGAATCATGAGCGGGCCCAAGGTCCAGACGCTCGTGGCGAAGACGGCCGGAATTGTCAGCGCGGCCATGGCGAGCAGCAACCACACCGGATTGATTCGCCGAGACTGCGCACCGTAAATCAGACCGCCGATCAGCGAGGCGCCGGACCAGCACACGAAGACAAACCAGATGTCCGAGGATTGGCCCACAGCTTGGCTGACCGCAACGATGTCAACATCGGAGCCAGCAAACAACAGTCCCGCCGCAGCAGAGACCACCAGCAAACCGATCACCGCTGGAGTGACCCACGCGAATTCCGAGCTGAGCTTCTCCCCCACCCGCGTTTGCACCCGCTGGCGCATTTTTTGCAGACGACGACGTCGCGGCGACAACGGTCGCAGGATCGGCAACGTTCCAGTAGCTGCGGCGACCTCGTCAGAGACATCCGCGCTGGCACTTGCTGCACCACCCATCGTGGTGGAGGCCGCCAGTTCGTTGAAGACTCCCAAGTCTCTTGAATCCGTGTCCTCGTCAGAGCCCCCCACTGCGTCGGCGCTTTGTGAGCGCGTCGGCGGGTTGGTGATCATCAAGATGATGCCCGCCAGCGAGCTGGCAATGCCGATCGCTGTGAGGCCGACGGTGGTGGAAATCATGGTTGCCACGAGGGCTGCGATGCCTGGACCCGTCATGAACACCACCTCGGTAGTGATGGCATCGAGGGCGTAGGCGGAGCGACGCATGGGACCCGTGGCCAGAATGCTCAAGGCCTGACGCAGCACGGAGAACACCGGAAGCGCGAACAAACCGCCGAGGAACACCAAGAGCAAAAGCCACTCGAAGTTCACATGCGGGGCGATGCTCCAGAGGGTAGCTTCGCCGATGATCGAAGGAATGAGTGCTCGGCGGAGTCCTTTGACGTCGATGGAACGACCGCGCCACGGAGAGCCCACCGCAATACCGACCGTGAAGATAGCGCCGACCAGTCCGGCGCTAGCCCAGTCCTTACCGAGGGTCTGGGCTACGTGCAGGGTCAGCATGACCCCGGCCGCAGCGTGCGGGAATCGGGCAATCAGACCCACCACCAGGAGCATGGGGATGCCGGGGATGGAGAGGACCTGTTTATAGCGATCGAAGTTCAACGAACCGCTCCGTGTTTCTGCTTCGAGGTTTCAGCTGCAAGATGTCAGCTGCGAGAGGTAGTTACAGATGTGTAGCCGAGGTGCCGGCGTTAGAACATTGCCGGGCCGCGGGCGACACTCAGCTCGACCGTATCAACTGCGAGCGCAAAAGCTTGAGTCTCACCTAGTTTTCGAGCCACCGATTGGGCAACAAGTTGAGCTTGTTCGGCGGTGATGCCGTCCGTGACGTGCACCGTGACGAGTACTTCGGGTCCTGCTCCGCCCCCGGGAAGAACAGTGCCTGTGCTGCTGTGGGAGGTAACGCCTCGACCAGGAGAGATCTCGAGCGCGTCCACCAGAGGTTCGTTCTGGGCGATCTGGTCCAGGCTCTTTTGAAGGTCTTGATCGATGTAGCTGGGCGTCCACTCTTGCTGTTGGGCCAGCGACCACACAGCGGGTCGGCGCACCACGAAGGTTCCGTTGCAGCCGGGGTCCAAGACCAACAACTGCGCTTCTTCCGCAACGGCGCTGAGGGCTGCGCGTGCTGCGTACACGGCAACGGGGCGCGCTTCCGGGTGCCACTGCGTGAGCCGGTCAACCGCGCTAAAGATCGGAAGCGCTTTGCGTCCGTCAGGAGCTTGAAGCCACACGAGTGCCATGTCTGAGGACTTATCCTCGGCGAAACCGTGTTCCCCGAGTCCACCTTCGGCCAGCTCTGCCACGACCGGTACGAAGACGCGGGCGCGGGCCAGAGCACCGACTATCTTTTGCTCGGCCTCAGCGATGTCCGCAGCGGTGCTCGGTGGAGCACTGGTGATGAACTCCGTCACGGCACTGTCTAGTTCCGGAACGGCTAAGCCGTTGTCATTTTCGAACTGGTGCTGAGGATCCGCAGAGTCGGTGAGATCACGCCCTGCCCACGGCACGCCAGCGGAGTCCGTGGCTTGACCGGCCCGAGCCAACGCGGCAGCGATGTGTCCGGGCAGGTGTCGTTCAGCGCCGTGGGCGTGGGAGTGATCGTGCGACATGAGTTCTTTCGTTGCGTGAGCGTGCGACCGCTAAAACGAGATTTAGCGGCGTCCGGCTACATCGAGTGCTTCAGGAAGCGTGAAGCGGCCAGCGTAGAGGGCTTTGCCCACAATGGCGCCTTCGACGCCGAACGGGACCAGCTCGCGGAGAACACGAAGGTCGTCGAGGCTAGAGATGCCGCCGGAAGCGACGATTGGTTTCGAGGTCTTTTCCGTCATCTGCTTCAAGAGCTCAACGTTGGGGCCGCGAAGGGTTCCGTCCTTGGTGACGTCGGTGACCACGTAGCGAGCGCAGCCAGCGTCCTCAAGGCGCTGCAAGACCTCCCAGAGATCTCCGCCTTCCTTGGTCCAGCCACGCGCTGCGAGGGTGGTGCCGCGGACATCGAGGCCCACGGCGATCTTGTCGCCGTGACGGGCAATTGCACGAGCCGTCCATTCAGGGTTCTCGAGAGCGGCGGTTCCCAGATTCACGCGTGCTGCACCAAATTCCAGGGCGCGTTCGAGGGACTCGTCGTCGCGGATGCCGCCGGAGAGTTCTACCCTGATGTTCAATTCGTCGGAGACGCGGCGCAGGATGTCCGTGTTATTTCCGCGACCAAAAGCGGCGTCCAAGTCCACCAAGTGAACCCACTCGGCGCCGTCGTTCTGCCACGCCATTGCGGCTTCCAACGGATCGCCGTAACCGGTTTCGCTGCCGGCTTCGCCCTGGACCAAGCGGACAGCCTGGCCGTCCGCAACGTCAACTGCGGGGAGGAGCTCAAGAATGTTGGTGTCCATGAATATTCCGATCTTTTGAGTCTTGCTAAGAATGAAGGTGTGTTAGTTGCTGTAGGTCAGCGCCCACGCTGCGCCCAGCGAAACGATCGCAAGGGCTGCCGCGGTGATAATCCACGAGATATGGGCCTTTTGTTGACGCAGCGAAAGCGCTCCGCCGATGAACAGGCCGCCAACGGCCATCAGGACAATGGACCACATTAGAGAGTTTCCAGCCAGTTCCGCAGGAGTTGCGCGCCAGCGTCGCCGGACTTCTCCGGGTGGAACTGGACGGCGCTGAGCGGTCCGTTCTCGACCCCAGCGATGAAGCGGCTCTCACCGTGCTGGGACCACGTCACGGCAGGTGGCTTCATGCGCGGTTGCGCGACGTCAAAGTTCCATTCCTGAACGGCATAGGAGTGCACAAAGTAGAAGCGCTCATCCTCAATGCCCTTGAACAGTTGGGAACCTTCAGCCGGTTCAACGGTGTTCCAGCCCATGTGCGGAACCACGTCGGCCTTCAAGAGCTCTACCTTGCCGGGCCACTCCCCCATACCTTCGGTGCGAACGCCGTGTTCAACGCCTTCTTCGAACAGGATTTGGTGGCCTACGCAGATGCCCATCACGGGGCGGTTTCCAGCCACGCGACGGCCGATCCAGTTGAGGGCACCAACGCTTTTGAGCGCGTCCATGACAGCTGCGAAGGCTCCCACGCCTGGCACCAAGAGTCCCTGGGCGTTCAGGACATCGTCAGCGTTGCGGCTGAGCTTGACCTCGGCTCCCACGTGTTCGAGGGCGCGAACGGCGGAGCGAACATTTCCGGAGCCGTAGTCCAGAACGGTAACGGAGGGTTTGGACATCCTAGAGAGCGCCCTTCGTGGAAGGAATGGCATTACCAATACGTGGGTCCAGCTCGACTGCCTGACGTAGCGCGCGAGCGAAAGCCTTGAACTGTGCTTCCACGATGTGGTGCGGATCGCGGCCGCCGATGAGGGTGATGTGCATGCAAATGCCGGCGTGCAAAGCAATGGCCTCAAAGATGTGACGGGTCAGCGAACCCGTGAAGTGGCCACCAATCAAGTGGTACTCCTGACCTGCCGGCTCACCCGAGTGAACAATGAAAGGACGACCAGAGATGTCCACAACGGCGTTGGCGAGGGCTTCATCCAGTGGAACGGTGGCTTCGCCGAAGCGACGAATGCCTGCCTTGTTTCCCAAGGCGGTCTTCAGGACTTCGCCCAGAGTGATGGCGATGTCTTCTACCGTGTGGTGAACGTCGATGTGAGTGTCACCGGTGGCCTTGACCGTCAGGTCAATCAGGGAGTGCTTGGACAGTGCCGTCAGCATGTGGTCGTAGAACGGTACCGAGGTATCGATGTTGGACTGGCCCGTGCCGTCCAGGTTCAGCTCCACTACGACGCTCGACTCGCTCGTCGCGCGTTCCATACGGGCACTACGGCCGCTCAACAATTCGGCAGACATGAATTCCTTCGGTTAGGCGGTCTTACGACCAGCGGGGTCTCACCGCCACGGGTGACCAACTCGCGCACGGACCTTGAGTCACGCGGCGCTTGATGAGGAGGACGGTATGGGTTGCCTCCGGGACCTACATCTATTCTATCGGCGCAGCGTCCGACTGAGACTTTTCGAGAATTTCCTCGAGGCCGGTCAGGAATGCGGTGGTTTCAGCTTCCGTTCCAGCCGTGACGCGCAAGTGTCCTGGAATGCCCACGTCGCGAATCAGTACGCCGCGGTTCAAGAGTTCTTGCCACACGAGTGCCGGGTTCTCGAGGCCGCCAAAGAAGACGAAGTTCGAGTCACTCGAGGCTGGCTGGAGGCCCATGCGCTTGAGCTCGTCGACAATGCGATCGCGCTGCATCTTGATGTCTTCGACGTTCGCCAACAAGGCATCAACGTGCTTGAGTGCTGCGTTAGCAGTTGCTTGGGTTACTGCTGACAAGTGGTACGGCAAGCGCACTAGGCGCATGGCATCTGCGACAGATGGCGCTGCGGCCATGTAACCCAAACGCGCGCCGGCCAGAGCGAAAGCTTTGCTCATGGTTCGAGAGACGATCAACCGCTCACGGCCCTCGAGCAAGGTGAGTGCTGAAGGAGTTCCGACGTGGGAGAACTCTGCGTAAGCCTCGTCCACAATGATGATGGCGTTGGAGGCTTCCCCTGCGTCGTACACGGCCTTGATGACGTCAAGGCCAAGTGCGGTGCCGGTGGGGTTGTTGGGCGAGCACAAGAAGACAATGTTTGGCTGTGCTTCACGAACCTGCTGAGCTGCGGACTCGGCGCTTAGTTCGAAGTCGTCTGCACGGACGCCCTTGATGTATTCGGTGTCGGTACCGGCAGCAAGGAGCGGGTACATCGAGTAGGTGGGAGGGAAACCCATGGCCGAGCGGCCTGGTCCACCGAACGCTTGGAGGATGTGCTGGAGAACCTCGTTGGAACCGTTGCCGGCCCAGATGTTTGCGGCTGTTAGGTTGTGCCCCAAGTAGCCGGCCAGGCGTTCGCGTAGTTCTGAGAACTCGCGGTCCGGGTAGCGATTGAGGTTCGCAGCTGCTGCGCGCACGTCCTCGGCAATGGAATCACGTACTTCAACAGGAAGCGGATGAGTGTTCTCGTTGACGTTGAGCATGTTCGGCACGTCAAGCTGTGGCGCACCATACGGCTTCAGTCCGCGAAGGTTGTCCCGAAGCGGCAGACGTTCAAAAGGATCCATTGACTGATTCACCAGTCAATTCTAGGCAAAGACGAACAGCGGACCGGAATTTTGAGTCGTCATGACTGGAATGCACGTAGTGATATCTGTCGCTACACTGACTCCCGGCCGGCTCCAGGCCAGCCCCATTCCCCGCGGACCGACCTAGTTCCAGTGGTCCTAGTTCCAGTGGTCCTAGTTCCAGTGGCGTTCCAGTGGCGAAGTTCGGTTATGGGTGAACCGGAACGAAAATTTCCTGACCAACGCGCAAGGTCTTGCCATCGATGACGTTCAATTCCTGAATCTGTTCGATGGTTTCGCGGGGATCCTGACCTGGAGCCACTGCTTCAGCGATGCTCCACAAGGAGTCACCCTGCAAGACGGTGACCTGGACGGCGTCAACACTTGAAGGTGCCGTGGATCCTGCCAGCACGGGGCTGGTGAACAGCCCAACGAGCGCCAGCAAGGCGGCTGCCAAGGTCATGGACGGGATCCCGATGAACACCAGACGGCCCTTGCGGGTGAGTTGAAGCTTCGCCGGTCGCTGTGCCGTGCGAGGACGTGCTTTCGAAAAATCGGTCAACGACGAGCGGCCTGCAGTCGCGCGGAACGGCGATGAAATTGCGGCAATAGTCATTGTTCTCCCCTTCATTCTTTCGAAGACTTGGGCGACTTTTCGCCCCGCCTCGAATACTGCTTCGAAAACCTATAGAACATTTCTAGCACGTATCTTCGATGATTGTCGAGACACACTCGAACAAATCTTTCAAAGACGTGCGCAGGTACCGTAGTGTTAGTGCAACGGAAGCTGCTAGAACTAGTGTCCTCACGGGTACTGACACTTAGAACATAGATTCCGAATTCAGCAGGCAAACTCGGGGACTTTCGTCAAAAGATGGAACGTCAATCGACGGCAAGAGACGGGACCGGAACATGACACGGCGGACAATGACCAAGATTCAGGAACGTGCCAACGCGCACTTCCCAGGACTCACCAGTCGGCAGCTTCAGATCGTTGATGTCATTCATCGTTTGATCGAAGAAAACAGCTACCCTCCCACCATGCGAGAGATCGGCGACGCCGCCGGACTAGCATCGCTTTCCAGCGTGACCTATCAGCTTGCACAGCTCGAGCAGCGTGGAGTCATCCGTCGTGACCCTAACCGTCCCCGTGCTATCGAATTGCTGATCGAAAAGGTCGAGGCTAAGAAGTGGGCTGAAGAGCAAAAAGCTTTCGCCAAGGAATCCTCGGTCCAGAACTCTGATACGTCCGCCTCTATACCTGAAGGCCGCACCGTTTTCGTAGATAACGACGATCTCGTCGCCGTTCCGCTCGTGGGACGTATCGCCGCCGGCGGACCAATTCTTGCCGAGCAGTCGGTGGAAGACACCATGCTCTTGCCGCGAGTTCTCACCGGTCAAGGCGAACTCTTCATGCTGAAGGTCGCTGGCGACTCAATGATCGACGCCGCCATTGCGGACGGTGACTGGGTAGTTGTTCGTCGCCAGAACTCCGCCAATAACGGAGACATTGTTGCGGCTCTGCTGGACGATGAAGCCACGGTCAAGACGTTCCGTCAGCGCGATGGTCACACGTGGCTTTTGCCGCAGAACACGAACTACGAACCGATTTTGGGCGATCACGCCACCATCATGGGTCGCGTGGTTTCCGTCCTACGCGCTATCTAGCTCGCAGCAATCCGTGTTTCATTTCTAATTTCGTTTCTCAGCGGTCTTTACTGAGCGGTCTTTACTGAGCGGTCGCTTCGAAAGGGTCGCTTCTAAGCGGTCGTCGCCTGATTCTTGGCGGCGGCCGCTAGTCGTTTAAGGACACCCGTCACGACGTCGGGATCCGTGGTGGACCACATTGGCGGCAGGGACGCCTTGATGAACCCTCCATAGCGCCGGCTGACGAGACGAGAATCCAAGATTGCGACGACGCCACGATCATCCGTGGAACGAATCAGACGGCCAGCACCCTGCGCCAGCTTAGTGGCCGCGCTACTGACGGACACGCTCATAAAGCCGCTGCCACCGCGACGATCAACGTCCTGTGTGCGTGCCTTCACGAGGGGTTCGTCGGGGCGCGGGAACGGAATTCGGTCAATGATGACAAGTCGGCATGAGGTGCCCGGGACGTCAACGCCTTGCCACAAGGACATGGTGCCGAAGAGACACGTAGCTTCATTCTCAGAGAACTCTTCGACGAGTGCCTTCATGCTCGATTCGCCTTGGCACAAAATGTCATAGTCCACGCGACGCCGCAGTTCTTCGGCGGCTTCTTCGGCCGCTCGGCGGGAGGAGAAGAGGGCGAGCGTTCCGCCTTCGGAGGCGTTGATCAATCGCTCGATCTCGTCGTATGTGCGTGGGTTGACGTCTCGCGAGGGTGCGTCAAGGTGCTTCGCCACGTAGAGGACACCCTGCTTGGAGTAGTCAAACGGGCTGCCGACGTCGATTCCGGACCACGACGGCGCACCATCGCCTCTGAGCCCAAGGTTTCCGGCGGCGGTATCGAACGCCGCGCCAATCGC
Source organism: Neomicrococcus aestuarii (assembly GCF_014201135.1). NCBI lineage: Bacteria > Bacillati > Actinomycetota > Actinomycetes > Micrococcales > Micrococcaceae > Neomicrococcus > Neomicrococcus aestuarii. The sequence goes on along the minus strand of NZ_JACHDR010000001.1, from coordinate 366,412 downwards.
TAGCGTTGCGCTCGTGAGCACGACGGTACGATCTGCGAAGAGCCCCTCCCTCAGTTGCATTCCCACAGAAAGTGGGGCGACGTGCAGAACTGCGGGGGAATCTTCTGATGCGGACTGGTACCCACTACCAGGCACAAACTCGCGCGGGCGAGCCGCCCACACGACGTCGTACTGGGGAGAAGCTTCCAAGAGACGCTCGGCTTGTTCCACGATGTACATGATCTGCGACTTCGCCATCTGCATGGCTCCGTCCGGATTCGCAGAGTCAATCTTGATATCCGAGGCAACCACGCGGGCGGCCTCCCGCACCATGGTGAGCGCTTCTCGTTGCTCCTCGGTAATACCGCGTGGCAAAAGACCATCAGACACGCTAGAGACGGATTCCTCGAAGGCTCTATTGGCTCGTTCGAGTGGCTCCACAATGACTTTGGCGTGCTTGCGTGCCGCACTGGCAGCCGCGGAGATCGTGGCGACGGACAGCGGCTTGGTCACCGAATTGGTGACACGATCCTCGAGCTCGTGGGCTTCATCCACCACCACAATGTCGAACTCTGGCAGGACGGCAAGACCTTCGAAAGCGGCGATCGCCAAGAGCGCGTGGTTGGTGACCACAATGTCGGCTTGCGCAGCCTTTTTACGGGCCAACTCGCTGAAACACTCTTCCGCCATAGGGCAGCGTTGCGACCCTAGGCACTCGATCGCGCTGACGGACACCTGGCGCCAGGCCTTGTCCGAGACGCCGGGCGTCAACTCGTCGCGGTCACCGGTTTCGGTGTCTTCAGCCCAATCCCGCAAACGAACAATTTCTTGCCCCAGAGCGCTCGAAGGCGAGGCAGCTTGATGGGGAGCGGCGGCCGCACCGTCGGCCCAATCGAACAGCGCATCCGTGGGCTCCTCCGGGTATCCCCCGCCCAGCTTGTGCTTGCACACGTAGTTGGAGCGGCCCTTCAGCAGGACCGCATCCACGGGACGAGGTAACTCGGGTTCCAGGTTCTTCAAGAGCCGCGGAAGGTCACGGCCCACAATCTGGCTTTGGAGCGCCAGAGTAGCGGTGGAGATGATGATGGGCTTCTCGGCGCTGAGCGAGTGATAAATCGAGGGCACCAGGTACCCCAAAGACTTTCCCGTTCCGGTGCCGGCCTGGACCAAAAGGTGCCCACCCTTTTCAAAGGATTCGATCACCTTTTGGGCCATTTCGTGTTGCCCGGAACGCGCTTGCCCGCCCATTTTGGACACGGCAAGCGTCAGCAGTTCATCAACGCGCTCGGCGCCGTTCAGCTCCTCATCGATCATGCTTGGGTAGCGCCCTCCGAAGGAGTTACCACAAAGGGTTCCAGCTCGGCCGCAAAGTCCTGGCGCACCTTGATATGCATGCGAGTACCCTCCTCCACGTGATCCATGGCGATAATTTCCGCCGATTGCTCGTGCAGACGGCTGACCAAGTCACCACGCTGATACGGAATCACCACATCCAGCTCCACGCCGGGACGTGGAATGGACTCGGACACTTCCTGAAGAAGCTCCTCGATTCCGTAACCGGTTCGAGCCGAAACCACCATAGTGCGCGGTTCGCGGTTCTTGATGCGCTCGAGCACATAAGGATCCGCGGCATCGGCCTTATTCAGGACAATGACCTCCGGGATGTTCTGTGCATCGATGTCCCGAAGCACTTCGCGAACAGCACGAATCTGTCCTTCCGGATCCGGGTGCGATCCATCCACGACGTGAAGAATCAGGTCAGAATCCCCGATTTCCTCAAGCGTGGAACGGAAGGCCTCGACCAGCTGCGTGGGCAAGGAACGCACGAAACCGACGGTGTCGGTGAGCGTGTATTCAATACCGTCCTCCGTCTGCGTCCTACGAACCGTGGGATCCAAGGTTGCGAAGAGCGCGTTCTCCACAAGGACGCCAGCATTGGTCAATCGGTTCAGCACCGAGGACTTGCCTGCGTTCGTATAGCCCGCGATGGCAACAGACGGAACATCGTTGCGCTTACGGTTGGCTCGCTTAGCTTCGCGAGCCGGTTTCATGGCTTGGATTTCGCGGCGCAGTTTCGCCATGCGGGTTCTAATACGACGACGATCGAGCTCGATTTTCGTTTCACCCGGGCCACGAGAACCAATGCCGCCCCCAGCAGCACCAACACGACCACCGGCCTGCCGGGACATCGATTCACCCCAACCACGCAAACGTGGCAAGAGGTATTCGAGCTGCGCGAGTTCCACTTGGGCGCGACCTTCACGGCTCTTCGCATGCTGCGCGAAGATGTCCAAGATCAATGCCGTGCGGTCAATAACTTTGACCTTGACGATGTCTTCGAGGGCACGTCGTTGTGAAGGAGCCAGCTCCGAGTCAATGACCACGGTATCCGCGCCTTCGGCGGCGACGATCTCTCGCAGTTCCTGCGCTTTACCTGAGCCCAAGAACGTTCCTGGGTCCGGCTTCATGCGCCGCTGCAAAAGTCCATCGAGAACTTCCGAACCCGCCGTCTCCGCGAGAGCAGCGAGTTCGCGCAAGGAATTCTCCGCGTCCTCGATGGTGCCATCGGACCAAATACCGGCAAGCACCACGCGCTCGAGGCGCAACTGGCGGTATTCAACTTCGGTGACGTCTTCAAGTTCGGTGGACAGACCGGCGACGCGACGCAAGGCGCGACGTTCCGCAAGATCTTGCTGATCGCCGTCCCATTCGGAGTGCTCGCGATCAAGACTGGACAGCGCTTGAGCGCGCCCGCGCGACAGCGCCGACGACGTTCCGCCGAGCTCTTCGCCGTCCTCCGGGGAATGTCCGGAACCGTCCTGCGAAGGCGAGGCTGCGTCGTCGTGCGCCAAAATCCGGTCAATAACGGCCTGGATTTCGCGTTCGGATTTCTCAGCGGCTTCCTGCGCGGCCTGAGAATCCGACTGATGTGATGAATTGTGGGAGGTCATGGAGTCCTTCGTGATACTGCATTTCAGGATACCGGCGTGCGTGATTTCTGTACTGATGACAACGCGACTGGCGGCAGATAAATGCCCTGAATGAATGCGTGAATAGATGCGATGGTCTGGTGAAAATGGGGGCCCAACGCGCGAACTTCCTGAAGCCGACAAACAGCGTCAACGCTGTCAGAGAGCTCAGAGAAAGTGACATCTCCCGTCATGGGAGGAATGTGAACGTGCGCCGGAGGCGGCGCACATGACTGCGGCGCCGCGCTAACCTACGAATCGGATGCGGGTGTATACGCGCTGAGTCAAAATCATAGAGAAAACTCTATCACTCGGCTCGCGAGGCCGTCCAACCTCGTTGTTCGCTCTCGGCGAGGCCATTCTGGTGCCTGTGAGCTAATCTGAAACAGCTATGAGTCAGGAACACTATTTCTCGGATCAACCGAACACGCCCGAAAAGCGCCGCACCATCACCGTTGAGCTCAGCGATACGCACCGCGTGAGCGTCGCAACCTCCAACGGCATCTTCTCCCCCGCCGGCGTGGACAAGGGCACTGCCATCCTGCTCAAGCACGCGCCGAAGCCGCCGGCGGACGGCACCTTCTTGGACATCGGCTGCGGTTGGGGACCCATCACGTTGCGGATGGCCCTCGAGTCGCCCGCAGCCACCGTGTACGGCATTGACGTCAACGAACGCTCGCGCCAGCTCACCGCGGATAACGCACAATCGTTGGGACTAACCAACGTGGTAGTGCACTCTCCGGAGTCGCTGCCGGAGGATGTCACTTTCGACCTCATTTGGTCCAATCCGCCCATTCGCGTGGGCAAGGACGTCCTTCACTCGATCATGCAGCAGTGGCTGCCGCGGCTCACCGTTGGCGGCATCGCCTACTTAGTAGTGCAGAAGAACCTCGGGGCGGATTCACTCCAGACGTGGCTGGCCGGGATGTTGGGCGCATCATACAAGGTTGATCGCCTCACCACGGATAAGGGTTTCCGGATTCTTTCGGTTCAGCGCCGAAGCGCCTGAAGTCCACAGGAAGTTGCCGCTACAGGAAGTTGCCGCGCGCGGCGAGGCGAGACCCTATAGAGACTCGCCTCTGGCGACGTTTAAGCGTTTCCGGCAATCACTCCGCGGGCCACAATCTGCGCAGGACCACTCAGTTCCACGTGCTCTGAACCGTCCGGGGACGGAATGAACTTCACTACTACCGTGCCGCCCGGAACATTCACGTTCCATTCGCTGGCCTGATTCTGATCCGGAGTGTTTCCGGCAGCCCAGTGGCGCGTCGCCACCACGGCAGCGCAAGCGCCTGTGCCGCAGGACTGCGTCTCGCCGACGCCGCGTTCGTGAACGCGCATAGCGATATTTCCGACCCCGTGGGACACCAGCGGTTCGGCGGGCACCACGAATTCGACGTTCGTTCCGTGCGGTGGTAGCGGACGGACACTCGGGATACGGGTGAGGTCCAGATCTTGGAGCTCGTCTTCATCAGCAAGCGCGACGACTGTATGCGGGTTGCCCATGGAAACGCTCAGCGCCGGACGGTCCACGTCCAGACCGCGCGTCTGCACGAGGGAATCAATGGCTTTTTCCTCGGCCGCCTCAGGGAAGATGAACTCCCAGGGTCCCATGTCCACGGAGAATCCGTTGTCGGTGCGCACCACGTGCTTGACGCCGGCACGCGTTCCGATGGTGAGGGCGTCACCGTGCTCGAGGGTTACGTGGCCCTGAGCGATCAGAAAGGCCACGAAGACGCGGACGCCGTTTCCGCACATTTCCGCGATGCTTCCGTCACCGTTGCGGTAATCCATGAACCATTCGGCGCGGTCATCTTCGTTGAGGATCTCGGCACCTTCGGCAATATCGGCCGAACGCACAGCACGAATCAGACCGTCTCCACCAATTCCCCGGTGTCGATCACACAGGGCGGCAACAGCGGTCGCATCGATGGTGATGGCGCCTTCGGGATCATCCACCAGCACGAAGTCGTTACCGGTGCCGTGGCCTTTCGCGTAGGCGAGACCGGCGAGTTGGTTCAGGGCGTGCTCTGGAGCGGCAATCATGCCCATCATTTTAGCCATGTCACCCGGGGATCCGCTTTAAACCAGGTCACTTGTCGGCGTGCGAATTGTCGCGTTGCCACGATGGTTGATTCAATCGCTTGATCCGCGGTCAGCTCACCGTCGATGACTTTGAGGAACTGCTGATAGCCAATCGCGTGGCTCGCAGTGCGCCCCTCGCGTAAGCCGCGCGCGTCAAGCCGTTTCACTTCGTCGAGCAATCCGGCATCCACCATGCGATGAACGCGAAGCGCCAACCGCTCATGCAGCACGGGCCTTTTCAGGTCCACACCGATCTGCACGGTGTCACGCACGTATTGACGTTGGGGCATGTAGGAGGTGAATGGCCGGCCGGTCAGCTGGAAGACCTCGAGGGCGCGGATGATGCGTCGCTCGTCGTTGACGCGTTGCGCTGATTCCGGATCAACGCGTTCAAGCTCCGCAACCAGCGAGACAATTCCCTCGGCTTTCGCGCGATTCTCTAGAGCTTCGCGCAGTTGAGGATCCGTAGGCGGGAATTCGAGGCTGTCGATCGCCGCCCGCACGTAAAGGCCGGAACCGCCTGCAAGGACGGCACGCTTTCCGCGCGAGAGAATGACATCAATCGTCTCGCGGGCGGCCGTTTGGAAATCCGCAACGGAGGCTTCCTCCGTCACGTCCATGATGTCCAGAAGGTGGTGCGGGATCCCCCGGCGTTCCGCAACGCTCAGTTTCGCGGTGCCAATATCCATGCCGCGGTAAAACTGCATGGAATCGGTGTTGACCACTTCACCGTTGAATCGTTCGGCAATATCCAGGGACAGGTCTGACTTGCCGGTGCCGGTTGGTCCCACAATGACGACGACGCAGCTTGGGTCCCGCTCAATCCGCTCAGTGAGTTGCGGCGTCAGGTCCCATGCCGTGAGATCACTGGACATGCTCCTACGCCTACTTGCGAATCGGCAAAGTGGGCAGACCGAGAGAAACCTTGCCCGGTGCTCCCGCGGAGGCGGTACTGCCAGAGCTTGGGACGCCGCACGAGTCGGCCTGAGCACGGTCCCAAGCATCCCCAGCACGGGTGCGACGCAACTGGTAGTCCTCAAGGGTTGCCGGATCCGCTACCAAGTGGAAGGCCGCGGCCCGAGTGATGGTGGTGGTGACCATGTCGCCGGGACGTGGCACTTCGGCGCCTTCTGGAACACTGAAGTGCACCAGTCGCTGATCGCGCGAACGCCCGCTGAGCCGGTGGGTTTGCTCGGCTTTACGGCCGTTGTTCTCCGTCACCAAGATTTCAACACGCGTGCCCACTTGGCGCTGGTTCTCTTCGGCGGAGATGCGGTCTTGAAGCGCGGTGAGGCGTTCGTAGCGTTCCTGCACCACTTCCTTGGGAAGCTGCCCCTCCATGGTTGCTGCGGGAGTGCCCGGACGCTTGGAGTATTGGAACGTGAAAGCGCTCGAGAAACGGGAGGCTTCAACAACATCCAGAGTGTCCTGGAAGTCTTGTTCTGTTTCGCCGGGGAATCCCACAATGATGTCCGTGGTGATGGCCGCGTGCGGGATGCGTTCGCGGACCTTGTCCAGAATTCCCAAGAACTTCTTGGAGCGGTAGGAACGACGCATGTCCTTGAGGATTTTGTCGCTACCGGACTGCAGTGGCATGTGTAGCTGGGGCATGACGTTGGGCGTCTCTGCCATGGCGTCAATAACGTCGTCGGTGAAAGCTGCCGGGTGAGGGCTGGTGAAGCGAACTCGCTCGAGTCCCTCGATTTCGCCGCACGCGCGCAAGAGCTTGCTGAAGGCTTGGCGGTCGCCGAATTCAACACCGTAGGAGTTGACGTTTTGACCCAAGAGGGTGATTTCTACGACGCCGTCGTCTACGAGAGCCTGGATTTCGGCCAGAATGTCGCCCGGGCGACGGTCGCGTTCCTTGCCGCGCAAGGACGGGACGATGCAGAACGTGCAGGTGTTGTTGCAGCCCACGGAGATGGAGACCCAGCCCGAATGAGCCGAGTCGCGCTTGGTAGGCAGCGTCGACGGGAACACCTCGAGGGATTCGAGGATCTCGAGCTGCGCTTCGTTATTGTGGCGAGCGCGTTCCAGCAGCACTGGAAGTGCACCGATGTTGTGGGTGCCAAAGACGACGTCCACCCACGGCGCCTTCTTCAGGATGGTGTCCCGGTCCTTCTGCGCTAGGCAACCGCCGACGGCGATCTGCATGTTCGGACGCTCTCGCTTGAGCGGGGCCAGCATGCCCAGGTTTCCATAGAGCTTGTTGTCTGCGTTCTCGCGAACAGCACAGGTGTTGAAGACGACGACGTCCGCGACACCGTCTTCTGGATCACCCACGGTGAGGCCGGCGTCTTCCAAAAGACCGGACACGCGCTCAGAGTCGTGAACGTTCATCTGGCAGCCGAAGGTGCGCACTTCGTAGGTGCGCACTTCGTAGGTGCGCGGCTGGTGCAGTTCAGTATCGAGGGTTTCGGTCACGTCAGGCACGCTCAAGCTCTCAAAATCAGGGGTGGATGTGGAAGACACCGATCCATTCTAGTCCGCTACACGTATTCGGATACGACGGCCATTGCGAGCGATCCGTTATATCCCTTACGCATCAGCATGGACACCAGACGACGAACTTGTTTGTCTCGCTCTTTCATTTGCGTCCTCCGAACATCCCACGAAGCGGAATCGTCAATCTCTATCCGGGCGGATTCTTCAGGGCTAGATACTCCGAGCTTTTTCTGCACGAGTTCGTGGCAGGCAGCACGCTCGTCCTCATCGGTGACAGCTTCGAGCGCTTTTTGTGCGAGCTCTTCGTGAATGCCTTTGTCTCGAAGTTCTCGTTGTAGTGATCGTTTGCCGAGTTTCCGGTTTCCGTGGCGACTTTCAACCCACAGTTCCGCGAATGATTCGTCATTGACGAGGTGGACTTCTTCCATCCTGTCCAAGACTTTGGTGATGATGTCCTCGGGGACGTCCTTGTCGGCAAGCTTGTCTGCGAGCTGCTTCCTGGATTTCATCGAGGCCGTGAGCTGCTGCAGCACGATGTTTCGTGCGAAACGCTCTGCCCGTTCGGGCGACATCGGTTCAGGTTCAACACCATCGAGTTTGTCGCGGTTTACGGCATCGTCGCGGTCTACGGCATAGTCCCGATCCATGGCATCGTCAGCACGTTCTTGCGACCATCGGCCTGATGCACGTCGCTTGGATGACCGGTTACCGCCGGACGACTTGCTCTTGGCCATGCTTTGGTTCGTAAAACGAGACTCACCGGTTGTGGCACGTGGTGCTCGTGTCTTGCGATTACGCGAGCCGCCAGATGGATTTGAACCACGAGGAGAATCTGGGCCACCGGAAAGATCGGTATCCGGGGTTTGGGAAATGTCGGGACCTCCGACGTTCACTCCCCAGTCAATTGGCTCATTCTCAGTCATGTGTGATCCCTCCTCTTCTTCGGGCCCTTTACGTCAACCCCGGTCCTCGAACGCTGCCGGCCACCTCATCAAGTCATTCTCTGAGGCGAGTCGTTCTCGCGACGAGTGATTCACTGCGTCGCGTCACTGTCTGCGTCGCAGAAAACACAATGGTGTGGGCTCGAAAGCATTACAGCTTCGATCCCACACCACTGGTTACTGCTAGGTGCTCATTGCACGGTTGAGGTGCACCAGCACGCGACTAGCAGGTGATGACCTTCGTCGCTTGCTGATCTTCGTCGCCTGCTGACTACTTGTCGTCGCCGACAGCTTTGAGCGTTGGCTCGGAACCTTCTGCAGCTGCAACAACACCGATGCCGAGCTTCTCGCGAATCTGACGCTCGAGTTCGTTGGCAAGGTCAGGATTGTCCTTCAAGAACTGGCGAGCGTTTTCCTTGCCCTGACCCAGCTGGTCACCGTCATAGGTGAACCAGGCGCCGGACTTCTTGACGAGGCCGTGCTCAACGCCCATATCAATCAGGCCACCTTCGCGCGAGATTCCGATTCCGTAGAGGATGTCGAATTCAGCCTGCTTGAATGGCGGAGCCATCTTGTTCTTGACGATCTTGGCACGGGTACGGTTACCCACCGCGTTCGTTCCGTCCTTGAGCGTCTCAATGCGACGGACGTCAATACGAACCGATGCGTAGAACTTCAGCGCCTTACCACCGGTGGTGGTTTCAGGAGAGCCGAAGAAGACACCGATCTTTTCACGCAGCTGGTTGATGAAGATGGCGGTGGTCTTGGTCTGGTTCAAGCGACCGGTGATCTTACGCAGCGCCTGGCTCATCAAACGAGCCTGCAGACCCACGTGGGAGTCGCCCATGTCGCCTTCGATTTCAGCTTTAGGAACCAATGCTGCAACGGAGTCGATAACCACGATGTCGATGGCGCCAGAGCCCACCAGCATGTCCATGATTTCGAGCGCTTGCTCACCGGTATCCGGCTGGGAGACCAGCAGGGCGTCCGTGTCAACGCCAAGCTTCTTGGCGTATTCAGGATCCAATGCGTGCTCGGCGTCAATGAACGCTGCGATGCCGCCGTTCTTCTGCGCGTTCGCTACGGCGTGCAGAGCCACGGTGGTCTTACCCGAGGATTCAGGACCGTAGATCTCGACGACGCGGCCGCGTGGCAGTCCGCCAATACCCAGAGCGACGTCCAGGGCAATGGAGCTGGTGGAGATCGTTGCAATTGGCGCACGGGTGTCATCACCCAAACGCATGATGGAGCCCTTGCCGAACTGCTTATCAATCTGTGCGAGTGCGGCTTCGAGAGCCTTCTCGCGATCTGGTGCTGCTGCCATGATTCACCTCTACTGGGAAGGGGCGTCTAAGCCCTGTTTTGATCTGTGAACCACGCTACGGGTAACTACTGACACTTAGAACCTAGGACATTCTTTTGTGGATAAGTACGGGCCTGCAGTCGTGAATTCATACGCTTTCCACAAGACTACGCGACCCGTACATATTTTCGAATACCGCGGCTCGCGTGTCGAAAACTTTTCGAACATCCCACAGTGCAAGCGATCAACCTATCCATCAATAACTGGATCGCGACCACTTGCCGGGGCCACATCTTTGCCAAGCCTCCGCTCGGCCGGCACATCTTGCGCGTCGCAGACGGCTCCCCATACTTCACGCGGCTCAAAGTGATCAGCCAACGCTTCATTGACGGTTCGCCCGCCCAAACTAGTCAGGGCCAGCTGATTCGCCAATACATAGGCGTACCCGCTGCCAAATTCGTCTTCCATCAAGGTCCAAAAGTTACTAACTCGCACGCCCACAGTATGGCACGAAGACACGTTGCTCTCATGAACAAAACAAGAGGTTCACCATGAGCACACGGTGAACCTCTTGAAGGGACATTCCTAGGCGGTTAACGCCCGAGTTTGTCTAATACTAGCTTGTCTTTTAGTGACGAGCCGCAAGATCTTCGCTGAACTCCTCAGGGAGCTCATCTGGAATAACTGGCGTGAAGGCCTGCATCATCTCTGCAGGAACGGTGTCCGGAATCTGGAGTCCCTCGGCGATGGCGATGCGGTCAGAAACCATACGCAACATCACGGATACGGGCACGTTCAGTGCCTCGCAAATCGAGGAAAGGAGTTCGGAGGAAGCCTCTTTCTGTCCACGCTCCACTTCGGACAAATATCCCAGCGATACTCGCGCGCTGTGTGAAACTTCGCGCAAGGTGCGGCCCTGGCGTTGGCGGATGTCACGGAGCACATCTCCGATTTCGTGGCGAAGTACAACCATCTTCTTCTCCTTTTGGTGGTTGTTTTCCGGAACCGTCAATGCCACATCACGCCAACGGACAATGCCGTTTACGGATACTGGCTGCTTGACCATGTGAATAGTCGTCTCCTCTGTTTGTCACCGTAGTGACGATCATCTAGCGCGTGTTGCGCTTACTAGACTCAACTCTTGAACTCCTGTTTTTGTTCCCTACATACTCCATCACAGGAACTTATAAGAATCTATCGAGGTTCCTCTCAACTACGCGTTTAAAGGTGAATTCCCAGACTTCATGCGTTCAAGAAGTATTTCCAGCGCTGCATCTCTGCTGAGATGGCGAATAGTTTCGCGGTTTCCCTGGAAATGTTGCTCCACACTACCTGAGCCTGTGGCGTCTGCCCAGCCTATAAACACCGTACCGACGGGCTTTCCATCGTGAGCGTCTGGACCGGCAACGCCAGTGGTTGCGATTCCAAACGTTGCAACGCACCTATCGCGCGCGCCTCGCGCCATGGCTTCGGCGACGGCTGGATCGACGGATCCGCGCTCATCCAACAGGTCAAGCGGCACATCCAGGAGGAGCGCCTTCACCTCGTTGGCGTAGGACACTACTCCCCCGCGCAGTACGGCTGAGGCTCCCGGAACATCGGCGATAGTCGCTGCCACGAGTCCTGCTGTGAGCGATTCAGCGGTTGCCACAGTGGCTTCCTGTACGACGCCGCAGCTCACGATCTCTGCCGCAACCTCGCTTGCGCTGGGGTGTGGGGAGGCGGTATTTGCGGTCATTTGGTGGTCACGTTCTGTGGGTCCTTGCGAAGCGCGATGGCTTGGCGAACATAATCGATGCCCGTCACCACGGTGATAGCCATGGCCACCAGCATGATGATGGTTCCAATCCACCACAGCCACGGCAAGGAGTGGGTGATCGGCATGAGCAGAATGAGCAACCCAAGGGTCTGGGTGACGGTCTTGATCTTTCCGCCCTTATTCGCTGGCATGACGGCCCTATTGAGCATCATGAAGCGCATCAGGGTGATGCCCCATTCGCGCACCAGGATCACGATAGTCACCCACCACCACAAGTCGTTCGTGATGGACAGCATGATCAGCGCGGCACCGGTGAGCAGCTTGTCCGCGATGGGATCGGCGATCTTTCCAAAGTTCGTAATCAGTCCGCGGGCCCGGGCGATGTCACCGTCGAGCTTGTCCGTGTACATGGCCACGGCGAACACTACGAATGCCCACCACCGCCATGCCCCACGCTCTTCAGCGTCGAGGACCAAGAACCACACGAAGACCGGGACCAGCAGGATCCGGATGGACGTGAGGATATTCGGAAGATTCCAGGCCGACGGCTCGCTGGGAGCGCTGCCGTTGGCGCGTTCGCTGTGGTTAGTCACCCTCTCAGCCTATCGGCCCGTCAGGTTCCAAGCGTCTTCACTACCACCCTCGTCGTCGCCATCAAAGTACTCCTCAGCAACTGGGCGAGAATCGAGATCCGCAGCTACGGCGTCGTACGGGATAGCAGCAGTGTCCGCAGAATCCGGCGCAATGCCGTGGTTCGCGTTCGCGTTCTCTACCAGAGCGCTCTGTCGCGGATCCGCGGGGCCGCCCGTTGCCGGCCCGCCGCCACCCTTGAGGGCAGCAAGAACGGCGGGAAGATCGTCGGGCTTCACGAGCACGTCGCGGGCCTTCGAGCCTTCGGACGGGCCCACTACGCCGCGAGATTCCAGCAGGTCCATCAAGCGACCAGCCTTCGCGAATCCCACGCGCAGCTTGCGCTGGAGCATCGAGGTGGAACCGAACTGGGACGTGACCACGAGTTCGGTGGCCTGGAGCAACAGCTCCAGGTCGTCCCCGATGTCGTCGTCGATTTCCTTCTTCGGCGCCTGCACCACAATATCTTCGCGGTACTCGGGCTGAAGCTGCGTCTTGACGTGCTCCACCACCGCGTGGACTTCAGATTCCGTTACCCACGCGCCTTGAACGCGCATGGGCTTAGACATGCCCATCGGCAAGAACAGTGCGTCACCCTGGCCCAGAAGCTTTTCAGCACCCGGCTGGTCCAAGACCACGCGAGAGTCAGCAAGCGAGGAGGTCGCGAACGCCATACGGGATGGGACGTTGGCCTTGATCAGGCCCGTCACCACGTCCACGGATGGGCGCTGGGTCGCGAGCACCAAGTGAATACCAGCGGCACGAGCCAACTGGGTGATACGCACAATCGAGTCTTCAACGTCGCGCGGCGCAACCATCATGAGGTCGGCGAGCTCGTCCACGATCACCAACAAGTACGGGTACGGCTTCATGACGCGCTGGCTACCGGCCGGCGGATGTACCTTTCCGGCACGCACCGCCTTGTTGAAGTCATCGAGGTGCTTGAAGCCGAAGTTCGCAAGATCGTCGTAGCGCGTATCCATTTCACGCACCACCCACTGGAGGGCCTCGGCGGCCTTCTTCGGGTTGGTGATGATCGGGGTGATCAGGTGCGGAACGCCTTCATACGCGGTCAGTTCCACGCGCTTGGGGTCAACCATCACCATCCGAACTTCGTCAGGGGTTGCTCGCATGAGGATGGAGGTGATCATCGAGTTCACGAAGCTGGACTTACCGGCACCGGTTGCACCGGCCACCAGCAAGTGCGGCATCTTCGCGAGGTTCGCGACCACGAACCCGCCTTCTACGTCCTTACCAACGCCCATAACCATGGGGTGATCGGTCTTGCGTGCAGCGTTTGAGCGCAACACGTCGCCGAGGGCCACGATTTCCTTATCGACGTTCGGGATTTCAATACCGATCGCGGACTTGCCAGGAATAGGGCTGAGGATTCGCACATCGCTGGATGCCACCGCATACGCGATGTTCTTGCTGAGCGCGGTCACCTTCTCCACCTTGGTGCCAGAGGACAGCTCAATCTCGTAGCGCGTCACGGTTGGACCGCGGCTGAAGCCGGACACGTGCGCGTCCACCTTGAACTGATCCAGGGTTTCCTGCAGGGCTTGCACCACGGCGTCGTTGGCTTCGGTGCGCTCCTTGTGCAGCGGACCGGCGGGCAACAACTCAGAACCTGGGAGGGTGTAGGTGATGTCACCGGAGAGCTGCAGTTGTTCGCTGCGCTGTGGGATGGGAGGGCCGAAGGACGACGACGGAGCTTCCGTCTCGCTGTCCTCGAGCGCCGGGCTGGACTCGGCTGGGGCGCCAAGTCCTACTTGACGCTTGATCTCTTCCATCGCCTTTTCATCGCGCGTCGGGCGGCGAACCCCTGGCGGGATGGCGGGTGCAACAGCTGCCGCGCTGACATCGGCATCGTCGCCGTCGTGAGCGGAGTGTTCGTCCGAGTCATCGCCGTCTTCAGCTGCGGCGTCGTACACCTCAGAAGTCTGTGGCACCTTGCCGAGCACTGTTGTGGCGGCTTCGGAACGGCGTGCAGACAGAGCTTGCGTGGGGGCATCGTCTTCGCGGTCCGCGATCACGGCGCGGTCATAGGCAGGATTAACCTCGCCCGGAATGATGGGATCGCCGTTTTCGTCTACTTCCTCATCCTTGCCAAACCACTTGAACTTCTTGCGCTTCTTAGGCGCCTTCGCGGCGGCTTTATTCTGCTCGCCGTAAAGGTAGGACTGATCGTGCGGCTCGTCCTGCTCGTCCGCGTCTTCGTCGCCGCGACGTGCGGAACGGCGGCTCGCGAGGTCTTCATCGCTTTGCCCCATGATGCGCTCGTATCCGGCACGCAAACGCTGCGGGATGTGGCGGAACGGGGTGGCGGTCACAATGAGCAGCGAGATAAACGCCACCACAATGTTGAGCGCCAGGGCGCCCCATTTGGTGATGAGCGAGCTCAACGGAACGGAAGCGAGGTAGCCTACGACACCACCGGCTTCCAGCATGTTCAAGAAAGAAGCGGAGATGGAGGGCAGTTCGCCGATGAAGTGGGCGATTCCCGCGCCGGAGATGGTGGCCAAGGTGAGACCGATCCCGATCCGGTTATTCGCGGCATCGCTTTCCGGGTAGCGGAAGAGGCGGGTGGCGCCGATAAAGAGGAAGAACGGGACAACTACGGCCATCCAGCCGAGCGTTCCGGCGGCGACGTTGTGGACGGTTTGCCCAAACCAGCCGACGCTTCGAAGGCCCCACCATTCGACGATGGCGATCATGAGTCCTACGACTACCAGGAAGAGTGCGGTGCCGTCGCGGCGGACCTCAAAGTCGGGGCGAACGTCGCGGCCCAGTTGACGGAAGGCACCACCGACAATGCGGGCGATGCCCATCCAGAGTGAACGGATCCACCGAATAACCAGCGGTAATTGGTGCTGCTCGGCTGGCATTTCCGTCACTTTCGCCGACCGCGCGGAAGAACCACGGCCGGTAGAACTGCCGGATCCCGTGGAATTTTTGGCGGTTGACCGTGACGCGGTGGCTCGCGAACCGCCGGCGTTCCCTTGTCGAGAAGCCGGTGTTTTTCGCTCGCCAGCCCGTGAAGAGCCGTTAGAAGTACGCGTCGCCATACGCGCCACGCTACCGCCTCTGGCAAGTAAACCCGCCGATTTACACGCCCTTCAAGCGAACTCTCAGGGGTGTGAATCGGCGGGTAAGTGCAGAACTAGGCTGACTAGGCCTCGAGCACAACAGGTACGATCATCGGCTTGCGGCGGAGCTTGCGCGCCACCCAGGTTCCGATGGTGCGGCGAACAACCTGCTGCAGCTGGTGCTGCGTGTGGTCCGGGTTGTTCGTGACTGCCTCTTCGAGGGCTTGGGCGATCTTTGGCTTGATCTCGTCAAACACCGAATCGTCCTCTGCCACACCACGAGCGTGAATGTCTGGTCCGGACACGATCTTTCCGGTCTGGCGGTTCACCACGGAGATGACGGAAATGAATCCTTCTTCTCCCAGAGTGCGGCGGTCCTTGAGGTCCTCATCCGTAATAGAACCAACATTGGTTCCATCCACGTAGATGAAGCCGCAATCAACTTGGCCCACGAGGGTTGCCGCGCCGTCCTTGAGATCCACCACGGAGCCGTCCTCGCACAACAGCACGCGGTCAGCGGAAATGCCGGTTTCAACGGCCAGTTTTCCGTTGGCTGCCAAGTGGCGGGTCTCGCCATGGACTGGCATGACGTTCTTGGGCTTGAGGATGTTGTAGCAGTACAAGAGCTCGCCGGCAGATGCGTGACCGGAGACGTGGACCTTGGCGTTGCCCTTGTGCACGACGTCGGCGCCCATGCGGATCAGGCCGTTGATGACGCGGAAGACGGCGTTCTCGTTACCCGGAATCAGCGAGCTCGCGAGGATGACGGTGTCACCTTCGTTGATCTGCACCTTGTGATCGCCGTTGGCCATACGGGAAAGCGCTGCCATCGGTTCGCCCTGCGAACCCGTGGACATGAGCACTACCTTGTCCTCTGGCAACCGATCAACATTCTTCAAATCCACCAAAATGTTGGCCGGAACGTGAAGGTACCCCAGCTTTTCGGCAATCTGCATATTGCGGACCATGGAGCGGCCTACGAAGGCCACCTTGCGGCCGTGCATGTGTGCTGCGTCTAGGACTTGCTGCACACGGTGCACGTGGGAGCTGAAGGACGCCACAATGATGCGACGCTTCGCGCGACCGAAGATGCCCTGAAGTACTGGGCCGATCTCTTTTTCCGCGGTGGTGAAGCCGGGGACGTCAGCGTTGGTGGAGTCCGGCATGAACAAGTCCACGCCTTCTTCACCAAAGCGAGCGAACGCGCGAAGGTCCGTGATGCGACCGTCCAAGGGAAGCTGATCCATCTTGAAGTCACCGGTGTGAAGCACGTTGCCGGCTTCGGTGCGGATCAAAACAGCCAAAGCGTCAGGAATGGAGTGGTTCACGGCCGCGAATTCACATTCGAACGGGCCAAAGCGCTCAATGTCGCCTTCGCGCACCGTCAGGGTGAACGGACGGATCTTGTGCTCTTGGAGCTTCGCTTCAACGAGTGCCAGCGTGAGCTGGGAGCCAACGAGTGGAATGTCGTTCTTGAGGCGCAAGAGGTACGGGACGGCGCCGATGTGGTCTTCGTGGCCGTGGGTCAACACCACAGCGACCACGTCCTGAAGCCGGTCACGAATATAGGAGATGTCAGGCAGGATCAGGTCCACGCCCGGCTGGTACTCCTCGGGGAAGAGCACGCCACAGTCAACAACCAGCAGCTTCCCGTTGAGCTCGAAGACCGCCATGTTTCGGCCAATCTCCCCCAGTCCACCGAGCGCAACAATACGCATGGTTCCTGGCTTGAGTGCTGGTGGCGCCCCAAGGCGCCCGGTGTCGGCGAAGCCTACAGCGGTTTGAGTCATACGAGACGGTTACCTTTCTAGATCTCCCATCCGGCCTCACGAAGGTCAGCCAGGACGGGTTGTAGTTCCGCGTCCGACGGCTGCACAAGCGGCAATCGGACCACGGCGTTCGGCAATACGTTTTGCCGATGAAGAATAGTTTTTGTAGCAACGGCGCCTTGAATGTGCGTCATCATGGCGCGCTGTACGGGGTCAAGCTCGAAGTGGAGCTTGCGGGCAGTTGCGAGATCGCCAGCGTGCATCGCGTCCACCAACTGGCGGTACTGCCGTGTTGCAACGTGCGCGGTTACGCTGACGAGTCCTACGGCGCCAGCCGCCATGAGCGGCAAGGTCAGTCCGTCGTCGCCGGAGTAGTAGTCAAGATCAGTCTGCGCCATGACGCGCGTGGTTGCCAAGTAGTCTGCCTTAGCGTCCTTGACGGCCTTGATGTTGGGGTGTTCTGCCAAGCGGACCAGCGTTTCAGAGCTGATGGCAATACCTGCGCGACCCGGGATGTCATAGACCATGACGGGCAGGTCCGTGGCGGATGCGATGGCTTCAAAGTGAGCCTGCACGCCTGCTTGGCTTGGCTTGTTGTAGTACGGGGTGACGATCAGCAAGCCGTGTACGCCAACTTCAGCGGCGCGCCCGGAGAGGTTGATCGAGTGTGCGGTGTCGTTGGTTCCGGTGCCCGCGATGACCTTGGCACGGTCACCCACAGCTTCCAAAACCGCCTTGAACATGCCCACGTTTTCCTCATCCGTCAAGGTTGAGGTTTCGCCAGTGGTTCCGGTGACTACGAGCGAGTCGCAGCCTTCGTCAACCAACTTATTCGCGAGCTTTTGAGCTTCGTTGTAGTCAACCGCACCATCGTTAGTGAACGGAGTAACCATGGCAACCGAAAGAGTGCCAAACGTGTAGTCGTAGCTTGTCGAAGAAGTCAAAGAATCGGCCATAAAACCAACGTTACACGCGTCTGCCATTATTCTCCTTCAGATTCACTCTGCCTGTGGGAGGTATTACGGTCTTTCCCAGCCAGCGAGGCAACACTCCATCACTACAATGGAGGTATGGGATCCTCAAGACTCACTGGCGTTGATGTTGCCAGGGCGCTGGCACTGATTGGCATGTTTGCCACGCACACCATGCCTCTCGTGGATTCCTCCACCGGCGCCCCCACCGCCACGTGGGTTGCGTATTTGTTCGCCGGAAAGGCCTCCGCGCTTTTCGCAACGCTCGCCGGGGTGGGTTTGGCGCTTCTGACCGCGAGGACCTGGGCACAGCGCACCAAGAAGTCTCGCTCCCGTTCCGCGGCGCCCACGATGGGCGCGCAGCGCAGAGGCATCGCAGCCCGAGCGGCGTTCATCATGGTTCTGGGTTTCCTTGCCGCAGAATTTTCGAGCGGCATCGCGGTGATTCTGGTGCATTACGCTGTGTTGTTCTTGTTCGCGCTCGCCTTGATCCAGGCCACCGTAAAGCAACTGTTGTGGCTGGGCGTCGGGTGGTTGGCGCTCTCCCCCGTCGTGCTGTTTTTCGTGCGAGCCTGGGCTTACGCGAATGTCGCACCCTATAGAACCTCGGGCCCGGTGTTCATGGATTTTCTTCGACCGCAGACGCTTCTCGCCGATCTCTTTGCCACCGGCTACTACCCGCTCATCGTGTGGCCCGTGTATTTGATCGCCGGGCTGCTGGTGGGTCGATTGCTTCATACCAGTAGCAACGTCTGGGCGGTATCGTGGCGCATCACGCGCTGGGGTTTTGCGATGACTTTCGTTGCGTACGCGATCAGCTGGAGGCTCATTAACGCGAACTGGTCTTCGCTGGTGGGCGTCGCGAATACGTCCTCGGATGAGCTCCGTGCGGCGTTGATTTCGGGTCAGGGTTTGAGTGACTTTCAGTATTCCCCGTGGTGGTTCATGCTGTCTGCGCCGCACTCTGGCACACAGTTAGATCTGCTGTTGACCGTGGGGACTTCACTCGCGGTCCTGGGGTTGTGCTTGATGTTGTGCAAGGCGCTCGAGGGTGCCCTCAAATTCGTTGGCCAGGCCCTGACGTGGCCGCTTGCAGGGGCGGGATCCGCAACATTGACGCTCTACGTGGGCCACATTATTGCGCTGGATCTCTTCTCCAGCGAGCTCGCGACGCTAGAACCGTTGCACCGCTGGCTGATCTTCACGGTGGTGGCCCTGCTGTTCGGCGTCTTCATCTCGTGGAAACAAGTACGTGGGCCGCTCGAATGGATCAACCACTCGATTGCAGCCCACGCCTCGGGTCAACCTCACCCCAGCGGTCCTCGCGCGTCGTCGTAATCAGGATTCGAAAAAAATACTGAAGGACGACGACGCAGCTCGCCTTACGCTTTAACCTTGCTGTCCGCACTGGCGAGGAATCCCTCAATGGCGTCCCGCATGACTGAGCGGGCGCGCTTACGGTCGCCGGCGGCGTCGTACGCTAAAGCCAAACGGTGCAAACTGCGCCAGGAATCCGGGTTAGCTTCCGCTTCCGCCCGGTACTTCTCGAAATCCTTGTCAGCCGCCTCTTTTTCGATGCGGCCCGAAGGGCTACGTGGCAGGTCGTCTTCGGGAAGCAAGCCCTCGGATTCCAAGATCCGGGCCATGCGCTGCGTGCGCGTGCCGAACAGGATTTCGCGGATCAGAATGTACGCGCCCACGAGCGGGATGATCAGCGCCGCGACGCCGATGATCTTCGCAAGCGGCTCCTCCGCCTGAATGAACTTCAGCGAGGAGGAAAAAGCGGCCCATAAGTACAACACCATGAGCGCCACGATGGCGCCCACCCAAATCTTTGTCTTCACGTTTTTAGAGTCCCAAATCCAGGTAGCCGTCGAGTCCGTAAGTCAGGCCGGGCTTGCTCGCTACGGTGCGAAGTCCCAAGAGGACGCCGGGCATGAAAGATGCACGATCGTAAGAGTCGTGACGGATGGTGAGCTGTTCGCCTTCGCCGCCCAGGAGCACTTCCTGGTGCGCCACGAGTCCGCGCAGTCGAACCGCGTGCACGCGAATGCCGTCCACGTCAGCGCCGCGAGCGCCGTCGAGGGAAGATTCGGTGGCATCTGGGCTCGGGCCCACGCCAGCGGCCGCGCGAGACTTAGCAATCAGCTCTGCCGTGCGGACCGCGGTACCGGACGGGGCGTCCACCTTGTTGGGATGGTGAAGTTCAATGAGCTCGACGGATTCAAAGTATTGGCTGGCCTTAGCCGCGAACGCCGTGGCTAGAACCGATCCCAAGGCGAAGTTCGGGGCAATCAGTACGCCGGTTTCTGGGTGCTCGGCCAACAGCTCGGTGAGCGAGGCACGCTTGGCGTCATCCCACCCCGTGGTTCCAACCACCGCGTGGAGACCGTGAGAAACGGCGAAGCGCACGTTCTGCTCAGAAACGGCCGGCACGGTGAGATCCACAACGTGCGTGGCGCCAGCTTCGAGAATGCTCTCGATGGAGTCCTTGCTACCAAGTGCGGCAACGAGCTCCATGTCTGCTGCGTTGTTGACGGCCGCGACTGCTTCGCTGCCCATGCGTCCATGCGCGCCGAGGATGGCGACTTTGAGTGGTGAGGTCATCTTTTCACTGTATCTTTCGGTGAGAGAACTTTCGGCTGAAGCAGGCTCAGTTGTGTGCGGGAAGCGTCACACGACGTTACGCGGAGCCCACCCATTCGGAGGTGCCGTCCGCGAAGAACTGTTCTTTCCAGATGGGGATGCCGTGCTTAATGGTTTCCACGAGGTCTCGGCACGCTTCAAAGGCTTCCCCGCGGTGCGCCGACGCTGCCGCCGCCACCAACGCGGCGTCGCCAATCGCGAGTTCGCCGATGCGGTGGGCGGCCCACAGCCGGGTGCCCGGGTGCCGTTGCGCTACGGCTGCAATGAGCTCTTCCAAGTGCGCGTTCACGTCTGGATGAGCGGTGTAGGACAACCGCAAGACGTCGCGTCCGCCGTCGTGATTGCGGACGATTCCGCCGAACGTGACCACGGCGCCGGTGCGGTCCGATTCCACCGCGTCCCACGCTTCGTCTTGAGTGATGGGAGTATCGCGGACTCCGCAGAAAATGATCTCGGCCGGGATGAGTGGACCTTCAGGTTCAGTGCCCATGACCACCCTCAATCTGCTCACAAATGTGCCCGATCAACGGATCCAGTACGGTCAACGCGTCCATGACCCCGCGAGGAGATCCCGGCAGGTTCACCACAAAGGTTCGCCCGCTGACGCCCGCAATTCCGCGTGAAAGCGAGGCAAACGGCGTCTTGGACAGTCCAGCTGCGCGGATAGCTTCCGCGATGCCGGGAACTTCCTTGTCCAAAAGGGGTCGGGTCATTTCGGGCGTCTTGTCATCTGGTGCCAGCCCGGTTCCGCCGCTCGTGATGATGACGCGCGGTTCAAGGACGAGGAGCGCTCGCAGTGCTTGGCCCACGGGTGTCCCGTCCGGAACGATCACCGGGGTGGAAACCTCGAAGTTGTGCTCGACGAGCCAGTCCGTGACGACGGGCGCGGTGAGGTCTTCATACTGCCCCGTGGCGGCACGCGTGGAAGCGATGAGGATCGCTGCGGTGCGCGGTGCCGGCGCTGGTTCACACGCGCTCATGCGTCCACCGTCCAATCGCCGCTCTTGCCGCCGGATTTGGACAGTACTCGAATGCCGTCGATGATTGCGGCCTTGTCTACGGCCTTGATCATGTCAAAAACCGTCAATGCGGCCACGCTCACGGCGGTGAGAGCCTCCATCTCCACACCAGTGACGCCGCGGGTTTTCACGAGCGCCTCAATGCGCACCGTTCCGGCGTCGGCGTCCGGCTCAAAGTCCACGGTGACTTTGGAGATCGGCAACGGGTGACACAGCGGCACCAGCTCGGGGGTCTTCTTGGCGCCCATAATCCCGGCAATGCGGGCCACGCTGAGGGCGTCACCCTTGGGGAGATTTCCTTCGGCAAGGAGTACGACGACGTCACTGCGGGTCCGCACGATCGCTTCCGCACGTGCCACCCGCGTGGTTTCCGGCTTTTCGGACACATCCACCATGTGCGCCGTACCGTCTTCGCGCACATGAGTGAGCGACTGTTGTTCTTCCACTGTTTTACTTACCCTTCTTCAAGCATCATGACGGTCAATGTGTCGCCGTGATGTGCTTCTGCGGTGCCTTCAGGAATGTTGACCAGGGCGTTCGCTTGCGCGAGCGCGAATACCAAGTGTGATTGTTCGGAGCCGAGGAGTTGGACGAGCCGCTCCCCGTTCGCCGGATCCGTTGACACGACACCACGTCGCCACTGGGACTTTGACGGCGGTGAGGTGACGGAGAGTTCGGGCGAATCGAGCTGCAAAATGGCTTGATGGTGGGCGCGCTGCATCGCGGCGTTCAGCGTCGTCTCTCCGCGTGCGATCGCCGCCAAGAGAGGACGCACGAAGATCTCAAAACTGATGGCCGTGCTGACGGGATTTCCCGGGAAGCTGATGACAGCCACGGGGTGAACCGCATGGTCAGCGAAATGTTCACCCGAGTGGCGTGCGGAGGGTTCCAGGATTCCACATCCTTGCGGTCCTCCTGGTTGCATGGCGACGGATCCAAACTCGATTCCACTTCTCTCAAGTGCCACCTTCACCACTTCAAAGGCACCCTTGCTGATGCCGCCCGTCGTGAGCGCAGCCAGGGCATTCGGGTGCGCGGCGAGCGCCTCCTCCAGACGCCGTTCGAACTCCGCCACGGTGTCCGAGGAAACGCTCACGCGGACGGGTATGACCCCAATTTCGTGAAGGGCGGCCGAGAGGAACGCTGAGTTGGAGTCGTAGATATGACCGGGCTTGAGCGTTTCACCGGGCGCTTGCACTTCGTCGCCGGTAGCCAGTACCAGCACTTCGGTTCGGGGCTGCACTGCGATTTCTGCAATACCAAGGGCTGCAAGGAGTCCCACGTGGCGAGGCGTCAGCACAGTGCCTGCCTCAATCACCACGGTGCCCGCCGCTACGTCCGATCCCGCGGAGCGAATGAACTGACCTCGAGGCGGTCGCGGCAACGTCACGGTGACGGTCTCAAGGTAATCGTCATTGGAGAAATCAGGAAAACTGTGAGGTTCGGTTCCCACTGCGGAGATGACAGCCTCAATGGGGATGATCGCAGTGGCGCCCTCGGGAACCATCGCACCCGTCATGATGGGCGCCGCAAACCCAGGCGCCAAGGCCACAGGATGTGTTCCGGCAGGAATGACCGGGGCGAGATGGAAAGTCGCGCTCGCAGATTCGGCCCGAGATTCGGGAAAGTCGTCCACCCGGACGGCGTACCCGTCCATTTGGGAATTATCGAAGGCGGGAAGCGAGTTACGCGCAACGGTAGCTTCGGCAGTGAGTCGAGCTGCGGCGTCGTACACAGAAACCAGTTCCGCGGGCCGGCCCGAACGGCCCTCCAGCACGCTCGCGAAAATTCGAACAATCTCCTCGCGGTGCTGCGCTACGGAGCGGCGAAAGTTCTGGGCCATTCGTCCATCCTAGCCGCGGCCCGGTGCGCTCGCAGTGGAGCGTGACGCGAGGAGCGGCTGCGCAGGAACGCCGGTGCCCCTCGACACCACACTCCTCGAAACCACCGTGCGCAGCGCCCACGCCGAAATGACCACCACCATGATGTACATGGCAATGAGCATCAACGCGATCCCGAGTGCTTGATCGGGCTGGTTGGAGTTCAGCGCCAGCTCGATCTGTAGCGGAAGCGTCCGGGTACGGCCTTCGACGGATCCGGCGAACGTGATGGTGGCGCCGTACTCGCCGAGCGCTCGGGCGAACGCCAAGAGTGTGCCGCCGAGGATTCCCGGCAGTGCGAGTGGAAGAGTGATGTAGCGCAGGATTTGAGTGGCGTTTGCGCCGGCGTTCGCGCCCGCAAGTTCTAGATCCGGATCCACGCCCTCGAACGAACCCAGCGCGGCAATCACGAAAAACGGCAAGGCCACGAAGACTTGCACCAGCACGACCGCCACGGGCGAGAATCCCACTTGCACGCCCAGATTCTCCAGTAGCGTCCCCAGCAGGCCGCGCCGCCCCCAAAAATACAGTAGCGCCAATCCGGACACCACGGGCGAAAGCACCAGCGGGATCACCAAAAACCCGTACAGCACGGCCCGCCCAACGCCGCTCAATCGATGCAACAACACCGCCAACGGCAACCCGAGCAGCAGCGAGATGATCGTAGAGATCGCCGCGGTCCCGAGCGATAACCGCAAAGATGTCAGCACCTCGGGGTCGCCCAAAATTGCGGAAAGTCTCCCCCACGGCGCCAGAATCGTGAGGGCGATCAGCGGACCGGCGAGGAGGATCAGCGCCAGAGTTGCGGGGACCCAAAGCCACCGTGGAGTCGCAACGCGCAAGAGTAATTTCTCTGTCATGGGCGTTGTGAGGTGGTCTCGAATCCGGCGTCGAGAAGAATCTCCTGCGCTTGCTCTCCGCGCAGCCACGCGCCGAAGTCTTGGGCCTCGGTTGCGGCGTCGGTGCTGGTCAGGATTGGATACTTGTTCGACGGCGCGTCCGGAAGTTGCACGGATTTCACCGAGTCTCCGGCGCTTTGAGCGTCCGTCGCGTACACGAATCCCCCGTCAACCTCCCCTGCGATGACTTTGGAGAGGACGGACCGCACGTCAGCTTCCTCGGAGACCGTTGCGAGGTTGAGGTTTTGCGCTTCCAGGAACGTTTCAGTGGCGCGGCCGCACGGGACGCTGGGCGCGCACGTGGCTACTCGGGTGTCGGGGTTCGCGCTGAGCAACTGGAGAAATTCCCCGCTGGTGGTCACGTCCGAGTCGCTCGGCACAGCTAGCACCAGTTCGTTCGTGGCCAGAATTCCTTGATTCACGAAAGCGTCTGGGGTGTCGAGCGCTTGAATCGATGCCGCATCCGCCGTGATCAGGACGTCCGGTTGCGCTCCCTCGTTGATGTGCTGAACGAGCGTCTGCGATCCCGCAAGGTTCTCCGTGAATTCGACGCTCTCCGCGCCGGGGTGCGATCTCGTGAACGCGTCCTCGAGCTGCGGAAGAACGTCGGTCAGCGAGGCTGCCGCGAAGACGGACACGGGTTCTGATTCAGAATTTGAGGACGACGACGCAGCCCCGGTTCCTGAGGCACAGCCCGCTAAGGCGGTGCTGATGAGAGCGGTAGTAGCGAGGGCGGCGGTGACATTTGGGAGGCCGGCAAGACCAATACTTCGACGAGCGAGACTGCGATTTCTACGCTTCACCAGGTCTTTTCCTGCTCAGCAGATTCGATGACCACGTTGGTGCTTTTGACGACGGCCGTTGCGATGGATCCCGGTTCGAGTCCAAGCTCGTGCGCGGCCTCGGCACTGATGAGGGAGACGATGCGGAACGGGCCACATTGGAGCTCAACTTGCGCCATGATCTGGTCGGCACGCACCTTAGTCACGATGCCGGTGAACTGGTTCCGAGCACTGGATTGCACGCCAGAAAGAGCTTTGGGCGGGTTCGCTCGCTCACGGAGAAGCGCCGCGATGTCGGCACCGTTGAGCACCGTTCGTCCGGAGGCATCCTTGGTGGCAGGAAGGGTACCGGCTTCGACGAGCCGTCTGACCGTGTCATCGCTGACGCCCAAGAAAACGGCTACTTCTGAAATCCGCAATTGCGACATTATTACAGCCTATTGATCCGCAGATGATGAAGCAAGAGCCGAAAGTGCGCCTTTTCCCGAGCCGACGGCGTACCCTAGAAGGATGACTGTTCATCTGGGCCTACACACCATCGCAGCGACCGGAGCCTCACGCGCTTCCGGTTCAGCGGAGGCGGCGCCCGGACCAGCGTCCACTAATGGTGTTCTCCCCCGCGCGGAGCACCACGAATCTGCACTATTGGATCGTTACGGTCGACGCGCTACCGACCTTCGCATTTCCCTCATCGACAAATGCAACCTGCGCTGCACCTATTGCATGCCCGCCGATGGTCTTCCGTGGTTGGCCAAAGAACATCTGCTCTCCCTCGAGGAAATCACAAGGATTGTCCGCGTCGGTGTGCGCACTCTAGGAATTCGCGAACTTCGCTTGACCGGCGGCGAACCACTAGTGCGCAAAGACCTCGTGGACATCATCGCTGCTATTCGCGCCGAGCATCCGGACCTTCCGATCTCCATGACTACCAACGGCGTTGGCTTGGACAAGAAGGCTCAGGCCTTGAAGGATGCGGGCCTGACTCGCATCAACGTGTCTCTGGATACGTTGCACGCCGAAGTTTTTGAGAGGCTCACTCGTCGCGATCACTTCCCACGCGTCCTGGCTGGAATCGACGCTGCTTTGGCTGCTGGCCTCACACCGGTGAAGATCAATGCCGTGCTCATGCGCGGAGTCAACGATCACGAAGCGGCGGACCTTTTGCACTGGGCGCTCGAGCGCGGATTAGAGCTTCGCTTTATTGAGCACATGCCACTCGACGCTGATAAGAAATGGGTCCGCGATGGACTCGTCACCGCCAGCGAGATCCGCGAACAGATCCGAGAAGACTTCACCCTTGAGGTCTCCCCCGAAAATCGCAACGGTGCACCGGCCGAACGTTTCCTGGTCAAGGACGCTTCAGGATCCACACTCGGTACGGTCGGCATCATCGCATCCGTCACGGAGCCCTTCTGCGCGGACTGCACGCGAACCCGCATTACTGCCGAAGGCAAGGTCATGAGTTGCCTCTTCTCTTCAGAGGAAACAGATCTGCGGGGCCTCTTGCGTGACGGTTCAGACGATGACGCCTTAGCTCAACGCTGGAAAGACGCCATGTGGCTGAAGCCTCGCGCCCACGGCGCCGATGAAGGTATCGCTCGGGACGAATTTGTCCGACCAGAACGCTCCATGAGCGCCATCGGCGGATAGCAAACCTCAAGAAGACCAGAAGCAAGGAATCAGTTTTGCGCATTCGCTACTTCGCCTCCGCTGCAGTCGCAGCGGGAACCAAGGAAGAGTTCATCGACCTAGCGGCCATCGAAGAGTCCAACCTCAACAACTCCGGCACTAGCACCCGGGCGCCGAGCGCCGATGACTCTAGCCTTGGCGGACCAATCCACGGAGGAACGGCCACCGAAACGGCTTCTACTCATTCTTCGGTGACGCTCGGCGAATTATTGGATTACCTGAGCGCACACCGTGCACCGGAAACCGTCAAAGAGACGGTGGGTAGCGACGGACAACCGGTCCTCCAACGAATTCCTTCGCTGGCTCGTGTCCTAGGTCAAAGCTCGTTCTTGATCAATGGAAAGAACGAGCGCTCTCGCGATCGTGTCCTGAAAGAATCGGACATGGTTGATATTTTGCCGCCCTTTGCCGGCGGATAAATATCATCGGAACGACGCCCTCGAAGAGGACACGATCCACACGATCCACACGATTGTAGCCAGCGAACAGTAAGCAATCAGTACGCGAAAAATCTGGCCACTGAGAAGCAAGAAACTTTAGGCGGGTACGATCTCGTTGCCGGTCTTGAACGGTCCCACCACGGTAATGGTTCGAGGCCGCGATGCGAGTTCTTGCGCCAACGCCTGAATATCTTCACGCGTGACGGCGCGCAAGCGCGCCAACGACTCATCAATATCGCGGAACTCACCAAGTACAAGCTCGGCGGTGCCGAGGCGTGACATGCGAGATCCCGGATCTTCGAGCGCCAAGACGATTCCGCCGGACAACTGTCCCACGGCCTTCTTGAGCTCTTCCTCGGTCACGCCTTCACTGGCGAGAAGATCGAACTCACGACCAAGGATCGAGATCGCTTCTTCAACCTTTGCTGGCCCGCAGCCTGCGTACATGCCGAAGTAGCCGGCGTCCGAATAACCCGCGGAGAACGAATACGTTGCGTAGGCTAGCCCGCGCTTCTCGCGCACTTCTTGGAAGAGTCGCGATGACATGCCATCGCCCAAGATGGCGTTGAGAACGTTCATGGTGAAACGACGATCATCGGTGGCCACAATTCCTGGGCAACCCATGATGATGTGGGCTTGCTCCACGGGACGGTGGAAGACATCGAGGGTGTGCTGGCCGTGGATTTCAGCCGGCTGGTGCGAGCGACGCGGTGCCGGATCGGCGCCTTCGTCCAAGTCCCAACCACCGCGTTCGAGCGCTTGCTCCACGAGCGAGCAGACGTCGTCGTGATCCAAGGAACCAGCAGCGGTAATGACCAGCTCAGACGGCACGTAATTGCGCGCGTAGTGCTTGAGGACGTCATCGCGAGAAACGGACGTAATGATTTCTGGGGTGCCACCGATGGGCCGGCCCAGAGGGTGATCGCCGAGAACCGCGGCAACGAAACGCTCGTGAGCGTAGTCTCCGGGATCGTCGGCGTCCATCGCGAGTTCTTCCAAAATGACGTCTCGCTCTTGCTCGAGGTCTTCTGGATCGATCTTCGCGGAAGTGATCATGTCGGCAATGACATCGATTGCCATGGGCAAATCAGAATCGAGAACACGGGCGTAGTAGCACGTGGATTCTTTTGCGGTGGCGGCGTTGGATTCGCCGCCGACTTCGTCAAAGGCTTGCGCGATCTCGAGAGCGGATCGTCGCTCGGTGCCCTTGAACAAAAGGTGTTCTAGGAAGTGTGTGGAGCCAAATTGGCCCGGCATTTCGTCGCGAGAACCCACCCCAATCCACAGTCCGATGGTTGCGGAACGCTGACCCGGCATTGCTTCAGTGAGCACGCGCACGCCGCCGCGGAGAACGGAGCGTCGAACTACTGAGCCGCCAGGCTCGCCGTGGATGAGGGTGGGATCGCCAGCTTCGATCGGGGCGGTCGCGCTTGGATCAAGCACGTTCCGCCCCGACTTCGCGTCGGCAATTCCGGTGCCCTTGAGGGGCAAAGGAACTATAGCCATTGAGTGTTGTGAAACCTTACTCGGCGTCTGCCGCGACGGTCTCTTCTGCCTTTTCTTCGGTTACAGATTCTTCGGAAGCGTCCTCATCAACCACTGGGGTCAAGGAAAGCTTTCCGCGGTCATCGATCTTGTTGATCTCAACCTGAATCTTCTGGCCTACGGAGACAACGTCTTCAACGTCATCCACGCGCTTGCCACCGGCGAGCTTACGAAGCTCGGAGATGTGCAACAGGCCGTCCTTACCCGGGGTCAAGGAGACGAATGCACCGAAGGTGGTCAGCTTGACGACGGTACCGAGGTAACGTTCGCCAACTTCTGGAACCTGCGGGTTAGCAATTGCATTGATCATGGAGCGAGCAGCCTCGGCGGAAGAGCCTTCGGTTGCACCGATCAGGACGGTTCCGTCATCTTCAATGCTGATGTCGGCGCCGGTTTCTTCCTGAATCTGGTTGATCATCTTGCCCTTCGGGCCAATGACCTCACCGATCTTGTCCACTGGGATCTTGACCGAGATGATGCGTGGAGCGAACTCGCTCATTTCATCCGGGGTGTCGATCGCAGCGTTGAGGACAGAAAGGATGTGCAAGCGAGCTTCGCGAGCCTGCTTCAAAGCAGCACCCAAAACGGAGGCTGGGATGCCGTCGAGCTTGGTGTCCAGCTGGATAGCCGTCACGAACTCGGAGGTACCTGCAACCTTGAAGTCCATGTCGCCCATAGCGTCTTCGGCGCCCAAGATGTCCGTCAAAGCGGCGTACTTGGTTTCACCATCAACGGTGTCAGAGACAAGGCCCATGGCGATACCGGCAACCGGTGCGCGCAGTGGGACACCAGCGTTGAGCAAGGACAGCGTCGAAGCGCAGACAGAGCCCATCGAGGTGGAACCGTTGGAGCCAAGAGCCTCAGATACCTGACGGATGGCGTACGGGAACTCTTCACGCGATGGCAACACTGGCACGAGCGCGCGCTCGGCGAGTGCACCGTGACCGATTTCGCGGCGCTTTGGCGAACCAACGCGGCCGGTTTCACCGGTGGAGTATGGCGGGAAGTTGTAGTTGTGCATGTAACGCTTGGTCTTCTCAGGAGACAGCGAGTCGATCTGCTGTTCCATCTTGAGCATGTTCAGCGTGGTGACGCCCAAGATCTGGGTCTCGCCGCGCTCGAAGATAGCGGAACCGTGCACGCGAGGAAGAACCTCGACCTCGGCGGTGAGCTGACGGATGTCAGCCAAGCCGCGGCCGTCGATGCGGACCTGATCGCGAAGGATGCGCTGACGCACAATCTTCTTCGTGACAGCGCCGTAAGCCTTAGCGATTTCCTGAGCACGCTCAGCGAAAGGCTTGCCTTCGCCTGCGAGCTCTTCAGCAACTTCGCGGTAGTAAGCATCAGATGCGGCTTCGCGCTCTTGCTTGTCAGCCATCGAGAAGATCTCAGTCAAACGCTCGCTGGCGACCGAAGAAACGGCCTCAAGTGCGTCATCCTGGTAGTCCTTGAAGACTGGGAATTCAACAGCAGGCTTCGCTGCGCGGGAAGCCAAGTCAGACTGGGCTTCGCACAACACGCGAATGAACGGCTTAGCAGCCTCAAGGCCTTCAGCAACAACCTCTTCGGTAGGTGCCTGTGCGCCGCGCTCCTTGATGAGCGTCCACGAGTTATCCGTGGCTTCTGCTTCAACCATCATGATGGCAACGTCGTCGCCAGCAATGCGGCCAGCAACAACCATGTCAAACACGGCGTTCTCAAGCTGGGAGTGCTTCGGGAAAGCAACCCACTGGGCACCGTTTCCGTCGTCGATCAAAGCGACGCGAACGCCACCGATAGGACCGGAGAATGGCAAGCCGGAAAGCTGCGTGGACATCGAGGAAGCGTTGATAGCAACCACGTCGTAAAGCTCGTCAGGGTTGATCGCCATCACGGTGACAACGATCTGCACTTCATTGCGCAAGCCCTTGACGAAGGCTGGGCGCAACGGGCGGTCCATCAAACGGCAAGCAAGGATTGCTTCGGTGGATGGGCGGCCTTCGCGGCGGAAGAAGGAGCCGGGGATACGGCCAGCAGCGTACATTCGCTCTTCGACGTCAACCGTCAGTGGGAAGAAGTCGAATCCTTCGCGGGGGGACTTGCCTGCAGTCGTTGCGGACAAGAGGGCGGTGTCATCATCGATGTACACCATTGCAGCACCTGCTGCTTGTTTGGCCAGGCGGCCGGTTTCAAAACGAATAACTCGCTGTCCATAGCGACCGTTATCAATAACGGCCTCTGCGAACTGAAGTTCAGGGTTTTCCAAGTGAAAATCCTCCATGTTGGTGTTGAGACACCGTAGCGTTGCTGTTCCCGAGTGGAACGATCGGCAACTGGTCTTCGATCGAGGCTCGCGGGTCATTCATCCATGATGGACAACCAGAAAGCCACTACCGAGGACCGCGTTTGCCTTCCGCTGCGGTGCGTCACGGTGTGATATTTCCACACAATATTTTGTTGTGGTGGAACTGTGGGCGGTGGCCCACTTGAGCTGGAACGAAATTCATTCGCTCCAGTTCAAGCCTAAAGCCACTTTAAGACTAAAGGCGGCATATGAACGGTAGATTTCTCCGATTCACATACCGCCTCGGGTCTTACTTGATCGCCAAATTATCGACGCAAGCCAAGACGCTCGATGAGCGCACGGTAACGTTCGATGTCGGTGTCCTTGAGGTAACCGAGCATACGACGGCGACGACCCACGAGGCCCATGAGGCCACGGCGGGTGTGGTGATCATGCTTGTGCATCTTCAAGTGCTCCGTGAGGTCGGAGATACGGCGGGAAAGTACAGCAATCTGTACTTCCGGCGAACCCGTGTCACCCTCGTGGGTAGCGTATTCCTTGATGATGGCAGTCTTTACTGCGGCATCCAATGCCATGAAACTCTCCTAGAGTTTGTACCGCGAACAAGAAAAAGCGTGACCGCAACCGCGGACTGCAGCGGACACTAGCTACCAGTCTAACATTTACGCGCTTCTGCCTTGAACACGCGATCGCCTTCTGCTCGCGACTAGCGTTTCCGAGCCGCCCATGCGTGCGTGAGGTACGGCAGCCCCATGGCTTCCCCGCGCGCATGGCCCAAGTGCTCATACAAATACCACTGCAGGTTCGCCTCGACCTTGGACCGGATGGGCTCGGACGCGCGCAAATAGTAGCTACGCGTTTTCGCGAGCTCAATGATCAGCTCAGGCGTCATCTCTTGTTCCCAGTGGGCATCCCATGAGGTCAGTTCACCGAACTGCTCCCCCACCTCGGGCCGAAAGTCCGGGCGATGAACATCGCCGGCGTGCATGATCCGCGAAAGACGGTGGACCCACGGGATGGTGACATCAAGTTGAT
Source organism: Neomicrococcus aestuarii (assembly GCF_014201135.1). Taxonomy (NCBI): domain Bacteria; kingdom Bacillati; phylum Actinomycetota; class Actinomycetes; order Micrococcales; family Micrococcaceae; genus Neomicrococcus; species Neomicrococcus aestuarii. The sequence continues at coordinate 334,253 of NZ_JACHDR010000001.1, read as the reverse complement.
TCCACACGAGCCCCAGCACTCCCCGCGGCTTGAGAACGCGCGCGGCTTCGGCACTTGCGAGCGTCGGGTCTACCCAGTGCCACGCTTGCGCGTAGGTCACCAGATCAAAGCTCGCCTCCGCAAAAGGCAGCTCTTCACCGCGGGCCACTACACGGTTCACGACTCCAGCGGTCTCGGGAATTTGCGCCAGCATTTCAGCCGACGGATCCGCGGCAGTGACCTCGAATCCCGGCTCCGCGAGCTGCGACGAGAAAATTCCGGTCCCCGCGCCGGCATCCAGTGCGCTGAGCGCAACGGAGCGTTCGTGCGGGACTTGAGCTGCGTCGTCGTCCTTCAGGAAATCTGCAAAAAACAGTACGACGCCGCCTGGGTAGTCCGGACGGATCCTTGCGTAGGCGTCAGCTCCAGCACTAAAAGCCGTGCCGAATTGCGCGCGATGTTCGGCTCGGATGCCGGGAGCGGACTGGGGCAGCGAGGGAATCTCCGGCGTCCCTGGGGTTGCCGGTTCCACTTACTGTCCTGAGAGGAGAACTTCGCGCGTGCGCTCGACGTCCTCGGTGATCTGCTCCACGAGAGCCTCGATGCCGCGGTATGCCACCATGGGACGCAAACGCTGCACGAACTCCACCACCACGCGTTGCCCGTAGAGGTTGAAGTCTTCAACTCCAGAGTCCTTACGGTCGATCACGTGGGCTTCAACCTGACGCGGAACACCCTCGAAGGTGGGGTTGGATCCCACGGAGATGGCGGCCGGCCACTTGCGATTCCCTTCGTCGATCAGCCAACCCGCATACACGCCATCGGCAGGGATGAAGCCGGTGGACTCCGGGCTCAAATTGGCCGTCGGGAAGCCGAGCTCGCGGCCACGCGCGGCACCGTGAATGACTTCGCCGACCATGCGGTGGGGTCGGCCCAAAATTTCGGCGGCGGCCTCAACTTCGCCATCCGCGAGAGCTTCGCGCACCCACGTGGACGAGCATCGGCGATCCTCGCCAAAATCGTCGATGCCGATCACGTCAAAGCCCAGCTGTTCGCCAAGCTCTTGCATGCGACGGAAGTCGCCCTCGTTATCGCGGCCAAAGCGAACATCATGCCCCACCACTACAGCGCACGCCTTGAGCGGCTCCGCGATGTAACGGGTCACGAACTCTTCCGCCGTCAGCTTCGAGAACTCCAACGTGTACGGCAGGACCAGCAAAGCATCCACGCCAACCTCTTCAATGAACTTCTTCTTATCCGAAAGTCCCATGATTTGGTTCGGCGCCGCTTCGGGGCGATGCACTAGAGCGGGGTGCGGATCGAAGGTGATCACCACGGAACGGGCATCACGCTTCTTCGCTTCCTTCACCACCGTGCTCAGTACTTCGCGGTGTCCTCGATGCACGCCGTCGAAATTTCCGATCGTCACTACGGACGGTCCTGAAGCGGCGGGGATGCCACCCAGATCTTCCCAGTAGTCCACGATTCTCCTTTGCACGCGAAAATAAGCCCTTCTTATTATGTCCGAAGTTTGGTGCTCGCTCGCGCCAGCGATCTCGGATAGTGTTCAGATAGAGCGGAATGTGATATGCGCCATGAGGCGTGCCATCCGGTTAGTTTGACGCTCGATGCACCTGAATGACTCGACCACAGAAAGTTGATGATTATGTCTGATCTTCAAGAGATCCTGAAACTTGTACCCACGGATCAGTTGGCTCAAGCTCTCGGTGTCGATGAGCAAAGCGCGGAGGCAGCTTTGCGCGCCGCTGTGCCGTCCTTGCTTGCTGGCATGCAGTCCAACGCAGCATCCCCTGAGGGCGCGGAGTCCTTGGCTGGCGCTTTGGCCAACCACTCGAACGATTTGGTTGACGGTTCCGTCAACATTGACCAGGTAGACACCCAGGACGGTTCCAAGATTGTGAGCCATGTCTTGGGCGATCGCGAAGAGTTGCTCGCGAACCAGCTGTCCGGCGCCAACACGGCGGCCGGCATTGATCTGGGTTCTTTGGTCCGCAAGGCGCTGCCAATCTTGGCACCGATCGTCTTGAGCTACCTCGCGAAGAAGTGGTCCGAGCGCGGTGGAGCCACCGGTTCCGGTCAGGCGGCAGCTCCTGAAGCCACGCAGGGCGGCGGACTCGGCGACCTTCTGGGCGGCCTGTTGGGTGGCGTTTTGGGCGGCACTGCAGGCGGTTCGACCGGCGGCACCACCACCCAGTCCGGTTCCGCCTCGGCGAACCCGCTTGATGATTTGCTGGGCGGATTACTCGGTGGCAGCCAGACCGGCACCCCTTCCCAGACCAACGTCACGGCTGAGGAAACCGACCAGCAGGGCGGCTACTTCGGTGATCAGCCGAACGTGAGCAGCAACGATCCACTGGCCGGTGCCCGCGGTAAGACTGGTGCTAGCCAGCCTGCCTCAACCCAGAGCACGCAGGGTGGAATCGACCTCGGTTCCATCTTGGGCGGTTTGTTCGGCGGCCGTTAGCAGTCAGGCCGAGCGGTCCCTCGAATAATCGACGGGCTTGCTTGGATACAGAGAGGGCTTGCTCGATCCACACGTGGTGCGATCGGGCAAGCCCTCTGTTGTGCTCCGCTCTGACGAACCGGGCTCTTGTGAACCAGACTCTTGTGAGCCGGTGGCAACGTCCTAAACCGTCATCATTCTCCGCGAAGCGATGCCGGCTTGGTGCGGCGTAGCCACCACAAACCAATCAGCGGCAGAATCAGCGGGATGTACCAATATCCCTGACCGAAGTGCGACCACACCGCTGGGTGGGAAAAGTGCTCCGGAATGAGGTAGCTCAGTGCACCCACCAGGATCACGCCCACGAGCTCCACCAGGACCGCGTACCGCGAAATCAGCCACGAGCGTACCGAGCTTGAACCCAGCGCGATCGTCGCCACGATGTAGACCACTGCGGCGAGTGCCGAAAGCACGTACGCGAGGGGCGCCTCTTCAAACTTCGTCAGGATCTGATATCCCGCTCGTGCGGTGGAAGAGAGCGCGAAAATCGCATACACGGCCACGATGATGGCGCCAAGACCCTTATTCTTGCGGCTCTTGGGTTCTCCGGCACGGTTTTCGGTACCGTCTGCGGCAGTACCGTTAGTTGTCGCGCTAGTTGGAACACCGGTAGCCGCATCAGAAGCACTGTTCGGCGAGGACGACGACGCAGCCTTGCGCGCCGCTGCCCGCTCCGCAATTCTTCCGGTTGCGGATGCTTTAGCTTCGTGGTTTTCAGGAGTATTCATTGCCGGAACCTTATCCATACCAAATTTGATTCATGCGGAATAGCATCACGAAAACGGTGCCGCTGGCGGCGGCCATGATGATGTTGGACCAGCGGGTCTTATCCGCCAGGGCCCACCAAAACGCCAAGGGCGGAATGAAGAGGGCTGTGAGGAGATATCCCCAGAACTCCCAGAACTCGCCTTGGATGACGTCGCCGTTTGCCAGATGAACACCGGCCGCAATGCCGTACACCACCAAGTAGAGCTCCACGACGCCCATGCCGATGATCGCAAAGTCATCGGGATAGGTGCGCATGATGGCGGCTACAACGCCCAGCAGGACGGCGATTCCGCACAGAATGGCGCCAATAATGTAGAACAGTTCCATGGTTAGTGGGCCTCAAAAACGATCTCAGGAACAGCTTTGGAGCCCTTGTTCTTGAGCAGTGCTGCGAGTTCGCCGTCCGGCGTGAACGCGGCGGTGAGCTCTTCGGTTTCATTGCGTGGAATTCTCCGACCGAAGGAAAGCTCGGTGGCTTCTTCTTCCGTCAGTTCGCGATTCTCAAAGAGCGCACGAGCAGCATCTGCGAGTGGCAAGTATTCAAAGTTCTCGGCCAGTTGTTCTAGGGTTCGAGCCTTCTCAAGCTCGTACGGTCCAACGGCGGTCCGACGAAGCCCGGTCAGGTGTCCGCCGACGTCTAGGGCTTGTCCCAGGTCCCTCGCGAGCGCGCGAATGTAAGTGCCTGAGGAACACTCCACCGTCACGTCGACGTCAACGATCTTTCCAGCGCGTTCACGGCGCACATCGTGCACGTCGAAGCGGTGAATCGTTACTGGTCGTGCCGGAATATCGACTTCTTCGCCCGAACGAACCCGCTTGTAGGCGCGTTCGCCGTTGATCTTAATGGCGCTCACCGAGGAAGGAACCTGAAGAATGTCGCCCGTGAGCTTAGCAATCTCCCGATCAATGTCCTCACGGGTAACTGCAGCAGCGATACGCGTCTGGGTGATCTCACCTTCGGCGTCGTCCGTGACGGTGGATTCACCCAAGCGGATGGTCGCCTCGTAAGTCTTCGAAGCTCCCACGATGTAGGTCAACAAGCGCGTGGCTTTGTTGATCCCCACAATGAGAACACCGGTGGCCATCGGATCCAACGTTCCGGCATGGCCCACTTTGCGAGTCTGCGCGAGGCGGCGCATCTTGCCCACCACGTCATGACTCGTGAAACCTTGAGGCTTATCAACGATGACAAGACCGGACCCGGGAGCAGTTTCCTGTCCCGAATCCGGTGCTGTCGAGGTATCTTTCGAACCCATTAGTTCTTGTCCGCGTCCTTTTCAGAATCGCTATCAACGTCAACTTCTTCAGAATCAACATCTGCGTCATCAACGTCTGCGTCGTCTAGATCATCAGCGTCCGCTGCGTCAAGATCGTCTTCAAGATCTTCCAGCTCGTCTACCTCGTTGGGCTTACGGTATGGATCGGCCTCGCCGGCATACTGCGCTTTCGCGGCCAGTGCTGCCACTTCGGCGTCCTTTGCACGGGCTGCGCGCAGAACGTCTTCAAGGTGCGAAGCATTGACGGGGATCTCGTCGGCGACGAATTCCACGGTGGGCGTCAAACGCGCCGTGAGATTGCGTCCCACTTCTTTACGGATGGCGCCACGTGCGCTGTTGAGCGCTTCCGCGCCAGCGGCCTTGGCTTCTTCGTCGCCGAAGACCGTGTAGTAGAGCGTGGCGTGCTGAAGGTCGTTCGTGACGCGAGCATCGGTGATGGTGATGTTCTCGACGCGAGGGTCCTTGATGATTTTGCCCAAGGCCTGGGCTACAACTACTTTGATGCGCTGCGCCATTCGGGCGGCGCGTGCTGGATCGGCCATTTGTCCTCCTACGTCAGCACAAAAATTCTGGATGGTCCTGCAGTGGCGAGCGGCGTCGTCGTCCTTACCGATTTATTCCGGAAAAGAACGACGACGCCACTCACTGTTGCAGATGATGCGCGGCTCTTAAGCGCGCGGCTTCTCCTGCATTTCGAAGGTCTCGATGATGTCGCCTTCCTTGATGTCATTGAAGGAGCCGAGGCCAATACCACATTCGAAGCCTTCGCGGACTTCGGTGGCGTCATCCTTGAAGCGACGCAGGGAGTCGATCGTGAGGTTGTCGCCAACCACGTTTCCGTCACGAACCAAGCGCGCCTTGGAGTTGCGCTTGATGGTGCCGGAGCGAACGATCGTACCTGCGATGTTGCCCCACTTGGAGGAACGGAACACTTCGCGGATCTCTGCGGAACCGAGCTGAACTTCCTCGTATTCCGGCTTGAGCATGCCCTTGAGTGCGTTCTCAATGTCATCGATTGCGGAGTAGATGACCGAGTAGAAGCGCATGTCAACGCCTTCACGGTCAGCCAATTCAGCAACACGCTCGGCTGGGCGAACGTTGAAGCCAATGATGATGGCGCTGTCCACGGTTGCGAGGTTGACGTCGTTCTGCGTGATCGCACCAACACCGCGGTGGATAACGCGCAACTGAACGTCGTCGCCAACATCGATCTTGAGCAAGGAGTCTTCAAGTGCTTCAACGGCACCGGAAACGTCACCCTTGAGGATGAGGTTGAGGGTGTCAATCTTGCCCTCAGCCACAGCCTGATCGAAGTCTTCAAGCGTGATGCGCTTACGACGCTTCGCGAGCATCGCGTTACGCTCAGCTGCCTCACGCTTTTCAGCGATCTGGCGAGCCGTACGCTCATCTTCAGTCACGAGGAACGAGTCACCAGCACGTGGCACCGAGGACAAACCAAGAACCTGAACTGGACGCGATGGCAGTGCAACGTCAAGGTTGTCACCGTTCTCGTCGAACATGGCGCGAACGCGACCGTGAGCCGTGCCGGCCACAATCGTGTCACCCACAGCAAGCGTTCCGGACTGAACCAAAACGGTTGCTACGGCGCCGCGGCCGCGGTCAAGGTTGGCTTCAATAGCCACGCCTCGAGCTGCCTTGTCAGGGTTGGCCTTGAGTTCCAGAGCAGCGTCTGCGGTCAGCAGGACTGCTTCGATGAGCTCGGCGATGCCCTGGTTCTGCAATGCAGAAACCGGAACGAACATCGTTTCGCCACCGTACTCTTCCGGAACCAGTCCGTATTCGGTGAGCTGGCCCTTGACCTTGTCAGGGTTAGCGTCAGGCTTGTCCACCTTGTTCACTGCAACCACGATCGGCACACCTGCCGCTTGAGCGTGGTTGAGCGCTTCAATGGTCTGTGGCATGACGCCGTCATCTGCTGCAACCACGAGGACTGCGATGTCGGTGACCTGAGCACCACGAGCACGCATAGCGGTAAACGCTTCGTGACCCGGGGTGTCAATGAACGTGATGGCGCGATCGACGCCTTCATGCTCACGGTGAATCTGGTAAGCACCGATGTGCTGCGTAATGCCGCCGGCTTCGCCCTCAGTAACCTTGGACTTACGGATGGCATCCAACAGACGCGTCTTACCGTGGTCAACGTGACCCATGACGGTAACCACTGGAGGACGAGCCTCCAGCATGTCGTCGGTCTCCAACTCGAGCTCGTTGTCGAGGTCGATGTCGAAGGACTCGAGGAGCTCGCGCTCTTCGTCTTCTGGGGAAACGATCTCGATCTTGTAGCCGATTTCGGCGCCCAAGAGCTGGAACGATTCTTCGTCAAGCGACTGAGTAGACGTAGCCATTTCGCCCAAGTGGAAGAGAATCTTCACGAGAGCTGCTGGATCGGCGTTGATCTTCTCAGCGAAGTCAGCAAGCGATGCTCCACGACGCAAGCGAATGGCGGTTTCGCCATCGCCGCGAGGGATGGAAACACCACTCAGTGCTGGCTCGTTGAACGTCTCAAACTCTTGACGCTTCGCACGCTTGGACTTGCGCTGACGACCGCGGCCTGCGCCGCCGCCTCGGCTGTTACCGAATGCGCCCTGAGCGTTACCGCGACCACCGATGTTGCCACCGCGTGGACCGCCGCCGCTACCGCTGCGTGGGCCGCCACCTGGACCGCCGGTGCCACCGGCTCCGCCACCTGGGCGTCCCGCGCCGCGACCTGGACGGCTACCAATTGGTGCAGTCTGGGAACGATCGATCTGCTTAGGCATGTTGCCTGGAGTCGGACGGTTTGCACCGCCGGCACCTGGGCCTGCTGCCGGACGTCCCGCTGCTGGGCGTGGAGCGCCCGTGCGTGGTGCACCAGCGCCTGGAGCACCGGCACCTGGACGTGGGCCACCTGGGCGAGGACCGCCCGGACGTGGTCCGCCGTTTCCGGAGTTACCGGAACGCATGCCCTGCTGGGACGAGAACGGGTTGTTACCCGGACGTGCGCCACCTGGGCGAGGAGCTGCTGGGCGTGGACCGCCTGGACGAGCTGCGCCGGAGCCAGCATCGCCGGAGCGCATGCCCTGCTGGGACGAGAACGGGTTGTTGCCCGGACGTGCGCCGCCTGGCTTAGGTGCACCTGGACGTGGCGCTACTGGAGCGTCACCGTTACGGGCAGCTGGTGGCTTAGGAGCGTTGCTTGCATCTGCAGCGGGCTTTTCGGCGCGCTTTTCAGGTGCTGGCGTTGCTGCTGGAGCCGAAGGAGCTGACTTCTCAGCTGCTGGAGCCGAAGCTTCAGGCGTAGAGGCTGTCGGTGCAGACGAAGCTGGAGCTTCGAAAGACAAGGACGTAGCCGCGTTGTCCGAAGCTGCTGGACGTGCTGGACCTGGAGTCGGTGCACCCGGACGGGCGACACCTGGCTTAGGTGCAGAGGCGTCCGCTGCAGGCTTCGCGGAGCTATCCACGCTTGGCTTGGCGGCAGGCTTGGATGCGCCTGAGGCATCGGCTTCTGCTGCGCTTGCACCGGTGACGGTACCTGCGCCAGCAGCGGCCGGAGTTGGTTTGGTTGACGCCTGGCTAGCCGTAGCTGGCTTGGCGGTTGCTTTGGATGCGCCACCGGATTGCGGGAAGGCGCTGCGAAGTTTCTTGACTACGGGAGCCTCAATGGTAGATGAGGCAGAGCGAACGAATTCGCCCATTTCTTGCAGTTTTGTAACCGCTTCCTTAGAGCTAATTCCGAGCTCTTTTGCGAGCTCGTGAACGCGGAGCTTGGCCACAGTTCTCCTGTCTCGGTCCGAGTCCCAGACAGGAAACGAACCGTCGTTATTCGTGAATCGGCATGACGGCAGATTGCGTCGACATACCCTGATTTGCGCTCAGTAGATTCTTCATCACTGGGCGTTCATCGCTTGGTACTCATCGGGTTTCCATCAGTTTTCTGACCCGCTTTCATATCGGACGGTGGTGTGAGCTATTTCAATGTTCAACGCGTCTTCCGAGGGATGTAATCCGTTGGCTCGAAAGGCCCGCGCAAAGGCCCGCTTTTTGACGGCGAGCGCTACACACTCCGGAGCGGGATGCATCCAAGCACCCCTACCGGACTTGCGACGTTCAGGATCAGCAACCACTTGCAACACACCATTGCTAGGGTCTATCTGGCTGACATCCTGAGAGTCCTCGGAGCGAACTTCGAGGACCCATCGCAGCATTTGTTGTTGGCTATCTAATTGGCGACATCCAATGCAGGTGCGGTGCGGTTCATTCAATGAACTCACGGCACTTCCCTTCACATTGCTATGTCAACCGCTCAAAGAGTCGCAGTCCAGTCTATCGCTTTTTGTGCCTGAGTTCTCCCAAGCACAAAAAGCGAGAGTCGGGAAGCTACTGTTCGCGGGATGTGGACGGATCCGCTGCGATGTCGATGCGCCAACCAGTGAGCTTGGCGGCGAGGCGAGCATTTTGCCCTTCCTTACCGATCGCCAAGGACAGCTGTCCTTCCGGAACCAGCACGCGAGCGGATCGCGTGTTTTCGTCCAGGATGGTCACGTTAGTGACGCGGGCCGGCGAAAGAGCGCTGGCAATGAACACGGCCGGGTTGTCCGAGTAATCAACAATGTCGATCTTCTCTTCACCCAGTTCGTTCATGACTGCACGCACGCGCGAACCCATTTCGCCGATGCACGCGCCCTTGGCGTTAACGCCTTGCTTGCGGGAGCGGACGGCGATCTTGGAACGGTGACCTGCTTCGCGCGCCAGCGAGACAATCTCGACGGTGCGGTCAGCGATCTCCGGAACTTCTAATTCGAAAAGCTTCCGAACGAGATTCGGGTGGGAGCGGGACACCGTGATCGAAGGACCCTTCTGTCCCTTACGAACGTCCACCACGTACGCACGAATGCGGCCGCCGTGTGGGTACTTCTCACCCGGAACCTGCTCTGGCGGAGGCAGGATCGCTTCAACCGTGCCGAGGTTCACCAGAACGGTATGCGTTGACATGCCTTGCTGGATCTGGCCGGAGACGAGCTCGCCCTCCTTGCCACGGAATTCGCCCAAGATGTTGTCATCTTCGGCGTCGCGCAGCCTCTGGAGGATGATTTGGCGAGCGGTGCTTGCCGCGATACGACCGAAACCAGTGGGGGTGTCGTCGAACTCCCCTACTTCTTCGTCGTTTTCGTCGTACTCCATGGCCCAGATGGTCACGTGTCCGGTCTTGCGGTCTACTTCAGCGCGAGCCTTGTCGATTGCACCGGGGCTCCGGTGATAAGCGAGCACGAGTGCTTGCTCAATCGTGGGCAAGAGCACGCTAATGGGAATGTCGCGATCGCGCTCCAACTCGCGCAATGCTGCCATATCAATGTCCATTGCTGTCCTCCTCAGGATTGAGCGCGTCGAAGTCTTCCTCGTCCAGCGCCTCTAGGTCTTCGTCACTCACTTTATCCGCAGCGGAGAAATCTACTTCTACGTTTCCGCGGCGAATTTGGGAAAATTCGATGTCCTGCGGTTCCCCGCGCTTGGACTTCATGCCCTTCTTAGGGGCTTCGATGACTGGCACCAGCGTGATGCCGCCTTCGCGAGCGTCAATCAGCTCGCCCGTCACGTTCTCTTGGCCCATGACGTTCACGCGGACGGTGCGTCCCACGTTCCGGCGCCAGTGGCGCGGTTCGGTCAGTGGTCGGCTGACACCTGGGGTGGAAACTTCGAGCTCGTAGGGGCTCTGGTCCAGCGCGGGATCGGCGTCGAGGGCCGTGGAGATTGCTTGGGATACGTCGGAGATTTCGTCCAACGTGACTGATGCGGTGCCCTCTTCGTAGTCGACAAGCACCTGCACAATGCGGTCCTTGCCCTGTCCTTTTACATCGACAGCTTCAAGGAAGAGGCCAGCTGCTGTGACGGTCGGGCGAAGATACTCCGCGATGCGTTCTGATTCCGTCTGACTCATTCCGGCCTCCCGCTATGTTGTTATGAAAATTCTAGGCACATTCTCTACTTTAGGAGTGCCTCATTGGAGCAGTTCAGCATACCTGACTTCGGGTTGAGCGGAAAATCAGGGTTCGTCTGTCAGAATCGAAGGGATGAGCACTCCCCCGCGCCCCGATCACAGTCCTCGCCTTGCGCAGACCACGCGAGGCGCCCGGTTGCGCAGAACTATCGTGGTGTGCCTGGCTGCGGTTGCGGTGGGGGTTTCTGTTCCTTTGGTGTACGACGCCGCAGCTCAAGCCCGTGCCTCTGCGGAAAGTGCCGCTCTGGCTGCGCAAGAGACGGGGCCGGCTGATTCCAGCCCTGACTCTTTTGTGCCGCAGTTGCTCTCGTCTATTGATGCACTCAAATCGTCCGGTTCTGTCACGAGCGCCGAGGCTCTTAGCCGCCTCGATAGTTTGCGGGCGACCATCGGAGACTCGGCGGGGTTGTTGCTGAACGATGATCGGCTTCGCGAGCTTCAGGATTCTGAAAACGCGGTCGCGTCTGCGAGTGGTTCGCCGTCGGATAGCCAAAATTCCAACGCTGATACATCGAGTGCCGTGGCATCGGGCGCCGGGATTTCCGGCAATGAAAACACTGGCACCGGGACTTCAAACGCCGATCCGTTGGCTCTCCGTGTGCTTCTTGCACAATCGTCCCAGTACGCCATGCGGGAGTCTCTGACCGCAGAGCCGGAGCGTGCACTCTCCCTTGCGAGGCTTGCCCAGGATCTTCGATTTAAGGCACGCAATCTGGGTGATGATCCGTCGATCGGCGGCTCACCTGCAGCGGATCAAAAGGCGCTCTTCAAGGACCCACTTACCGAATACACTGCGGATGATTTCACCCCAGCCACCATTCGAACAACGGTGGCTACACTTCCAACCGGTTCATTGTCGTTGCCGTCGTCTTTGTCCTCGTCGCTGCGGTCGACGTTGAACATCGCACCGGAATGCTCGGCTTCTGCAGCCGCGGATATCGCCTACCGACTCGAGTACGCCTACAGTGTCGCCGCCGCCAATGCTCAGGGCAGCACGCGCGAGTTGTTGGAGTCGCGGACCGAACCGTTGACCTTGTTGGGCCACCGTTTGGAAGAGCACAACGCTGACTCGTGCGCTCCTGTCCGACAAGGTGGCTACGTCTTGCCGGACAACTTTACGGAGCAATCGGGCGCAACCATTGATGCGGGTCTCCTGGAGCTCTCAGAGGCCCTCGTTGATCTTTCGAGCGGACAGTCGGCAGGTTCTGAAGGTCGCGATCAGCTGTTGGCTTTAGCGTTGCGAGTGCAGTTCATGGCAGAAGGCGCCCGCTAGGCGCTCGTACCGAACACTCGAACTGAGCACTCGTACTGAGCACTCGTCGTAGGTGCTCACTGTAGACGCTCATACTGAGGTCTCGCACTAAATTCTCGTACCACTCACCATGCGGCCACGACGTCCCAGCCGAGTCGAACGATCAGCACCGACACCACCACCAGAAAAATCACGCGAACGAACTTGGCGCCCTTTGAGATCGCCATGCGGGCGCCGATATAGCCACCGATCATGTTGCTGACGCCAAGGATCAACCCCAGTCCCCACAGCAAGTGCCCACTTGGCAGGAAAAACATCAGCGCGCCCGCATTCGTCGCGAGGTTGACGATCTTCGCTTTGGCCGATGCCGCCAGAAATGAATAACCCAAGAACATCACCATCGCGATGATCAGGAAGGATCCCGTTCCCGGCCCCAGCACGCCGTCGTAAAAGCCGACCGATAGCCCAATCAAGCATGCAATCGTGAGGTGCGTCGCGCCGTCGTACCGTAATTCCGTCAGAGTTCCCGCAGTGGGTTTGAGTGCTGTGAAAAGCAGTACCGCGATCAACGCGAGCACGATCACGGGCTTGATGATTTCGGCCGGAATAATGGTTGCGACGATCGCCCCTGCGAAGGATCCGATCAGCGCGATGCCAGCCATCGGGAGGGCGGTTCTGAGGTCCGGATGCGCACGGCGGTAGTACGTGATGGCCGAGGTGGTGGTTCCGAAGATCGAGCCCATTTTGTTGGTCGCGAGCGCTTGAACTGGGGTGATTCCCGGAATCAGCAACATGATGGGAAGTTGGATCAGGCCGCCACCACCCACGACCGCATCAATCCAACCTGCCGCGAGTCCGGCGATGATCACCATAAGCACCGTCGAAAGTTGGATATCTTCCAAGCCAGAGCCCGGCAGGGTTGTCAACCACTCCATCAGCAGGTCCCAGCTTTCTCGCGTCACGTCACTCGGTCATGTTTCGCAGCCATATTTCCTAGTCACACCGGCGTACGTCTCCGTTGCACTTCTCGTCGATCGCACGGCCTTACGTACGTCTTCGTCAAACACTGGCGGCCACGACCAAGGTTCAAAAACTTACCCTGGTCGCGGCCGCCATGTTCATTACTGTTTGCTTGATTTTCTACTTGACTAGTTTGGTTAGGTAGTCAGCGATCTTCTCAAGCTCAACGTTTTGAGCTTCACCGGTTGCGCGGTCCTTCACTTCCACCACGCCGTCAGCCAAACCGCGGCCGACCACCACGATGGTGGGGACACCGATGAGTTCTGCGTCGGAGAACTTCACGCCTGCGGAAACCTTGGGACGATCGTCGTAGATGACGTCCAGTCCGCGTGCTTCCAAGTCCGCGACAAGGTTGTCAGCTGCTGCGAATAGTTCCTCGCCCTTACCGGTGACGACGAGGTGCACATCTGCGGGTGCAACAGCTCGCGGCCACACGATGCCCTTGTCGTCGTGGCTGGCTTCGACGATCGCAGCTACGGCACGCGTAACACCGATGCCGTAAGAGCCCATCGTGACCGTGGTGAGCTTGCCGTTCTGGTCCAGAACCTGTAGGCCAAGTGCCTTCGCGTACTTCTGACCGAGCTGGAAGATGTGTCCCATTTCCATGCCGCGCGCCAATTCGAGTGGGCCGGATCCGTCTGGAGCCAAGTCGCCTTCGCGAACTTCGGAGGCTTCGACGATGCCGTCCCACGTGAAGTCGCGACCAGCGACCAAACCGAAGACGTGCTTGTCTTTCTCGTTGGCGCCCGTGATCCATTCGGTTCCAGGAACCACGCGAGGATCGACGAGGTAATGCAGGCCCGTCTTGGATCCTTCTGCACCCAACAGCACGTTGTCCGTGCCGAGAGCTGGGCCAAGGTAGCCCTTGACGATCAGCGGCTGAGTCTTGAGGTCCTCATCTGTGGCTTGCTCAACGGAAACTTCGCCGCCGATGCCCAGGATGCCGCCGATGGTTGCTTCCATGCGCTTGGTGTCTACGTTGCGGTCGCCTGGCAAGCCCACAACCACAAGACGACGTTCGCCTTCTGGTGTGACCACGGCGAGGACGACGTTCTTCAACGTGTCCGCGCCAACCCACGGGCGATCTTCGCGCGGCTTGATCTCGTTCGAGGCGTTGACGAGCGTCTCGATGGTGGGGGTGTTCGGGGTGTCGTGTACTTCGAACGCAGGCGCGTTCGTGTAGTCGATAGATTCGGGCACCACGGTGGTCACGGCTTCAACGTTCGCGGCGTAGCCGCCGGCCGAACGAACGTAGGTGTCTTCGCCGGCCGCGGATGGGTGCAAGAACTCTTCAGATTTGGATCCGCCCATGGCGCCCGCGGTCGCCTTTACAACCACGATTTCAAGGCCGAGGCGCTCGAAAATCGTCAGGTAGGCGGCACGGTGCGCGTTGTATGCGGCTTCCAAACCTTCGTCGTCGATCGTGAAGGAGTATGAGTCCTTCATGATGAATTCGCGACCGCGCAGGAGCCCAGCACGCGGACGTGCTTCGTCGCGGTACTTGGTCTGGATCTGGTACAGGTACACAGGGAGGTCCTTGTACGAGCTGTACAGGTCCTTCACCAAGAGGGTGAACATTTCCTCGTGCGTTGGTGCAAGAAGGTAGTCCGCTTCTTTGCGGTCCTTGAGGCGGAAAATGCCGTCGCCGTATTCGGTCCAACGGTTCGTGGCTTCGTAAGGTTCCTTCGGCAGCAAGGCTGGGAAGTGCACTTCCTGAGCACCGATCGCGTTCATTTCGTCGCGAACGATGTTTTCAACCTTCCCAAGAACCTTCAGTCCGAGCGGTAGCCAAGAGTAGATGCCCGGGGCAGCGCGGCGAATGTAGCCAGCGCGCACGAGGAGCTTGTGGCTCGCTACTTCGGCGTCAACAGGATCATCACGCAGAGTGCGCAAGAAAAGCGAGGAAAGGCGTAGTGCCACGATGAGTTAGTCCATTCTGCGATGCGTCCATCGCGTCAAATGTGTAATGCGCGTCTTGCGAGAGCTCAACGGTAGTTGAAGTCCTCGCGACACACGCAACGCAATGAGAACTACTTTAATGCAGTTTCGGCGATAGACCGCCATAAGCAGCACTACGCTCCAAACACATCGAAGCATCTAGCCTCAACTTTTCAGCATTTACAGGCTCAGATTCTAAGTGTCGTGATGCTCAGCTAGATTCTTTGACGGATCAAGAAGTCCGACCTCACGCCCTCCGGCTGGTCGGCTGGCAACCGCGCAACGCGCACGGTGCCCCCGGAGGAAGATCTGCTCGCGGCAAGTTGCCGTGGGAAGAGCGAAAGGAAACCTGATTTGTCTCAGAACACCGCTACCCTCGGCCGTGTCTACATGGTCGAAAACGCCATCGGTCAGCCTGCTGCCGTCGTGAAGTTGGACGAACATACTTGCTGGTACTACCGACCAGGGCACAAAGTTCATCCGATCCAGGTCCGACTGGCTATGTCGGAGCCCATCATCGGGACCGTCACCGACATCGAGATTCTCAACGAGAACTCCTTCGAATGCTCCGTCAATGGTGAGCGCATCGCCTGGTTCAACCACAACGCGCAAGCTATCCCTGTTGATCAGACGGCCGTGCTGCGTGGTCACTCTGTCATCCAGTTCTTGGACGAGTCAGGCAGCTCATCCTTGATTACGTACGCAAAAGCCGAAGACTGGCGAGTCTGTCTGACTGACCCAGAATTTCTCACCAATTCTTAGGCGTCGGTAAGCAGTTCCCGTCGTCTGGTCCGGCGTTGTTGCTTAACGCCGGACCGTTTCTATGTGGTTGTCAGGGCACGCCCGTCGTGCTCACCAGTGGTGTCTAGTGGCGTGACGGGGTGTCACGATCAGGCTGACCCAAACCTCGGATCACCTGAAGCTTTTCGAAACGGACTCGAACCAATCCCACGAACCAACCAGGAAGCATCGGGCGCCCCTTAAGACACTTCCGTAGTGTGGGCACGCGCGCTTCATCAAGGCGCGGGCGTCTTGGCTGGTGTTAGGGTGTGAGGCCGTGGCGGAAGTAGTGGTTTCGTAAAGGGATCTGGTTGGGGTCGACGGCTTTCGGTGGAACCCAGTACGGGACCCCGGAACTAACGTTGATTCGCCAGTCGGTTTCGTGCACGAGTTGATGATGGTAATGACACACCAGTGCCCCGTTATCAATCGTGGTCGGACCGCCTTGGGACCATTCCTTCACATGATGGGCTTCGCACCCATCCGCCGGAACCGTGCACCCCGGGGCAGTGCAACCGAGATCTCTCGTATACAAGATTTTGCGTTGTTCTTGAGTGAACAACCGTTGCGGCTCCCCCACATCCAACACCCTGCCCTCACCATTCAACACAACCGGCAGGATCTGCGCATCACACGCAATCTTACGGATCATGCCCGGATCTACCGGGCCTAGCTGGGCTGAATGCGATAAATACTTCTCATCAGCTGCCACCCGACCCTGCAACGTTTCCAAGTCGATCGCGACCATTACTTGGGGTCGTAACCCACCGTTGACTGGTAGCTTCTTAGACTCCAACCCAGCCCGCACACTACGCACCAAACCGTCGGCAAGCTTTTGCGCGCGAGTGCGCGAATCCTTCAACACCTCCGGCACCTCATGAACGTCACCATTCACATCAAGGCACGACCCCGTGCTCCCCGAGGTGGTGGCATTCGGGGTTATGGCGTTACCCGCTTCATCCGTGGTGCCCTTGGCGCCGCCAGAGGTGCTGGCATCAGTGCCGGTGGTGGTTTTGACGCGGGGGTTGGCTTCGAAGGTGGAACCGGCTGCGATGACGGCCCATTGTTCGTCGTCGAAATAGAACTCCCCATGATTCAAACCGTATTTGCGTCCGAGTAGGTGCAAGCCTTGGAACTGACGCTTGAGCTCATCAGTCGCGGTGACATTGTTGGTGTTGAGTCGGTTCAACCAGTTCTTCGCCACTGTGGACACTAACGGGCATCCTCCGGTGCGGTTAGCCCCCACCAGGGCGGCTTCCATCCCCTCACGCGTCGCATCAGCATCCACGCCTTCGGTAGCACTGGCGATGGTTTCGGCTTTACTGATCTCCCGAACCATGGTGGTTGCAGCAAGCAGGGACATGTTCCCGTTCATGAACACATCAGCCACCAGTGGGAGTTTCGCGCCCAGGGATTCCCCGTACTCGTCGAGTCGGTCTCGTAACCCCTCTGCCACGCTGAGGCGGCGCCGGATCTCGGCTTTAGATACCCCCAAATGGGCGGCGAGCTCTTCTTCCGGGTTCTTAGACCGCAACCGGTTCCCGGAACCCGTAGCAGCTTCCCGGGACGCAATATCAACAAACTGTTCCGCCGCATGGACCTGGCCGCGGGCGATCTGGTGGGATAGTTGTTCGATCAGTCCCGCGCATTCTTTCCACGCACCCCGAGACATCGACGCACCCATCAACGAATCCATCGCCGACGAAACAGCCTCGTGGATCAGCCGAAACCGGTCAACCCCACCCCCAGCAGGCAGAGCAGCACGAGGTATAGCAGCACCGCTCGCGGCAAGCGGAGAAGCACCAGTTGGTGCGGTGTCGGTAGTTGGGTGAGTGGGTTGGATTTCTAGTGCGGTAGTCATGCGTTCAGGCCCCCAGCCTTCGAACTTTCGAACACTTTTATTCTACCGAAGAAACATTCGAAACACCACCCCCGCAACACCCCTGTGCACAACAATCACCTGTGCGTGAAACACACCAGAAAACCCCGCAAACGAACGCCAGAAAACAAATACGACGCCGCACCCCACCTCCCATAACTACCCCACGAAAACCGGGGGCAAGAAACAGAAAGCGAGCTACGACGTCGTACTAAATGTTGTAAGTGAAGCGCTACTTCAGCTCAGCAACCGCTGCGTTCACCAGCTTCTCGAGCTTCGCAACACCTTCGGCCGCGGTATCACCGGTGGTCGTGGCAGAAATCGCGACATTACCCTTGACCGCCTGGGCAATGTAGGTGCTGACCTTCTGGTCCATGATCGCAATGTCTTGCTGCAACGCGGTGGCAGAATCGGCATCCGTGCTGATATCCAGAGACTTCACGGCCGCTTTCACCTCGAGCCCCTGCATCTCCAAGGAGTAGGTCTTGCACTGAGCATCCATGTCGCCGAACTTGGACATGTCCGAATTCAGCTGGGACGAATCTTCGTAGGACATGAGCGTGATGCCACTGCTGGTGCCGGCTGCCGCATCCGCGGCGGTGTAGGCGGCAACATTCACAGAGTCCAGCTTCGACGAAATGTCGCTAATCGCCTGCAAGTCAGCGCACGTAGCAGGGGTGATCTTCATGGATTTGACGAGCTCTTCGCTCTGATCAGCGGAGGCCAAAAGCTTAGCCTCACTCATCACCACGGCACCGGTTTCACCCTTGGAAAGTTTCGTGACGATGGCCTCGAGCTCCTCGGCGGTGTATCCGCCCACGGCACCGCCTGCAACTGCGGACGATGACGCAGCTGAGGTCTCGCTCGAAGAGGCCGCTGCGGAGCTACTTGCGGAGGTTGAGGCCGCCGAAGTCGCAGCTGACGAGGACGCACCAGAGGCAGACGATGAAGACGCGGACGAAGAAGAGCTTCCACCCGAAGAACTACAACCCGTCACTGCGAGGGCGAGCGCAAACGGTACTGCGATCAAGTACTTCTTTTTCATGGCATTCCCCCGTGTGAGTAGTGAGCTACTCCACAACGATATACCTAAAACCCCAACAAATGAACTAATTCAGTTCAGCGACCGCGGCGTCCATGAGCTCCTCAAGTTTCGCAATACCTTGAGCGTCAGAGTCAACGAAAACGCTCGCGCGAATCGTCACGTTTCCGTGTTGCGCAACCGCAAGGTAGGTCCTCATTTTCTGGTTGGCGGCCACATAATCCCGCCGCCAGGACGTCACGGATTCCGCGGTGGTCGTGATCTGCACCTGTGTCAGCGCGGTTTTCATAGTCACGGCAGCGGTCGGAACATCCACCGTATAGTTACTGCACTCGCCCGTCACGAGGCTTGGAGCCGGCACGGAGGCCTCCGCCTGCCGGCTGTTGGCGAAAGAGGTCAGCATCACGCCGAATCGCTCGTTTCCGCCAGTGGGATCCATGACGTCAAAGGCGGCGACGTTCAGCCCTTCGT
The DNA here is from genome assembly GCF_014201135.1 of Neomicrococcus aestuarii. NCBI lineage: Bacteria > Bacillati > Actinomycetota > Actinomycetes > Micrococcales > Micrococcaceae > Neomicrococcus > Neomicrococcus aestuarii. The sequence goes on along the minus strand of NZ_JACHDR010000001.1, from coordinate 315,328 downwards.
ACTGCGACTTAGCGGCCTCAACCGCGTCCATTGTCCCGCAAATGGCTGGCGCGTAGGTCATGCTTCCGGGCGAGGCCATGTCCTCCGTTGCGTCCGCGATGAGATCGTCTTTGTCTGACACCACCGCGCCGTTGATGCCACAGGCTAGCTTGCGAACGATCGCTTTGAGTTCGTCCGCGGTGTACCCACCGATGGATTCGCTCGAAGATTTGGAGGACGACGACGCAGCTGTAGTCGCGCTCGAAGCGGCGGCTTCCGTGCTACTTGAGGAAGCGACAGCACTACTGGCGGAAGATTGAGAGTTACCTATAGAGGAAGAGGTACTTACAGACGAAGGGCCGGCGCCACATCCAGTGATGAGAAGAGTGATGGCGAAGGGCAGGGCGATGAGGTGCTTCTTATTCATGGTTTCCCCCGAGAATGAACAGCGAGCTACCTCACAAACTTATCCCAAGCACACCACAATTAGAACCTAAAAAAGTACTGTTGCGAACTCGCCAATTTCTTCAAAACCAACGCGGCGATACACATTCACAGCGGTCTTGTTGTAGTCGTTGACGTAGAGGCTCACGATGGGCGCCACTTCCAAAGCGATGTCAATGACGGCGGCCATGTAGGACTTCGCCAGCCCGTGACCTCGCACGGAAGGGTTCATCCACACGCCCTGGATCTGGGTTGCCCGCGGGGAAACATTCCCGAGCTCGGCTTTGAAGACCACTTGACCATCGGGGTCGCGGTCCACGAGCGAATACCCGCGGCTAATCAGGGTCTGCACACGCTGTTCGTAGTACGCACGCCCGGTGATGAGCGGCGAATACCCCAGCTCCTCTTCAAACATCGCGGCGCAGGCCGGAAGCATGACGTCGAATTCGTCCACCCGCGCACGCCGAAGCGTCGGCGCGGACACCACTTCAGAAGGCGAAGA